>CAWGZP010000210.1:0-7188 GCA_963826655.1 uncultured delta proteobacterium
TCGTGCTCTTCGTGTTGACAAGGCACGCCATAATCACGAAGAACACAAAGAATGCACGAAGAATGAGAAGGTTCGGATTGCAGTGTGCTACGTTTCAGTCTCCGTGGTGAAGGCTTACCCAATTCCCAATGAATGCGGCAATTGGGCACTCCTGCGAAATATCGCCTCAACCTGTAAAATTGGGTTTTACAGGAGTGAGCGAAATGAATTCATGATTTTTATGCACGCTCCAGCGGAAGCCTTGCCCATTAATGCGGGCATTCGAATCTATTCTGTCCCGGAAAGCGATTCTTGCCCTGAAGAGATGATTATCAAAATGTCATTGCATTAGCGCGCGAACTCACTAAAATACAATCCCCTTACTTTACATTTTCCCTTCGACCTTCACGCAGAGGATTCGCCAGTGCCAAAAAAACTCATCTCGATCGCTTCAGAAATCGTTCAAACTCTGGTCTAGTCGTTATGTCTTCCCCGTTGCCGCGCACTACGCTCGTTTCCCTTATCGTCGCCAGCGCCCTGTTCATGGAGCTACTTGACGGGTCGATCATCGCGACCGCTGTGCCGGCAATCGCACGGTCGCTTCACACTGACCCGATTCACCTTAACCTCGCCATTACGGCCTACCTGTTTAGTCTCGCGCTGTTTATCCCTCTCAGTGGTTGGGCGGCTGATCGCTTTGGCGCGCGCACGGTGTTCCGGGCCGCTATCCTTATTTTTACACTCGCCTCGGCCCTTTGCGGGTTATCACAAAGCCTGTTGCAACTAGTTTGTGCGCGTCTGGTGCAAGGACTTGGCGGGGCCATGATGATGCCTGTCGGCCGGCTTGTGGTGCTTAGGATGGTTCCTAAACACAAATTGGTCGCCGCCATGACGTGGTTGACCACGCCGGCCATGCTCGGCCCGGTTTTGGGGCCTCCCGTGGGAGGACTGATCGTCACGTATTTTTCCTGGCGCTGGATATTTTTCGTCAATCTGCCGATCGGACTTCTGGGTACTGTTCTGGTCACCCTGTTCATCGACAACGTTCGCGAGGAAAAGGTTCTGCCGCTCGATATTCGCGGATTCATTCTGATGGCCGCAGCCCTGGCGGGACTGGTAATCAGTTTTGAGACCGTAGGCCGCAACCTGTTGACAACCTGGGGAATTGCCGCTTTCCTGGTTGGCGGCCTTCTTTGCTTTGTCTTTTATCTCATCCATTCGCGGAGCGTGCCTGCGCCCATTGTCGATCTGAACCTTTTCCGGCTTTCCACTTTTCGCGCGTCTATTGTGGCCGGCTCTTTGTTTCGCATCGGCATCGGCGCCATGCCCTTTTTGTTACCGCTCATGCTTCAAATCGGTTTCGGCCTGAGCCCTTTGTTATCAGGTTTTTTGACCGTTTCCCTTGCTCTTGGAGCGCTTCTTGTAAAGTTCTTCGCCCGGTTTATCATTAGCAGCCTGGGTTTTCGCTCTATGCTGATCGGCAATGCGATCATCTGCGCCGTTTCCATGATCGCTTGCGGTTTCTTTCGTCCGGAGACACCACATATCGTCATCATGGCGGTTTTACTTGTCGGCAGCTTCTTCCGCTCGCTGCAGTTTATGGGATTTAATACGCTTGTGTTTGCCGACGTGCCGAACGAGTCGATGAGTCGCGCCACGACCCTGTTCAGCATGTTGCAACAATTGTTTTTGAGTCTTGGTGTCGGAACCGGTGCCCTTTTACTCAGTCTGACGCTCCACTGGCATCACCAGACGGCCTTGAACGCCGATGATTTCTGGCCGGCCTTTGCGATCATAGGGATCATAGCGTTACTTTCCGTATTCCCGTTGCGAAATCTAACCCCTGACGCCGGCGCCGCGATGAGCGGCCACAAGCCGCCTGAGCCATTGAAGGAGTTATGATTCGATGCTCTATATTTGAACCAGCGGCGACGTGATCTTGTTTCTCTTTGGAAGAAACCGCCTCCAAGAAGGGAGCCACTAATGTTTCACCTCATTTGGTCCGTGATCCTGGGGTTTTTCGCAGGCTTGATAGCGCGAGCGGTGTTGCCTGGGGCCGATCACATGGGCTTCATCGCCACAACAGGAGTGGGAATTGCAGGCTCACTCATCGGCGGTGTCTTAGGCCATATCATCTGGAAACCGGAGCCGGGCGCGAAATTTCATCCGGCAGGATTTTTTATGTCGATCGTTGGCGCCATCGTTCTGCTATTTTGTTTGCGGTTCGTTCGATAAAGCGGTGCCGGCTTGGGCGTATCGGACTCAGACCTTCCTGCCGGCTTCGAGCTCTCATTTAATCCGTGCAAACTCTCCTGACGTTTGTGCTTTTGGAATTATTTTACAACTTTTCCAATTTGTCAGGAGAAAAGATCTTGCGGCGTTGACAGTCTGCTTTTTCGTGCATATTTTGGGCGTGGACCCCAAGAGGTCGAAGTAGGGAGCCAGGCTAAAAAGGCCCGGCCGAAACGCTCAACGGAAAAAAGAAGCGTCAAATCTTCAATGGGAAGTTGAGAGCATAGGCTGGGATGGATCAAACATGATGAAGGCCGGCAAACCGAAAAAGTCACTTGGGGTTCAACCTTTTTCGTGCTTCCCTTTTCTTCCACTCATCGTATCCAATCAGAAGGGGATGAGAATTTGAAAATCAAACTGCTGGTTTTTGCAGTCTGCCTCGCCCTTTTGTCTGTCTTCACAGCCGTTGATGTTGGTGCTCACCCTCCTTGCGGAAAGGTCTGGGTCGCGGGCCACCACAATCGCTATGGGAGATGGATTAGGCCTCACTGGAAACATCGGCACTGGGTCCATGGTCATTATAATCGCTATGGCAGATGGATTCCGGGGCACTGTCGCTAACTTTACTTGATACCTTATGCCGCGTGTAACCCCCCAGAACCCGTTTCCGAGCGTGTGCGCCCTATGACGTGAGCTTTCCGTAAAGTGTTTGCCCGGCAACTCAACGCAGTGAGTCGCGCTGCCCGCTACCTCATCCCCGAATCCGCAAAATCGACCGAAGAACGCGCCTCTATCTTTTCTCGAAAGGGGCAGCCGTCCATAAACTTGTAAATCTCTTTTTATAACGATACAATACGAGCAAATCAGGAGATTTTACTAATTGGAATGAGGACTGCGAGTTGGGCTGGCGTCGCACCCGCCTCCGTAACCGAAAAACCACAATGGTCCACATAGAATAGGATATGGTACACAGCTTTGGGCGTCCTGGTTAATCGTATCGTTTCCGCGCAAGCCGATCACACACACGGGGACTTGAACTCACGATATCTGAACGACTACCGGGTAAAGTCTTGCCGGATATTGTGCGGGCTCCGAACAACTCTCCGCATCTCTGTGAGAGGACGCCGATTTGAGTCTGCTTTTCCAACGAAAGCGAAGGGACTATGAACGAGCAAAATTCGAGCTCCTGCAACAGACTTTCCTACCGTTCACTCTGGATGATCCTCGGGCCTTATTGGTGGAGCGAAGAGAAGTGGGTCGGCCGGGGGATTTTGGCCGTGATTATCGCGCTAAATCTCGGACTGGTCTACGTGACGGTCCTCTTCAACCAATGGAACCGCCTGTTCTACGATTCAATCCAAAATAAGGATTACGGGTCCTTCAAAACGCAGTTGCTGCGATTTAGCGTGCTCGCATTCATCTATATTGCCGTATCGGTCTATCGGCTCTACCTCAATCAGATGCTGGAGATGAAGTGGCGGCGATGGCTCACTTCGCGATACCTGGAACGATGGATGACTCACCAGGTTTACTACCGCATGGAGGTTCAACGAAACGGGACAGATAACCCCGACCAGCGCATTGCGGAAGATATCCGTCTCTTCACCAGTGGAGCGCTGACCCTGTCCCTGGGACTGCTCAGTTCCGTGGTGACCCTCGCATCTTTTACCGGCATTTTGTGGGTGCTTTCGGGAGATCTGAGCTTTACGCTCCGTGGACACGACATAATCATCCCGGCATACATGGTCTGGGTTGCACTCACCTACGCGTTTTTTGGCAGCTACCTGACTCACTGGATAGGAAAGGCGCTCATCAAT
Source organism: uncultured delta proteobacterium (assembly GCA_963826655.1). GTDB lineage: Bacteria > Desulfobacterota > Syntrophobacteria > Syntrophobacterales > Syntrophobacteraceae > SbD1. The sequence goes on from CAWGZP010000210.1 coordinate 4,029, forward strand.
CTCAATTTCAAGCAGCAGCGCTATGAGGCCGACTTCCGTTTCGGTCTCGTGCGGGTACGGGAAAACGCCGAGGGGATCGCCATTTACAGGGGTGAAACATCGGAACAGGAAAATCTCAACTCGCGTTTTGTGGAAATCCTCAGGAACTGGTGGAAGATCATGAAGTGTCAGAAACGGCTGACATGGTTTACTGCAAGCTATTCCCAGATTGCGATCATTTTCCCCATCCTGGTAGCCGCACCCCGCTTTTTTTCCGGCGCAATTCAACTGGGAGGGCTGATGCAGATCGCTTCGGCTTTTTCCAATGTTCAAAATGCTTTGAGCTGGTTTATCGATAATTACCGGCCGTTCGCAGAATGGAAATCAAGTGTGGATCGTCTGACTAACTTTCATGAAGCTATCTGTAAGACCCAGCCTGAACAAGGCGAACTTGCCGACTTACGGGTAACCGCGGAGGATAGCCCGGAGCTTTCGATCGATAATTTGAATCTCAGGCTCCCCGATGGACGTGTTTTGGTCAATAACCTTACCATGAGCGTTTCTGCCGGCGACAGGTTATTAGTCAGGGGACCGTCCGGAGTGGGAAAGAGCACACTATTTCGTGCAATTGCGGGCATTTGGCCGTTTGGTTCCGGTACGATCGGCGTTCACCAAGGCGCCAGTAGGCTTTCTCTTCCCCAGAAGCCTTATCTGCCGATCGGGACCCTGCGCGATGCGATTTCTTATCCGGAAAAACCGGGAACTTTTTGTGACCTGGAGATCAAAGAGGCGTTGGAGTCCTGCCGCCTGGGAGATTTCGTCGTGCGCATGGATGAATTCGCCCATTGGGAACAGCTCATGTCCCCGGGAGAGCAGCAACGCCTTGCTTTCGCCCGAGCCTTGCTTTGCAAACCGGCATGGCTATTTCTCGATGAGGCGACTTCCGCCCTGGACGATGCCACGCAGGACTACCTCTATTCCATGATCGGGAAACTCCTCCCGAACACATCTATCGTAAGCATCGCCCACCGCGCGGATTTGAAGCATTTCCACAATAGGATACTGTCCTTAGAGTCGGACGGAACGCATCATCTTGGAACATCGGTTTACCCAAATGCAGGAGATCCGACAGATCACAATCCCCGCAAGTGACGAATTGGTCTTCCTGTGTTTCATGCCCGAATAACAATTGCAGATTCCGCCTTTAGAGGGTGGGCGTAGAGGAACTTTGCCCACCCTCTACTGACTACTTTTAGACGGATAGTAGCGATTCCACTTTTATGCTTTCATCCCTTGGGGCCTGAGGTCGTTGATTGCCTTACCGGGGCAGCCCAAGCTCTTCCATAAATTTGGCGAAACCGATATCATCGACGATCCGGCCCAATCGCTTTGGCTTCGCGGCCTGCCGAAACCAATCGATGATCCGGTCGACGAGGGCTATGGCGGCGCCATCATCGAGATCCGTTGCAACAACATCCGCAAGCCTGGGTTTTGGACCGGACGCAAAACCGCCCGCCAGGACACGCCAACCCTTTGCGGTTCCCACTAAGCCTACGTCTTTAATGGAGGCTTCCGAACAGTTGTGGGGACACCCCGGAGATGCCCATTTTGAGCTTGTAGGGCAGATTGAGCCCATGATACGCCTTATCAAGTTTCAATCCTACGCCTACCGCATCCTGCATGCCAATTCGGCAAAACGTCGTTCCGGGGCAAATCTTAACCGAACGCACGCACAGGCCTATGGCGGCCCCAGGTGTAATATCCAGTTCCTGCCAAACTTTATCCAAATCTTTCCCCTGAAGCCCAACAATCGCAAACCGCTCGGCAGAGGTCAGTTTGATGGCTTGTGCTCCGTATTTTTCCGCGACATCGGCTATCTTCCGCAACAGCGCAAAATCCGTAATTATGCCACCTGGTATGTGTGGTGCGATGGCATAGGTTTCCTTGTCACGTTGCAGAATTGCACCCTTCTCTAACAGATCGTCCGGCATCGACTTCCTCCCTGATTGGTAGTAAAAACAAGGTAATTCCAAAATGGCTTATAATGTAAGCCGGCTGGCAACTCTTTCCATATTCCTGGACCTGCTTAATCACTCTTTCGCTCTTGCCACTTACGCAAGGAGCATGCCAAATACATAACAAACAATATCCGATACTTAGAAATCAGCTGGCACTGTGACAAGATGTATCCTGAGACACATTGGGACAACCAGGTGCGAATTTATGTTGACTGGTCACAATTAGAGTGTCTCAAGATCTATTTGAGACAGGTTGGTACACTGAGACACTCTCAATTGCATGCGCATCGTAAGCGGTCTGGGAAATACCACCTTGCAAGTGAGATCGTCTGTCACAATCCCGGCTAAATTTCGTTCAATTGTAAAGTTGGAACCATGATTATAAGAATGGAGTTTGAACGAATTAATGCAAACCGCGCCGGCAGAAGGCTAGGGGCAAGCGGCGGCAACGGCAAGCCTGGCGGGCTAAGCGGCTGGAACGTCCCTTTGATCGCTGCGGCCCACCAGATTCATTATAGTCTGCAACAGGTCACAAAGATATGGGGCTTCATGTCGGCGGCGGGATTGTCCGGGCGTAACCGGGCGTTGCGGGCGGCCTCGTAGAAGCGCCGCATGATGGACAGCTTCCAGCGGATGGTGATGGGGTTGTAGCCGGCCTCGACCAGTGCCTGCGGGTAGCGCTTGACGTGCGTCACTGTCACGGTCGCCGGATCGAAGCCCTGCTGGAGGCACCACACGACCCACACCTCGACCTCGCTGCCGTAGTTGCGGATGGTGTCGTCGGAGGCATCACCACTGGCCACGTCGACGCGCAGGAAGTCGGCGAACGCAACATCAAGGTCTGAGGCCGGCCGCGGCGGCCGGTATGTCACGAGAGAAGTCATTGTGGAATCCTCTTTGGGGAAACCCGTTGGATGAGCACGACGATGCTGGTGATAGGCGCCATAAATCGATGGCGGCCGGGTTCGCCGCCCTCGATTTCGGTGCGGCCGATTCACGCGGGCTTCGTCGCAGGGGCCAGCTTCAGGTGTCAACGTGACGCTCGACACGCAGACGGCAGCAGCGGTGAAAGCCGTAATTACGGACTTCGAGTCCGAGCTTCAGGCTGCGTCGATGGTTCGGCAGACACCGGATGTGACCGCCGCGGCAGCGCGGCCATTTTC
>CAWGZP010000211.1:0-7533 GCA_963826655.1 uncultured delta proteobacterium
AGAATACACCAAGAATGAGAATGTTCGGATTGCAGTGTACTACGTTCCAGTCTCCGTGGTGAACGCTTACCATGATTCGGGGCGCCCCGGCCGCACACAGACGTAATGTACGACACTCATCCGGCAAGATCTCCCGGCTTCGCCGGAGATTGCTTTTCGTTTAAGGGTAATAAAGATTATGTCGATTCCTAATATAAGAGCACGGGAAAGCTTCCTGGCGTGAGAACTATGTTTCGCTGAACGACTCCGTTGGGTGCCCATTGCCAAAGCGCCGGCAGCTCGTCCGACAGATCTGCCGGGATATCATGAACTCGCCTCTTTGCTGCGGAGCAAGGCTCACAATGGGAATAGCCTGGAAGCGTAGTCTAAAAACCCTTGCGTTTGCATTAATTGCTTCTGCCTGCGTGACTCTTCCCCTGGCCTGGGTACTGACCCAAAGTGAGAACGCCCGGTTCAGTGAGAATCAAAGAGCAGGCATCATTGACTCCCTCAGCATGGCCAGGGCGGATCTTGAGGTTATCCTCAACTCCCGCTTGCTCCTTATTCGCAGTTTGTCAGTTTACGTCTCCATCCACCCCGACATCAGCTCCGATGACTTCGATTCCCTTGCCAAAGTCATTGTCGATTCACAGCCGGGCATTCTTGCGGTCCAACTGGCAAAAGATAACGTAATCACCCATGTTTATCCCATGTTTCGTAATGACGGTATTCCAGGCCTAAGGCTTCTATGGGAGCTTCCGCAGGAACAATTGCCTGCAATAAAGAGGGTCGTAGAATCCCGACAAACTGTAGTGGCTGGTCCTGTCAGACTGCTTCAGGGGGGTATGGGAATCATCTACAGAAACCCCGTGTTCATTGCGAACAGGGGCAATGAACACGAAGCTGATGCCTATTGGGGGCTGTCGACGATCATTGTCGATTCTGACATCGTCTTTCGTGAGGCCGGGCTTTCCGAGCTGAAAAACGCCCGCCTGGTCATTCGGGGCAAGGATGGTTTGGGTGAACAAGGGGAAGTCATCTTTGGCGACTCTGCCGTTTTTCAAGAAAATCCGGTGAAATTCGATGTCGTCCTGCCCGGCGGTTCCTGGCAACTGGCCGCAGTACCGGTGGCGGGTTGGACGGCTTCTCCCGACTTACGCACGATCTGGGGCCTTTCGACCCTTATGTGGCTGAGTGTCGGGCTGGTATTGTGGGGGCTGCTGAGGTATCCGCTGAAGCTCAGGACGGCGGTTGCCGAGGCCACCCTGGCGATCCGGGCGGCCAAAGACGATTTGGAATTTAAGGTCACCGAACGCACTGAAGACCTGCGTAGCGCCAATGCCCGTTTGCAGGAGGAGGCTGCTCAACGTACGCTGGCAAACGAGGCACTCGGGAAGAGCGAAGAACAGTTCCGAACACTCGTGCAAAATGCGCCGGATGCGATTTTTATACAAATCGAAGAGCGTTTTGCCTACGTGAACGAGGCCGCCGTCCGACTATACGGGGCGGCATCGGAAAATGAATTGCTTGGCCGCGACATCGTGGAACGAATCCATCCTGATTACCGCGGGGAAATTTTTAAGCGCATTCGTTCGATTAACGAGGGAGCCGAACCCCACCCTCCGATGGAACAGAAACAACTGAAACTCGATGGAACGATCATTTACGTCGAGGCCAGTGCCACATCCATAAGATACCGGATGAGTAAAGGCGCCATCGTTTTCGTACGTGATATCACTGAGCGGAAGAAAGCCGGGGAGTCCCTGCTCCTAAGCGAGGACAAATATAGGAGACTGTTCGAAGACGCCGTGCTGGGCATATTCCGGTCTACCCCGGAGGGAAAGCTCATCGATGTAAATCCGGCTTATGCCCGGATGTTTGGTTTTGATTCCCCGGAGGAAGCGAAGAGCCAGGTAAATGATGTTGCCGTTGACCTCTATGCAGATCCTTCACGTCGAACTGAAATCGTGCGCCTGATTTCTGATGCCGGGGGGCCTATCAGTGCGGAAAATCGTTACAGGCGGAAAAATGGGGACCTCTTCACGGGTAACCTTCATGCATGGACTGTGCGCGACGGAGAGGGGAAGCTTTTGTACCTCGAAGGTTTTATTGAGGATATCACTGAACGAAGGGAGGCCGAAGCGGAGCGCCTGCGTTTGGAAAAAGCCATAGAACAGATTGCCGAAGGAGTAATGATTTCTGACGCGAACTTTATAGTTCAGTACGTGAACCCTGCCTTTGAGAAAATCACCGGATACGGCAGAAGCGAAATTATCGGACAAGCCGCGAGCATTATCAAAAGCGACAAGTATGACGGTGCGTTGTACAGAAAAATTTACGATACCCTCAAAGGGGGTGAAGCCTGGTCCGGACGCGTTCAAGCGATGAAAAAGGCGGGCACGGTCTATGAGGTCGAGGCGCTCACCTCACCGGTCAGAGATGAATCGGGTACAATTACCAACTATATCAGCGTTAGCCGTGACATAACCCGCGAGGTGAGACTTGAGAGTGAACTCCAACAGGCGCATAAGATGGAAGCGATAGGGACCCTTGCAGGGGGCATAGCCCATGATTTCAATAACCTGCTGGCCCCCATCATCGGGTATGCGGAAATGACCCTGCTAAATACCCCGGATCTCGGCCCGGTCAGGCACGGGTTGGAGCAGATACTCAATGCCGGGATCAGGGCCGGCGATCTTGTGAAACAGATTCTGGCGTTCAGCCGCTTCACTCCGAGACAGGAAATGATTCCAGTCGAGATTGACGCTGTTGCCATAGAGGCTCTGAAGCTTTTGAGGTCCTCGCTTCCAACTACTATTGAAATCAGGCAAAACATAGAAAATGGAGCCGCCATTGCCAATGCGACTCAAATCCATCAAGTGATGCTGAATCTTTGCACGAACGCAGCCCATGCAATGGATGGCAGAGGCGTTCTGGAGGTCAGTCTCTCCCGTGTCGATTTGAGCGAAAGTGACTTGGCCGATCAGTCGATCGTCGATCTTGAGCCTGGACCGCACTTGAAATTGTGCGTTTCAGATACGGGCAGTGGTATGGACGCAGCAACTTTGGAGCGCATATTCGACCCCTATTTTACTACCAGGGAAGTGGGAAAAGGAAGTGGGCTCGGACTGGCTATCGTGCATGGGGTAATCAAACGACATGGCGGGGCGGTGACCGTCCGGAGCGAACTGGGAAAAGGCACTACATTCAGCGTCTTCATTCCGGCGACGGAAGCGGGCGCGGGTCCGCCTGTCGAGGCCGGAGTGGAGCTGCCGAGGGGTACGGAAAGGATTTTACTCATAGATGACGAGCGGATCGTAGTCGAAATGGAGACGGCGATTCTGGAGCAACTTGGCTATAAGGTTACCCCCCGGACAGATAGTATGCTTGCCCTTGAAATCTTTCGTTCCAGGCCCTGCGCGTTCGACCTGGTTATGACTGATTACACGATGCCGAAGCTGACAGGGTTGGATCTTTTCAAAGAAATCCACCAGACTCGACCTGATATACCAATCATCCTCTGCACCGGATTCAGTGAAAAAATCACACCGGAAGGCCTCACAGACCTTGGCGTGGAATTAGTGATGAAGCCATTTAGCATGAAACAGATTGCCGAGTCGATTCACAAGGTCCTCCGAGCGCGAGAGTCCTGACCGGGCCATCGGGTCCGAATCATCTTTTTATCGGGGTAAATCGTGATGCAAGTGGACTCGGAACGTCCACTTGCATCGCTAACTGGAGAAAATCATGTTGCGGGGCGATGATAGACTTGGCGGGCAATGGAACGCCTGTGACGGAGTCGAGACGAACACGGAGCCGGGGGCGAGCATCCTGAGGGAACAAATCCGGCTCGCAATGGAGCAGCTTCCGGCGAAGCAAGTGGCATCCTTAATCGTTGCTCTCATCCTTTGCTATGTTGTGCGTGGCATCGTCCCTTATGCAAACAATTTTGGCTGGATTACGCTGGTCTTGTTGACTGTCGTAAGCGAGACCCTGTTTTACCAAAGGTTTAGCAAAGTTCGGCAGGATTCATTTGCCGCGGAACCCTGGAGAAACGCCTATTTGATACTGGCCCTGATTTCAGGGGTTGTTTGGGGACTCTCCGCTCATATCATTTTCCCTGCCGGTAATCCCGCCCTGATATGCCTCTTTGTCCTTGTAATGGGCAGTCTTGCCGCAACGACAACGATATCTCATTCGCCCATAAGATTTGCCCCCACCGCATGGGTCGGGCCGGCAGCGCTGTTTTACGTCATCCGCTTCGCTATCGAAGGTGGAGAATTCGCGTATACCTTGGGCCTTCTGATCATCATTTACGCATTAACCGTGAGCGGCTATTCTTCCAAACACAACAGGTTCATCACCTCTGCGATTTCTCTAAAATTTGAAAACCTGAAACTTCTCGATGAAGTGAGACGGGCAAATGACAGCCTTGGCAAGGAAAATGCCGAGCGCAAGATTGTCGCAGGAGACACTGAGAGAAAGTGAGGAAAAGTTCCGGCTGGCATTCCAAACAAGTCTGGACTCGATAAATATCAATCGAGCTTCCGATGGAATGTATCTCGATATAAATGACGGCTTCACCAAGATCACCGGCTATACGCGTGATGACGTCATTGGAAAGACTTCCCTTGGATTAAGCGTCTGGGATGACCCCAAAGATAGGGAACACCTCGTCGCCGGCCTCAGGAGCACCGGCTTTGTAGAAAACTTCGAAGCCAGGTTCTGCGGAAAGGATGGAAGAATCATAGTCGGCCTGATGTCCGCTCGGATTTTACACATCAACCAGGAAGACATAATTCTCAATATGACTCGTGACATCACGGAGCGCAAGCGGACAGAGGAAGAACGAAGGAAGCTGGAAGATCGTTTGCAGCGTGCCGAGAAAATGGAGGCCCTGGGCACTTTGGCCGGTGGAGTGGCCCATGATCTCAACAATGTTCTAGGTGTTGTCGTTGGCTATTCCGAGATGCTTCTAAATGATGCCGGTGAGTCCGGTTCGGCAAGGTCGAAAGCCAGGGAGATTCTCAAGGGTGGCCAGAGGGCAGCCGCGATTGTCCAGGATCTCCTGACCCTGGCGAGAAGAGGGGTCTCCAACAGGAAAGTGTTGAATTTGAATAATATCGTTCTGGAATGCCGGAACTCACCCGAGTTCGCCAAGCTCTCTTCCTATCATCCCGACGTTCGGCTCAAAACCGACTTGGAAGTGCCCCTTCTTAATATATCGGGTTCTGATGTGCATCTCGGCAAATCGCTGATGAACCTGGTGAGTAATGCCGCTGAAGCCATGTACCAAGGCGGCGCAATCACCATTAAGACCGGGAACAAGTATCTGGATAAACCTGTTTCCGGGTACGATGAGGTCCGGGAGGGAGACTATGTCGTTCTGTCTGTATCGGATACGGGTGAAGGGATACCAGCCGGCGACATGAAGCGCATATTCGAGCCTTTCTATACGAAAAAAGTCATGGGCCGAAGCGGGACAGGTTTAGGATTGGCTGTGATTTGGGGTACGGTAAAGGACCATCTGGGATATATCAATGTGGAAAGTCAAGAAGGCAAAGGAACCGTTTTCACCCTTTATTTTCCTGTAACAAGAGCGGAAATAACCCGGGAACAGGTTCCCATATCCGCTGCTCGATACATGGGGAACGCCGAATCCATCCTGATTGTGGATGACGTAAAAGAGCAGCGCGAACTCGCCGGAGCAATGCTCGAGAAGCTCAATTACAATGTCGTGAGTGTTGCCGGCGGTCAAGAAGCGGTGGAGTATCTACAGCAAAACGCCGTTGATTTGCTTGTCTTGGATATGATCATGGACCCCGGCATGGATGGCCTCGACACATATGCCAAAATAATTGAGACCCATCCTCACCAGAGGGCGATCATCGTCAGTGGTTATTCTGAGACCGAACGGGTGAGCAGGACACAGGCATTGGGCGCGGGGACTTACGTGAAAAAACCCTATATACTGGAGAAATTGGGACTGGCTGTCAGGGAGGAGCTTAACCGGCCCGTCGAACCTTGCAGCTCGCAAATAATGAACTGAGACTGGCCACAGCTGCCTTGCATCGCGCTGTGAGGGCTGCATCCCGCCGATTTACATGCTCACGGTCGTAATAACATAGTCACCACTCGACTTTGCGATTTTATCGCGATCCCATAATTTTGTTCCAGCCCCTTGGATCACATCGGTGGACCACTTCGTGAGATGCCCGGCCACCCTTCTCCGGCTTGCCGAACCCAATTCTCAGGCCCGGCAAGCTTTCCCGATTAACCGGCAGCGCTAAGACACCAGGACGGCGTCCAGTGTGATCTCAGCCTTGAGCAGCTTGGAGACGGGACATCCGGCCTTCGCCGTGTTGGCGAGTTTTTCGAACGTCGCCTGGTCGGCGCCCGGGATTTTGGCTTTGAGCGTCAGGTGAACCGCCGTGATGGCGTATCCGCCTTCAACCTGCTCCAGGGTGACCTGGGCGGAGGTTTCCATATGCTCGGCCGTGAGCTTTGCCTCGCCCAGGATAAGCGAAAAAGCCATGGTGAAGCAGCCGGCGTGTGCGGCGGCGATCAATTCCTCCGGATTGGTTCCCGGCAGGCCTTCAAACCTGCTCGCAAAGCCATAAGGGTAGGCCTTCAGAGCGCCGCTCTCGGTGGAGATCGCACCCTTGCCGTCTTTGATGCCGCCCTGCCATTGGGCTGAACCGTGTCGATTGATTTTCATCCGAATTCTCCGTTGAAGTCGCGCAACCAACGAGCTTTAGCCGGCTCGTCGTGCGAAAGAAGGTTACGATGCGGTGGTTACAACCTGAAAAGGGCTGCGGCGAGGGCCACAAGCCCGAGGAATGACACCAATGCAGCGACCACTCCCACCAGCGTCAAAGGAGGGGTCCCTAAGTGCCGTCTTCGCAGACCGTTTCTGTACACCCGATACTCGATTGTCGCCGCCAGGAGCGAGAACAATCCGATAGAGATCATCAATATCGCGAACTGGCGTGGTCCAATGACATCATGAAGCCGAGGGTGATTTTCCGCCTGCAGCTCAAACTGAAAAAACTTATAAATGGTGAAACCGAAAGTAATCAACGAGGTCGCTGTTCTGACCCAGGCCATCAGCGTTCGTTCGTGCGAGAGGATTGTGCGCTCCAGGGCGAGTTGGTCACTGGTAGGCTCTTTGATTATCTCCTCTTTGCGCTCTGCCATCCGGGTCATCCGTCCTTTCCTCATGAATTGCCCAAAGCTCGTGTGTTTGTAACTTCTCCTCACGACCTTTCGTCGCCCGATGCTCCAGGCTCTTCTGCCCCGCGCCACTCTGTTCACAACGCCCCGGATAAGCAGGTACGGAATAAAAGCAAGGATGAACGCAACGAGGAGCGCCTCTCCGGGATAAAACCATCGAGAGACGACGAACTGCTGGACCAGGTCTATAATGATCGCAAGCACGAAGACTTTGCCAACGGATCCCAAGCCATCCCGCAACAAGTCCAGGCGCTGGTCCGGGTGTGTAAAAAGGGCACGGAAGTAGAGCAATACAGTCGTAAACGAGTACGGTAGAAGAAG
>CAWGZP010000212.1:0-4310 GCA_963826655.1 uncultured delta proteobacterium
TTAAGTCTCCGTGGTGAACGCTTACGTCATTGCCCACGGAAGCGCGGAAAGCCGCAGCGGAAACAACAGGACAACGGAGTTTGAAAACCGATCACTTCGAGGGGAGCCATCTTGAGGGAAAGCGCTTGCGTCGATACAGAGCACTCCGAACAGGCCCGGACCGGCATTTGCCGCATGCGTGCATATCCCCCGGGCCTGCCCCTGGCCTTTATTGCTTTTCTTCCCGGTTCTGAAGGCTATCGTCTCCTTGCGGTTTCTTTTCCAGCCCGAAGGCGTCATGCAGGACCCTTACGGCCAGTTCGGTATACTTTTCTTCTATTACACAGGAGACCTTTATCTCCGAGGTGGCTATCATCTTGATATTGATGTTTTCCCTGGCAAGCGTTTCGAACATCTTGGTCGCCACACCGCTATGGCTTCGCATCCCGAGCCCGATGATGGAAATCTTGGCGATCGAGGTATCGCCCAGCACCCGGCAGTCGCCCAACTCGGGCGCAACCGACTTCAAAATCTCCATCGTCTGAGCGAAACAGGCCTTGGAAACCGTAAAAGAGATATTCGCCCTGCCCTCATTGCCACTTGTGCCCTGGACAATGAGATCAACGATGATATTAGCGGCCGCTATGGGCCTGAAGACCTTCGCGGCCACTCCAGGCCGGTCGGGGATATCTGTAATTGTGACCCGGCTTTCGTTCTTATTGCAGGTGATTCCGGAAACCACCATCTTTTCCATTGTTTCGTCCTCCCGAGTAACGAGGGTCCCTGGAGCGTCGATAAACGAGGAAAGCACCATGATGGGCACGTCGTATTTCATGCCGAATTCGACGGAACGGGGGTGGAGGACCTTGGCGCCCATACTGGCCATCTCCAACATTTCCTCGTAGCTTATCCTTTCGAGCTTTCGCGCCGTGGAGCATATGTTGGGGTCAGCGGTAAAGACGCCTTCCACATCCGTGTATATCTCGCAGACGCTTGCGCCAAGGGCCGCGGCAAGCGCGACCGCAGTTGTATCGGACCCACCTCGCCCGAGCGTAGTGATGTTACCGTCGTCATCATATCCCTGGAACCCTGCCACAACGACGATTTTGCCCTCCTGCAGCTCATCGATTATGGGCTGGGTTTGTATCCAGCTTATGCGGGCCTCGCCGAAGCGGCCGTCCGTCATGATCCCGGCCTGGTATCCCGTCATGGAGACAGCCTGGGACCCCATGGCTTTTACCGCCATGCAGAACAGGGCTATCGTGACCTGCTCTCCGGTGGCGAGCAGAACGTCCATCTCACGTGGATCGGGACATCCGGTAATCTGGCATCCCAGCTTTGTAAGCCGGTCAGTTTCACCAGCGCGAGCCGAAAGGACTACCACCAGCTGGTCACCCGCTTTATTGCGAGCCAGTACGCGCCTGGCCACCGCATTGATCCGTTCGGCGTCTGCGACCGAGGTCCCCCCGTATTTTTGCACGACAAGGGCCATCCGTTTGAATTCCTCCCTATTGTGAAAATGCTGACGGCAGGTTGCCAAAATACGTTAGGCAAGTAACCAAAATGTGAGGCATTGTCCACAAAAAAGCAATGATCGGAGTTGTATAATTCGACTGCCGGAATCTCCGGGAACTCTTGTTGACGTGACAAGGGGCTGGATTTAGAATGTGAAGTTATAATTCTATTGCTCTGCCTTTGCGGTTACCCACATGCATAGAGGACCCTCATGAAGATTCTTCTAGTCTACCCGCTCGTTGCCGAGACATTTTGGAGCTTCAAACACGCGCTTAGAATCGTGCGGAGGAAAGCGGCCTTTCCACCACTCGGGGCACTGACCGTTGCCGCAATGCTCCCGGCGTCCTGGCAAAAGAAACTGGTCGATATCAACGTGTGCGAACTCGAAGATGCGGATTTGCAGTGGGCGGATTATGTCTTCATAAGCGCCATGATCGCCCAGAGGGACTCTGCCCGGCAGGTTGCGGACCGCTGCCGCGCGCTTGGCGTGAGGATGGTCGGAGGCGGCCCTCTTTTCCGGGCTTATCCCGACGATTTCGCCGATCTGGACTGCCTGGTTTTCGGGGAAGCCGAGTCTTTAATGTCCCAACTGGTAGCGGACCTCGAAACGGGGCGGCCCGCGAAGTCTTACCGCGCTTCGGCGCTGCCTTCCCTGGAAGGCGTTCCGGTTCCCCTTTGGGAACTTATAAATCTGAACAACTATGCGTCGATGTCTATCCAGTATTGCAGGGGATGTCCGTTCAACTGCGAGTTCTGCGACGTGATCGTCATGAACGGGCGGGTCCCCAGGATGAAGTCGGACCAACAAATGCTGGCCGAACTGGAGGCGCTCTACTCACGAGGCTGGCGCGGGTCGGTCTTTATTGTCGACGATAATTTTATCGGCAACAAGGAGAGGGTGAAGGGCCTTCTTCGAAGCATCATAGCGTGGAAGAAAGGCCGGCTGCGGCGTTTGAACTTCCTTACCGAAGCTTCCGTAAATCTGGCCGAAGACCCGGAGTTAATGAACCTCATGGTGCAGGCGGGGTTCAATAAAGTATTTCTCGGCCTGGAGACACCCGTTGAAGCGGGTCTTAAGGAATGCGGCAAGGCGCAGAACCTCAACCGCAGCCTCTCCGAATCGGTCGCCATTATACATGACCACGGCATGGCGGTCATGGGAGGGTTCATCATCGGCTTCGACACCGACCCGCCGGACGTTTTCCAGAGGCAGGTGAATTTCATTCAGAAAAACGGGATCGTGACCGCCATGGTCGGGCTGCTTACCGCGATCCCGGGAACCCGGCTCCATTCGCGCCTCGAGAGCGAAGGAAGAATGCTGTTCAAGTCTTCCGGAAACAACACCGATTTTGGCGGGGCGCTCAACTTCACTACCATGATGGACCGGGCAAAAATAATCGAGGGTTACCGCTGGGTCATGAACAGCGTCTATTCTCCCGAGATGTACTATAACCGAATACTTACATTTCTTCGCACTTATCGTCCCAGGGCCAGGACTTACCTGCAAAACAATGACCTTCAGGCCTTTATCCGCTCGCTCTGGTACCTCGGGATTCTCGATAACAAATCCAGGAACTATTACTGGAAGCTCTTGAAAAATACGGTTTCCAACTACGGCGGCTCTTTCGGCGATGTGGTCGCCATGTCCATATACGGTTACCATTTCCGCGAACTGTTCTGGTCCCCCAAGCTGCCTGTAAAATTGGAAGAATGGCTGAGCGGGTTGGGCCTTTAGAGCGGTGAAGAGTGAAGCGGGGAGTGAAGAAAATCCATGGCAAATTCGTTTATATTCGAGTTTATCAGTGCCTGCGGGTGACCCGGACGACCTCGTTACCGGGGTCCGCAGGGGCCAGTGTGACGTCCCATAAATTAACTATTATTGGCGGCACTCACGTAAAGCTGCGTTCTGGATGGCCCCCAAACCCCAAAATCCCCCCTGCCCCCCTTAGAAAAGGGGGGTGATCTTACCGGCACGCCGGGTCTACACCCTTTGGAGAAGGGGATTTTGAACGCAACGCGGTATCAATGCTTGGCGGCAGAAACGATCATGGCATTCGATAGAATATCGAGCTAACTTAAGGGACGCAACACTAGTACTTTGTCAACTTAGTTCGTTGCAATATGGCAATGCCGTTCCAGCTTCTGTCGTGCTTTAATTTTGCTATAGCTCCAGTTCACGGTGGCTTTAATTCTGTTGCGCTCTTCGACCAATGCATAGACTTCCTTTTTAAGCTCTTCCTGGTGGCGATGCGGCGGTCGAGACATTGTTTTGAGATTACTGATAACTCAATTTCAGCCATGTTCAACCAACTGGCTTTCTAAGGTGTGAGAATCGAGCCCGCCTTAAAATTGCCTTTTCGATGCCCAAAACGGCATTTTAAGCCCTTAAAAAGGGGGCATTTTATAATTATTACAACAGATGCAAGTAGTTGCCTTGGCCCGACCCCTAGTCGCTATTTTTGGCCCGACCCCATCCACTACAGCCGATGCAAGAAAAGTGTAGCGAACATGGGTGCGGCCCGTAAATGCGCGTGGAATGCCAACCAACCTGGCCGGAATCCCCTTCATCAGCCTTGGTAAACTGAATCGATCACGTCACCCATCGAACAGTAGATTCCAGCCTCTAAAAGCATTTTGACTATTTCAGGGACCCGTGCAGAATTGTTCATTTCCAGCTCAGCGCCAAACACCTGTCTGGTAACATAGAGTCCATGGCCGCTCAGTGTCTGGATAGCCCGATCAAGCTTATCAACAACAAGCCCCAGCACGGAGTATTCAGACATATAGGAGGCGGGCAAGGGGCAATAATCTGAGTA
>CAWGZP010000213.1:0-7010 GCA_963826655.1 uncultured delta proteobacterium
CACAAGCCATGGGTTATCCAGTGCCGCCACGGCTCAAATTCGGCGATCCGAACGTCGGGATAGGCAGACAGATACCATTCCGGATCGAAGATATTTTTCGCGAACGTGATGAATTCATCATCTTCCCGCCGATCGCGGCGACGGATAAGGAAAGTCGAACCGCCATATTCAAATTTTTCTACAGAAGCAGCGGGAGCGGTTTGGCCGGCATCCAATCGCCGGATGTCCAATTCGGCTCCGAAAGTCCGGCCTTCGTGCAATCCGTGCTTAAGCCAATGGGTAAAGGGATCCGTATTGCTCGCCGCGACATCGGGATTCCTTTCCAGGTACCAGTCCGGATCGAAATTACGCGCCGCAAAATCGAGAAAAGGGATATCCTCGGCCGTCCGTACGGCGCTCCAATCCCCTTGTTTCCTGCCTCTCAAAAACCCTCTTAGCCCCATGTGAAAGTCTGACTCGGTCGCATTTGGATCATTTATCCGGCTGGGAATAAAAACTTAACCGGGAAGTTTTCAGCATTTGTCGCCCGGCAACCAACCCGCCGCACCAGGGCGGAATTGAGGAACGTGCCGCCGCCGTAGGGCCGAACCCCACCGCGCCCCAAGCTCGTCGCTTTCGAATACTGCGTAAAGAGCATGTTCATCCGCAACCAGCATTCCTTGATCAGGGGCATTGTCCCGGATGACCGGCCATACATTTCCGCTCCCTGAACGAGCGATTACATATGCTCCCGCTGCGAGTGCTTCATAAACGGTGAAACAAAATGTTTCAGGCCATAGCGACCAATTGACCACAACGTCAATGCGCTCATTGGCAACCGCTTCGATCATAGCGGTGCGATGCTCCACCGTTACATGAACGTCAATATTATGGATCCCTTCAACCTGTGATGAATCACTCGAACACCCAAAATAATAAAACCGGTAGCGTTTGTCTTGAACAAATCGCAGCGCCAAGGTCTTAAAAATCTTCCAGCCTTTGTGAGGAGCTTTGGCTCCGAGAAAAGCCACGCGCAATGGCTGTTCTCCGGCATCGTGCCGAAAATCCGGCGTGGCTTTTTCGGCGACCAGCCGCGCCAGCGGAGAGACTTCAGCCGGTAAAAACGACAGACCTTCCATGCTCTCCAAAACATCCAGTCCGACTTTAGATGGCGAGAGGATCACCGGTTTAGCTTCCTCGCAAAAAGTGCGAATCCTTATGCGGTGGGCGGCGAGCCCGACGCCATAGCAACAGGTTCTGCAATCCAGGGAGGAGGCATGGGGAGCCTTGCAGAAAAATTCATCATTGCGAAGCAGCACATAGCTTTGGCACAGCATGAAGAAATCATGCAGCCAGGCAATCGGGCGTTCCGCCCCGCTTGCTCTGAAGACGGCAAGAAGAAGCTCCGGCAGAAAACCCTGCGAAATGATGGATTACAAATTCCACGGCCACTTGGCCGAGCCTCAGGTCGCCGACGATATCGAGAAGATCCGCAAAAGTCACAACGCCAAGCATTACTCCATTCAGCCGCAATCTTACACGAAAATCACCGGCCGGACCATGTTCGGCAAGCCGGGACAGGGGTGGATCGGGGCTGATGTGGAGATAGGCCCATCCGGCTTCGACGAAAGCACGCTCCTCATCGCCAATCACATTTTCAACTCCGCCAACGTGAAGTCGATAATCCTGCCGGCTGAATGACAGAACGCAGCCTAAACAGCCCCGCGCGCCTTCGATAATGAGTGAGTGCGCTGAAGAAGACAGGGCGGATTCGTGCTGCTTTAGGCACTCCGGGGAAAAAGCCCTTCGCCCGGAGGCCGCTCCAAAAATAACATAATGCAACAACGGCTCCATCCCGGAAAGCCGCACGTCCGGATTGGCGGCAAGGTATTGCGCTGGGTCAAACCATGCATTGGGCTTGCGCCCTTCTTGCCAGCCATGCCGGACGTAGTGACGAAGAGGATCGATGCTTATTCCGACAAGATCGGGATTGGCCAGAAGGTAATAGGAAGGATCAAATAGCTCGGCTCTCAGTTTACCGCCGGGATCATCGCCATTCGAGGAAAAGAAGTCCCTCAGTTTCCCGAGCGCTGAGCCAAGGAGAGTTAATTTGACCGTTTGCCGCTTCATCAAAGGCCTCGTGATGCCCGGTTCCGTTTTACCCTGAATTGCCGGTGAGCCATCCATTCCGGCGATAGCGCATTGCCGAGTCGAAATTTTAAGGTAATATTTGGCTGCGTACCTTGATGCGGTCGACAACATACTATTTGATAAACAATTTGGGCAAGTGAAACTTCCATGAGGTCTACCACTCGAAACCAGGCGCATTCCCTTACAAGAATGCCATCATGACCTTAGCGGCCGAAGCCGCCATACTCGTCCCCGATGACCTGGAAAAGGCAATCGAGATCTTTTCCGATATTCTTGTCGCCATCTCACGAGTCAAGTACTATTGGCCCAAATCTTCACGAGCATCTCAGCCAAGGGTAACCAAAAGCCCGCCCAATAAATGGTGCTCGGGGCGGCGCGAAAAACTGGAGAATCCTTAAGTCAACAGCATTGGGAGCCGGGGTCCAGCGTGCTTAAGGCTTAAGACGAGTTAATGACACTGGGTTCCGGCCAAAGGCGCCAGCCGGAATGACGACATCGGAGCCTGGCCTTTCGTGGAGATTTAAGCTGCCCTTAAGGTAAACCTTCGTGCATTCCCGGAAATGTCGAACTCTGCGAGTCCGCCGGCAGAGCCGGAGGTTTACCCTGTCAATCATACAGGAAGATAAATTGGTAAACTTCCGCTGCGTCCGTTGCCAGGGAAATAGCCGGTTTTACATTGTATACACCTGTAATATATTAACGCCGTACAGGTCACAACTATCGATCTTGATAGCAGAGGAGGAGCATCATGGAAGATAGCCTGACGGTACAACCCCGTTTGCCGCGTTTAGGTGAACCGGCGCCGTCTTTTGAAGCGGAAACCACAATGGGCACCATCCGATTGGAGGATTTCGCCGGTAGTTGGTTGATCCTCTTTTCCCACCCCGCTGATTTTACTCCGGTTTGTACTACGGAGTTCATCGGTTTTGCCGGACTGCAGGAAGAACTCCGCCAAAACGGTGTGGAATTGATGGGTTTGAGCATCGACAGCGTGTTTTCTCATCTGGCCTGGGTAAAAAATATAGAGGACAAGTTTGGGGTAAAAATCCAGTTTCCGGTGATTGCGGATTTGGACAGGAAGGTGGCCAGCCTGTTCGGGATGATTATGCCGGGTGAGAGCAAGACCGAGACCTCCCGCTGCGTCTTCGTTATCGATCCCAAGGGCATCCTGAGGGCGATGATTTATTATCCATTGACCACCGGGCGCAATATGCAAGAGATTTTGAGACTGGTCAAAGCCTTGCAGACCAGTGACGCCCATGGCGTCGCTACTCCCGCCAACTGGCAACCAGGCGACAAGGTACTCGCGCCGCCGCCCCGGACCCAGGAAGCTTTGGAAGAGCGTCTACAGGCCGGCTTTGAGTGCACGGACTGGTACTTCTGCAAAAAGAATCTTTAAGGAGAAGGTGTTATGCCTTGCATTAATGCGGACGGCACCATCAGCCGGAGCGCCGAGTTGATTCTCCTGACCTGCCACACTGCAGTCACCTGTGAGGACTTGGCCCGAGAAGTAAAAGTGCCGCTGTTTCGCATTCGCAGCGCCTCCCGGGAACTCACGGCGGCGGGTTTGTTAGAACCGGTTGACGGTAAATTTCTTACCACCGACAAGGGCAACCGTGCCCTGGAAGGATCGATCAAGGTCTGATTATGTCCAAGCACCTGATTTTAGCTGGCGGTGGGCATGCCCACCTGACCTGCCTGAAAAATCTTAGAGAATTTATCAGCCGGGGCTATAGGGTCACCCTCATCGGCCCCTCTTCCCATCACTATTATTCCGGCATGGGGCCGGGGATGTTGGCACAAACCTACCGTCCCCAGCAAATCCGGTTCAATATTCAAAAAATGGCCCAGACCCTGGGCGGCTAGCTTCCTGGAAGGAATAGTGGAAAAGGTCAAGCCGGTGGAAAAACGCCTGGTTCTGACCTCAGGCGAAGAGGTTTCCTATGATGTGGTCTCCTTCAACACCGGCAGCGGCGTTCCCACCGCTGATCTCCCGATAGCACCGGACGCCAGGGTGTTTACCGTCAAACCCATAGAACAACTAGTTCAGGCCCAACAGCTGATCAAAGATCGACTCATGAAGAAGCCTCTCCACATCTTAATTGCCGGAGGTGGACCGGCAGGATTGGAGATTACTGCCAACCTGTGGCGTCTGGCCGCAGACATGGGGGGCGATGCCAGGTTCACCCTGGTGGCCGGCAGGCGGCTGATGGGAGATTTCCCGGAAAAAGTCAGGACATTGGCACTCCAATCGCTGACGGGCCGTGGGGTGGAGGTTATCGAAGGGACCTACCTCAAAGAAGTGCAAACCGATCTGGCCCTTCTCGAGGACGGGCGAAGGCTTCCCTTTGATGTTCTCTTCCTGGCCCTGGGGGTGCGGCCGTCTGTCCTGTTTCAGAATTCCGGGCTCCCTACGGGACCAGACGGAGGCCTGTTAGTCAATGACTTTCTACAGTCGGTAGCCCATCCGGAAATATTCGGGGGTGGCGACTGCATTTATTTTCACCCCCAGCCCCTGGACAAAGTGGGCGTTTACGCCGTCCGGGAGAATCCCATATTGTTTCACAATTTATTGGCGGCTCTTGCCGGCAGGAAGATGCGGCGTTTCAAGCCGAGTGGGGCGTATCTCCTGATCTTCAACCTGGGCGACGGCCGGGCCATCCTCTGGAAAAAACAGCTCGTTTTTAATCATCGGCAGGCCTTTTGGCTCAAAGACTACATTGACCGGCGGTTTATGCGGAAGTTCCAGATTTCCGGCGAACTTGAAGAGACGTAAGGATAAGGAGGGGGAGGATGATCAAATTGATGATCAAATTAAAGAGATTATTCAGTTTCGTAAGCGGTATCGACTCCGAGGGAGCCAAAAAGTTCATGGCCGAACATCCCGAGGGCAGCTACACGCTGTTGGACGTGCGCCAGCCCTCGGAATATGAACAGGAACACCTGCCCGGAGCCAAACTCATCCCTTTGGCGCAATTAGGGGATTCCCTGGCGGAAATTGACAAGGACAAGCCGGTCATAGCCTACTGAGCCGTCGGCAGACGCAGCCGGGTCGCGGCGCAAATGTTGAATGGTTACGGATTCAAGGAAGTCTATAACCTGACCGGCGGTATCAAAGGCTGGCACGGTCACAAAGCCAGCGGTCCCGAAGGATTAAACCTGGACTTGGTGCGGGGCGATGAAACCCCGACGGAAATCGCGGCGCTGGTCATCGGCATAGAAGATAGTCTGAAGCAATTTTATCAGACCCTGCTGGCTGAGGCTCAGGATAGTGACGTGAGGCAACTGTTCATGAAGATGGTCGCGGTTTCAAACCTCCACAAGCAGAAAATCGAGGATTTTTACAAGCAAATTGAACCCGGGAAGGATGTTGCCGCACTCCGGGCTACAGTGAAAACCGGCATCATGAAGGGCGGCCATAAGGTGGAAGATTTTATCCGGGAAAACGCGCCCTATACGCAAACCCTAATGGGCGCCCTGGATATTGCCATGATGCTCGAAACCCAAGCCCTGGACTTGTACCGTCGTTTTGCCGAAAAAGTTGAAATGACAGCCACTAAAGACTTTCTCCTCCAGGTTGCCCAGGAAGAGAAGATACACCTGAATATGTTGGGGCAGCTTTCGGAAGAGAAGGTAAAAGCCGGGGCAGCTTGAGGGTTAGAGTTAATCGGGGTAGAATGTGAAGGAGCCTTTAGCCCATGACAAAATTTCACTCCTTTTGCTAAAATGGCGAGAGGACTTCGCCATTACTTTAGTTGACTATCCTTGCTGCCTCTTCGATTATAGAAGTCAACTGTCTTTAGCTTTTTTTCGCGTTCCGATTGACATCTGACACAATATCGAACTCCGGGCATCGCTCTGCGACGCGCTTCAGGAATTTCAACCTCGCATTCCTCACAATGAGTTAAACTTTCGCCATCCGGCAGCCTGCTTTTTGCCAACTGGACAGCGGATTCCACTGTTGCATCTATTTGTTCCTGCACCGCCTCTTCGCGGGACCAGCCAACCGCCATAACTTATTCCTTCTATTCCAGTTGACCTGCTTGAAGTGGGTTCTCAAAAGTTGAACCACAAACTGAGCTGAACCCGGCCTTTTGGGCACGATGCCACCAGTATTATTTTATCATTGTGGTGTGGTTTAGGCGCAACTTTCTTTTTCCGCACTCGTGTCCGCCTCGGCTTCTCCGGCGCACCCGCCTGAGTTGAAACTGGCAGTAGCAGTCTACCGGGGTTTTGAATGCCATGTCTCTGAATATATGTCTTCAAGTTCTCGTGTATTTCTCTGACCGATCTTTTCTCCTCCGCCGGTAAAATCGGAAATCACAAGAACAAGAGCAAAAGAGCAGGGAGGTCGAAATAAGCAAACAGTTGAAAGAGTGTAACATCACCTATCCTTCAGGGGAGCGAGGCTTTTCTTCTGAGGCCGGAGAGTGCGGCAAGTTTAGAGTATCTGTCCTCTTCCGAGGTACAAACATCATGTCCTTGGCCACAGGAAATGGGCCTCCAGCGAACTCCCAGCTCATAACTCCACTTCTTGTCCCCCCCCCAAGGCCTGCCTTGGGCTCCATGAGGCTGTAAAGCTGAACCAAGATAGAACTGGGTGATCCCTCTGCCCGAATCCTAATCGGAGACCTTAATGCCATCGAGATATGAACCTGGTCCGGAAGTGTGATCCGGTTTTGAATTGTGGCCTTGCTGCAAAGACGTTCAGATTCTCATTGCGTCATTTGGTGTGGTCCTTATGGCAGAGAAGACACTCCATGTGGCCCTGCTGGTGGTTCATTCCATCTGCATATTGCGGAAATTTATCTTCCGGACCATGGCACTCAATACAGTGTTCGGTTTCTTTCGACGGCGTCCATTTCGCAGGCGTCCATTTT
>CAWGZP010000214.1:0-22462 GCA_963826655.1 uncultured delta proteobacterium
GGCTCTTCTGAACCGGTTTGACTTGTCTGCCGCCTGCCGCATATCTCTTCCGGCAACCGCAGAACCGCCGTTAAATTTGAAAAATGAGATCGCACCCTGAAGCTGCTCTGCCTGACTCAACAACTCAACGGACGTAGAAGCCATCTCCTCGGAGGCCGAAGCGTTCTGCTGAACGACCTGGTCCAATTGCTGAATGGCCTTGTTGATCTGATTCGCTCCGGTAGACTGCTCGTTACTGGCGGCAGTGATCTCCTGCACCAGGTCCGCGGTCCGCTGAATATCCGGAACGATTCTTGTCAGCATCTCTCCGGCCTTTTCCGCGACCTGGACACTGGAGGCCGACAGTTTATCGATTTCGCCTGCCGCCGTTTGGCTGCGTTCGGCCAGCTTTCGCACCTCGGAGGCCACAACGGCAAACCCCTTGCCGTGTTCGCCTGCGCGTGCCGCTTCGATGGCGGCGTTTAGCGCCAGCAGGTTGGTCTGGCGGGCGATTTCTTCGATAATGGAGATCCTGCCCGCGATTTCCTTCATGGCTACGACCGTCTCGGCAACCGACTTACCACCCTCTTTTGCGTCTCCGGCAGCCTTGAGCGCGATTCTCTCCGTCTGTTGCGCATTGTCGGAATTTTGCTTGATATTGGCCGCCATTTGCTCCATGGAAGAAGACACCTCCTCCACCGACGCCGACTGCTCCGTTGCTCCCTGGGACAATTGCTCGGAACCGGAACTCATTTCCTGGCTTCCCGCCATGACCTGGCTGGCCACCAACTGAATGTTCGAAGCAACATTGGTGAGACCATCCACCATACTCGCCATGGCCTGCATCAGCTTGTCCTGGGGGGATCGTTCCTTGATCTTGACCGTAAGGTTTCCCCCGGCAATTTCCGTGGCCACGGCAGTAACTTCATGCATTGCCTCTACGAGCACATTGAGGTTGTTCTTGATCTCGTTGAAGTCACCTTTGTATGTATCGGTTATAGTCGGCGGGATATCGCCCTTACTGATCCGGTCCACGTAGATTGCAGCCACTTTCAAAGGGTCGACGACCGCATCCAGTGTAGCGTTGACTCCTTCGGCTATCTTGCGATAGTCTCCGTTGTGTTTTCCGGCGTCCGCGCGTTTAGCCAGGTCGCCTTCAACGGCGGCGTGCGACAGCGCGGTCATGTCCTCGATCAGCAGGTTGACGTTTTGCATGCATCTGATTATCGCGGGGATCATAGCGTCCTGGTCGCTGCGCTTTCCGATTTTCTCATACTCAGCCAGGTCCGAGGTATCGCCCATGGACAGGTCGACAAACATCCTCGTTACCGCCAGCAGCCGTTCCCTCACCAGGTCAGCGGCTTCGGACACGGACGCGAAGAGCCCCACATATTTTCCTTCGACCTTCCTGGTGTGATCGTTGACGGCCATTCTCTTCAGCACGTCATTGCATTCCACCAGGCCTCCCAATCCATCGATGCAGTTGTTAAGGTTGTTTTTGATCTCGTTGAAATCGCCCTTGTATTCGTCGGTAATCTTGGGCGGTATTTCGCCCTTGCCGATCCGGTCCACGTATTCTGCCGCTACGTTCAGAGGACCGATCACCGCATCCAGGGTATTGTTCACCCCTTCTACGATCTTTTGATAGTCGCCCGCATGCCTGGAAACATCGGCGCGAGTGGCCAGCTTCCCTTGAACGGCCGCCTGGCTCAGCATGTTGATGTCGCTCATGATCTGTTTGAGTTTATCGATCATGTTTTTCATGGCTGCAAAGAGCTGCCCTACTTCATCCGCCGCGGCTGACATCTACAGCGACACTCAGATCGCCTTCGGCAAGTTTCTTGTTGATGGCGACCGCCTCACTTAAAGGCCCGGTGATGCTGCGGGTAACGAAGAAGACGACGAAAAGCGCCAGGGCGAACGATCCGCCCAGGGCGATCAACACCATGGTTCGAGTGAGGTGAGCGGATTCTTCCGCTTCCATTCCGGCCTCATTCACCAGTTTGCCTTCCAGGTTGATGAGGCCGGCAACTGCGTTGCTGTAGTCAACCGCCGAAGAACGCACCCGCTCGAGGAAAACCGCCTTTGCCTGCGCCTTGTCACCCGATTCAATGAGCCGGATAGTGTCGTTCATCGTTTCGCCCCACTTGGCGCGGGCGCCCGCTACAGCTGCCAGAGCGGCTTTCCCCGCTTCGGACTTGACTGTACCGGTAAGCTGTTCGACCGTCTTCGCATACTCTGCTCTAACATCGGCAATGTGTTGCAGTGTTTTTTTCATTTCACCGGGGTCGTCCTGCATGGTGGCGGTGCTTACCGATATCATCGCGTCGTCCAACAGATTTCGCACGGTGTTTGCTTGGACGGCTTTCGGCCACCGGTCGTTCACCACTACACCGAACCCATCATCCAGCGCTCCGATTCTATTCATGGCGAAAAGGCCCGTGGCGATCATCAAAACGATGACCAATCCGAAGCCCAACCCCATCCGCAATCCGATTTTCATGCTTTTGAACATTTGCTCCTCCTCTGCCTATTCGCTGGCCGGTTGTAAGGAAAACTCTTTTTAGAAGTGCGACTCCCGGGTCACACCTCCGCTTTCCATCCCCTCTCGTGAGAGGTCACCCTGGCTGGAGGACCCTTGGGGGCGTATCTACAGTGAAAAGGGCCCCATCCGTGAGTAGTGAAAGGGAATTTTGCCCATTGGCGGGCACGATAAAACCGTGCCCACCCTCCCTCGTATCTTTAGCCATTCCCCGGTCGCGCGGCGGATTCCTCACAACGTCTCGAGCCGTGGCAAGTCCGTCAACCTGTTCCTAATATCTCTCGAATTCGGCGTCCGTCATATCCGACCTGACCTCGTTCGACAGGTCCAGGGCAATACCCCCGGCCGGACGATCCGCATGGGCGGCAGCGCCCGGTTGTTTGCCTCCGTTGAGCTTTTTGGGCATGCCGTGTGTCAACTGTTCCGCATGGTTCTTCTGGACCGGTTTGATTCGTCTGCCGCCTGCCTCACTGTCTTTTTTCGCAACCGCGGACCCGCCGTTAAGTTTGAAAAATGAGATGGTGCTCTGAAGCTGCTCCGCCTGGCTCAGCAATTCATTAGAAGTAGAAGCCATCTCCTCGGAGGCCGAAGCGTTCTGCTGCACGACCTGGTCCAATTGCTGAATGGCCTTGTTGATCTGGCCCGCCCCGGAAGACTGCTCGTTACTGGCGGCAGTGATCTCCTGCACGAGGTCCGCGGTCCGCTGAATATCCGGAACGATTCTTGTGAGCATCTCTCCGGCCTTTTCCGCGACCTGGACACTGGAAGCCGACAGTTTGTCGATTTCGCCCGCCGCCGTTTGGCTGCGTTCGGCGAGCTTGCGAACCTCGGAGGCTACAACGGCAAATCCCTTGCCGTGTTCGCCTGCGCGTGCCGCTTCGATGGCGGCGTTTAGCGCCAGCAGGTTGGTCTGGCGGGCGATTTCTTCGATAATCGAGATCCTGCCCGCGATTTCTTTCATGGCTACGACCGTCTCGGCAACCGACTTACCACCCTCTTTTGCGTCTCCGGCAGCCTTGAGCGCGATTTTCTCCGTCTGTTGCGCATTGTCGGAATTTTGCTTGATGTTGGCAGCCATTTGCTCCATGGAGGAAGATACCTCTTCCACCGACGCCGACTGTTCCGTTGCTCCCTGGGATAACTGCTCGGAGCCGGAACTCATTTCCTGGCTTCCCGCCATGACCTGATTCGTCACCGCCTGGATGTTCGAGACGACGTCGGTGAGACCATCCACCATACTCGTCATGGCCTGCATCAGCTTGTCCTGGGGAGATCGTTCCCTGACCTTGACCGTAAGGTTTCCTCCGGCAATTTCCGTGGCCACGGCAGTAACTTCATGCATTGCGCCTACGAGCACATTGAGGTTGTTCTTGATCTCGTTGAAGTCACCTTTGTATGTATCGTTTATAGTCGGCGGAATATCGCCCTTACTAATCCGGTCCACGTAGTTTGCAGCCACTTTCAAAGGACCGACGACTGCATCCAGGGTATCGTTGACTCCTTCGGCTATCTTACGATAGCCTCCATTGTGCCTGCCGGCGTCCGCGCGTTTGCCCAGGTCGCCTTCAACAGCGGCTCTCGACAGCACGGTCATGTCTTCGATCAGCATGTTGATATTTTGCATGCATTTGATTACCGCGGGGATCAAGACGTCCTCTTCGCAGCGCTTTCCGACTTTCTCATACGCAGGCAGCTCTGAAGTGTCGCCCATGGACATGTCGATAAACATCTTTGTCGCCATCATCAGCCGTTCCCTCACCAAGCCACTGGCTTCGGCCACGGAAGCGAAGAGCCCCACGTATTTTCCCTCGACCTTCCTGGTGTGATCGTTGATGGCCATCCTCTTCAGCACGTCATTGCATTCCACCAGGCCACCCAGTCCATCGATACAGTTATTGAGGTTGTTCTTTATCTCGTTGAAATCGCCCTTGTATGTGTCGGTAATTTTTTGCGGTATTTCACCCTTACTGATTTGATTCACGTGGCTCGCAGCTATTTTCAACGGGCCGACGACCGCATCAAGGGTGTCGTTGATTCCTTCGGCTATCTTACGATAGCCTCCATTGTGCTTACCGGCGTCCGCGCGTTTGCCCAGATCGCCCTCGACGGCGGCACTCGACAGCACGGTCATGTCTTCGATCAGCATGTTGATATTTTGCATGCATTTGATTACCGCAGGGATCAGGACGTCCTCTTCACAGCGCTTTCCGATTTTCTCATACGCAGGCAACTCCGAAGTGTCGCCCATGGACATGTCGATAAACATCTTTGTCGCCGTCATCAGCCGTGCTCTCACCAAGCCACTGGCTTCGGCCACGGAAGCGAAGAGCCCCACATATTTTCCCTCGACCTTCCTGGTGTGATCGTTGACGGCCATCCTCTTCAGCACGTCATTGCATTCCACCAGGCCCCCCAAGCCATCGATACAGTTGTTGAGGTTGTTCTTGATTTCGTTGAAATCACCCTGGTATTCATCGGTAATCTTTGGCGGTATTTCGCCCTTGCCGATCCGGTCCACATATTCGGCCGCTACGTTCAGAGGTCCGGTCACCGCATCCAGGGTATTGTTCACCCCTTCCACGATCTTACGGTAGTCCCCCTGGTGCTTCGTTGCATCGGCGCGGGTGGCCAGCTTCCCGTGGATGGCCGCATCGCTCAGCATGTTGATATCGCCTGAGATCAGTTTAAACTTATCGACCATGTTCTTCATGGCCGCGAGTAATTGACCGACTTCATCGTTTCGGTCGACATTCACGATGACGCTCAAATCGCCTTCGGCAAGCTTCTTGTTGATGGCCACCGCTTCGCTCAAAGGCCTGGTGATGCCGCGGGTGATGAAAAAGACGATGAAAAGCGCCAGGGCGACCGATCCGCCTAAAGCGATCAACACCATGGTTCGAGTGAGGTGAAAGGATTCCTCCGCTTCCACTCCGGCCTCATTCACCACTTTGCCCAGCAGGTTGACGAGGCCGGTAACAGCATCGGTATAGTCAGCCCCCAAGGGACGCACCCGGCCGAGGAAAGCCGCTTTTGCCTGCGTCTTGTCACTCGATTCTATGAACCGGATAGTTTCGTTCATCGCTTCGCCCCACTTGGCGCGGCTATCCAATGCAACCTTCAGAGCAGCCTTCCCCGCTTCGGACTTGACCGTACTGGAAAGCGCTTCGACCTCCTTCGTAAACTCCGATCTAAGATCGGAAATGTGCTGCAGGGCTTTTTTCACTTCCGCGGGGTCGTCCTGCATGATGGCGGTACTCACCGACAGCATCGCGTCGTCCAATAGATTGCGCAAGGCGTTCGCTTCGATGGTCTTCGGCCACCGGTCGTTCACCACTACACCGAACCCATCATTCTGTGTTCCGAGTCTGTTCATGGCAAACAGACCCGTAGCTATCATCAAAACGATGACCACTCCGAAGCCCAACCCCATCCGCAATCCAATTTTCATGCTCTTGAACATCTGATCTTCCTCCTCGGCATAGTGGGAATCTTGCGCGTTGGTGGGCACGATAAAACCGTGCCCACCCTACAGCCCCTCTTTTTATCTCTCCTCCGATTACGCGGCGGATTCCTCACCAATATCTCGCGCCATGGCAAGTTCGTCTGCCGAGAACACCTTGTCGATATCCAAAATGATGATGAACTTATCGTCCCGCTTTCCCATGCCTTTGATCAGCTTTGTATTCAAGCGGGTCCCGATTCGCGGGGGCGGTTCGATCTGCTCCGGACCCAGGTCCATCACTTCCTGCACCGAGTCGACCAAGGCGCCCAGCACGGTGGTCTCCCCGTCGATGTCGATCTCCACGATAATGATGCAGGTATTTACCGTCGTTTCCGTTCGGGTCATTTTGAACTTCAAACGCATATCCACGACCGGCACCACGGTACCCCGAAGGTTGATCACTCCCAGCATGAAGTCGGGGGTCTGCGGCACCTTTGTAACCACCGTGAAATCGAGGACCTCCCGCACCTTGCCGATGTCGAGCGCAAACACCTCGTGTTCCAGTTTGAAGGTCAGGTACTGGCTTGTTTCGTTTGTTGATGACACACTCATGCCAACTCCTTCCTAATATCTCTCGAACTCAGCGTCCGTCATATCCATCTTGGGCCCCTTCGACAGATCCAGGGCAACACCGGCGCCCGGTTTTTTGCCCCCGTTGAGCTTCTTGGGCATGGCGTGTGTCAACTGTGCCATGTGGACCTTCTGGATCGGTTTAACCTGTTTTACGCCTGCCGCAATATCTCTTCCGGCAACGGCAGAGCCGCCGTTAATTTTGAAAAATGAAATCGTGCTCTGAAGCTGCTCGGCCTGGCTCAACAACTCGGCGGACGTGGAAGCCATTTCCTCGGAGGCCGCAGCGTTCTGCTGAACGACCTGGTCCAATTGCTGAATGGCCTTGTTGATCTGGCCCGCGCCTGAAGACTGCTCGTTGCCGGCGGCGGTGATCTCCTGCACCAGGTCCGCGGTCCTCTGAATATCCGGAACGATTCTTGCCAGCATCTCTCCGGCCTTTTCCGCAACCTGGACGCTCGAGGCCGACAGTTTATTGATTTCACCTGCCGCCGTTTGGCTGCGTTCGGCGAGCTTCCGCACCTCGGAGGCTACGACGGCAAATCCCTTGCCGTGTTCGCCTGCGCGCGCTGCTTCGATGGCTGCGTTTAGCGCCAGCAGGTTGGTCTGGCGGGCGATTTCTTCGATAATGGAGATCTTGCCCGCGATTTCCTTCATGGCTTCGACCGTCTCGGCAACCGACTTGCCCCCATCTTTGCCGTCTTCGGCAGCCTTGAGCGCGATCTTTTCGGTCTGTTGCGCATTGTCGGAATTCTGCTTGATGTTGGCCGCCATCTGTTCCATGGAAGCAGACACCTCTTCCACCGACGCCGACTGTTCCGTTGCTCCCTGGGACAACTGCTCGGAGCCGGAACTCATTTCCTGGCTTCCCGACATGACCTGGTTGGCCACCGACTGGATATTCGATGCGACTTCCGTCAGACTGCCGACCATTTTCGCCATGGCCTGCATCAGCTTGTCCTGGGCGGATCGTTCCTTGACTTTGATCGTGAGGTTTCCGGACGCTATTTCTTCCGCGGTTGTCGTTACATCGTTCATAGCGTCAATCAGCATATGAAGGTTGTTCTTGATGAGATTGTATTGCCCTTTGTAATCCGTGGTAATTTTCGGCGGGATGATTCCCTTTGCCACCTTTTCCACGTAATCCGCCGTGACCATCAGGGGCTCGACGATGTTTGTGATCGTGTCGTTTACGCCCGATACCAGCTTGTTCCATCCCCCTGCAAAGAGATTGGCGTCCGCCCTTTTATCGAGTTCGCCATTTGCCGCCGCCTGGACGATACTGTCCGTCTCCGAGAGCAACTCGTTCATCATCTTGACCATGGCGTTCAGGTTGATCTTTATAATGTTGTATTGTCCCTTGTACTGGTCGCGATGGTTGGCGGGATGATCCCCTTCGAAACTTTATCTACGTAATCCGCCGTAACCATCAGGGGGTCGACGATATTGGTAATCGTGTCGTTTACGCCCGATACCAGCTTGTTCCATCCCCCTGCGAAAAGATTGGCGTCCGCCCTTTTGTCAAGTTCGCCGTTTGCTGCCGCCTGGACGATCTTGTCCGTCTCCGAGAGCAGCTCGTTCATCATCTTGACCATGGCGTTCAGATTATTCTTTATAATGTTGTACTGGCCCTTGTACTCGGTCGTGATGGTTGGCGGGATGACCCCCTTCGAGACCTTCTCCACGTAGTCCGCCGTGACCATCAGGGGGTCGACGATATTGGTGATCGTGTCGTTTACGCCCGACACCAGCCTGTTCCATCCCCCTACAAAAAGATTGGCGTCCGCCCTCTTGTCGAGTTCGCCGTTTGCCGCCGCCTGGACGATCTTGTCCGTCTCCGAGAGCAGCTCGTTCATCATCTTGACCGTCGCGTTCAGGTTATTCTTAATTTCGTTGAAATCACCTTTGTATGTATCGGTTATAGCCGGTGGGATGTTGCCCTTGCTGATCCGGTCCACGTATTCAGCCGCCACGTTCAGAGGTCCGATCACCGCGTCCAGGGTATTGTTCACGCCTTCCACGATCTTACGGAAGTCCCCCTGGTGCTTCGTTGCATCCGCACGCGTAGCCAGCTTGCCTTCCACTGCGGCCTGGGCCAGCATGTTCGCTTCGGCTGTCAGCGCATTCACGTTGTCGATGCAGTTGTTGAGGTTATTTTTGATCTCGTTGAAGTCGCCCTTATATTCATCCGTGATCCTGGGAGGGATATCCCCCTTGCTGATCCGATCCACGTATTCCGCTGAAACGTTCAAGGGCTTGACGATATTGGTGATCGTGTCATTTACGCCCGACACCAGCTTGTTCCATCCCCCCACAAAAAGACTGGCGTCCGCCCTCTTGTCGAGTTCTCCGTTTGCCGCCGCCCGGACGATCTTGTCCGTCTCCGAGAGCAGCTCGTTCATCATCTTGACCATGGCGTTCAGGTTGTTCTTGATTATGTTGTACTGGCCCTTGTACTCGGTCGTGATAGTTGGCGGGATGACCCCCTTCGAAACTTTCTCCACGTAATCCGCCGTGACCATCAGGGGGTCGACGATATTGGTGATCGTGTCGTTTACGCCCGATACCAGCTTGTTCCATCCACCTGCAAAAAGACTGGCGTCCGCCCTCTTATCGAGTTCGCCGTTTGCCGCCGCCCGGACGATCTTGTCCGTCTCCGAGAGCAACTCGTTCATCATCTTGACCGTCGCGTTCAGGTTATTCTTAATTTCGTTGAAATCACCTTTGTATGTATCGGTTATAGCGGGTGGGATGTTGCCCTTGCTGATCCGGTCCACGTATTCAGCCGCCACGTTCAGAGGTCCGATCACCGCGTCCAGGGTATTGTTCACGCCTTCCACGATCTTGCGGAAGTCCCCCTGGTGCTTCGTTGCATCCGCACGCGTAGCCAGCTTGCCTTCCACGGCGGCCTGGGCCAGCACATCGGCGTCGGCTACAAGGGCATTCACGGCATCGATGCAGGAATTGAGGTTATTTTTGATTTCGTTGAAATCGCCTTTATACTCATCGGTGATTTTCGGAGGGATATTGCCCTTGCCTATACGGTCCACGTATTCGGCCGTAACATTGATCGGGGCCACGAAGGCATCTATCAGCTCGTTGATGTTGTTTACCAATTGATTCCATGCGCCATGGTACCTGGCCGCGTCGCCGCGCGTATCGAGCTTTCCGTCCCGAGTGGCTTTGGCAAGGTCCTCCGTACCCGATAAGAGGTTCCTGATGGTATCGAGCATCGAGTTCAAGCCTTTACCGAGAAGGTCGTTTTCCGACTTGACCTTCACCTCTACCGTCATATCCCCGGCAGCAACTTTCTCGGCGGCCGCGGATGCATCTTTGATGTTTTCGATAACCTGCTGGAATGACCGTGACAGCATGCCGACCTCATCTTTGGTGGTCGCTTCAATGCTGACATTCACATCTCCGAGGGCCAGTTTATCGGCAGCCGCGGCAAGTTTCCGTATCGGACTGCCGATCACTTTTGAAATGAATAACCCAAGGGCAATCGCAAGCAGTATTCCGGCCCCGGCGGCAGATAACAGAAACTTTATTGCCGAATTGGCTTCGGCCGTGTTCTGAGCCGATTCTTTCTCAGAATTAGCGATTTTGCTTTGAAACAATTTATCTATTGAATCCTGGATAGACTTGGAAAGGGTACGAGCCTCACCACGCATAATCGACATTGCTTCATCCTTTTTGCCTTCCTGGATGAGCTTAATCATGTGGTCTTTGACAGGCGCATACTGTGTTAAAGACTGCCTTAGTGATTCAAACTCCTGTTTCACATCTTCCGCCCTGATGGACTTCTCAAATATTCCAAGTTCCTTATCGATAGCCTTGTCACATTCCTTCATGCCGGCGATATGCTGTTCCATATCCTGTGCAGTTTTGTCATTTAACAAATCTCTCAGGTTGACGCGGACGAGTTGGTAGTCTAAAGATGCTGAAGCGACATGGCCAAGAGGTTGCAAATTGTTCTCAATCAACTCCGAGTACGATTTGTCGATGGATTGCAACTTCGTAACTCCGATGTAGGCTACAAGCGCGCCAATGAGAGCAACGACAATAAATGATGCAACCAGCTTCGTTCCGACTCTGAGATTATAGAACCAGTTCATTTCTCTTACCTTTCTTTTGGTGGCGATTAATTTGTTCGAGCCTGTTTCCTTTCGACTATCTTGCCCCACACATGTGTACTTATGCCCCTCAGCCGCGGACTCCTTTCATGCCTGTTATCAGCCCTTTTGAACCCTTTGGGTTTTCCAGGGCACTGCCGATCATCTGCCGGCATTCGTCGTCAAGGGTTCGTCATGACCCGAATAAATCATCTCCACACGGAGCCGTGCTATTCGTTCGAGGGCCGGCGCCTGTTCGGATATGAAGACGCGGTTTGGCGCCAGGGCCCTCAGCGGCGTATCCCCGGTAAAAAGGACCCCATCCTGCGAGCAGTGGAGACAGATGGAATCGTGTGAGTGAACGGGTGCGTGTAAGACATCGAAGTAGCGATCACCCATCCTGAGCATATTTCCATCCCCCAGCAGATCGTCCACGCCATCGATTTTCGTGAACGCGCAGACCTTCGGGTGGTATTTATTAATGATGGCAGTGAGGCCGCTCGCATGGTCAAAATGGCAGTGAGTCAAAACGACCTGCTCTATGGGTTTCTTGCCGCACCCGGTGGATATCCCCTCGATTTCATCAATGACAAACCCATCGATTCCCACGTCCACGAGCGTGTTCACGTCCTCCAGCCTGTTCCAGCTTCCAAGGACGAGATAGGCCCTGCACGAGTAAGTCTTCGGGTTGCGTTTAAGCG
Source organism: uncultured delta proteobacterium (assembly GCA_963826655.1). Taxonomy (GTDB): domain Bacteria; phylum Desulfobacterota; class Syntrophobacteria; order Syntrophobacterales; family Syntrophobacteraceae; genus SbD1. The sequence goes on from CAWGZP010000214.1 coordinate 11,407, forward strand.
GGATCACCTTCATCGCCGGTCCTCGATCTTGCGAAACAGTTGGGCGTCACCGCTTACCTGTTCGAAGAGATGGGCGGTCTCCCCGGGAATTTTCTGTGTCTGCTCGGTGGCAAAAAAACCGCCAGGGGCGAGTGACCTGTGAAACATTTTGACCACCTCCACCCGCTCGGCGTACTGGAAATGAAGCAGGACGTTCTTGCACAGGATCAGGCTGAAGCCGTCCCCTATTGAGCTGAGCGAAAGGAGATCGTGCTTTTGGAATTGGATTCGGCTTCGCAGCAGCTCCGATATTCGGAAGTATCCGGCTTTGTCATCCGGCTGAAAGTATTTCTCCAACAACTCCCTGGGCATCCTTTTCACTTCTTCTTCCTGGTAGAGCCCGGTGCGTATGATGTCTCCAAAAAGGCTGCAATCGTCCAGGTCCGTCGCGTGAATTCGTAGATTCTTGAAACCGAAGTGTCCCATGTTTTCGGCAAACAGCATGGCCAGGGAATACGGCTCCTGTCCCATGGCGCATCCGGCATCCCAGACCTGCACGCGGCTGCGGCCGGAGGTGTATGGGATCACGTGTTCGACAACACGTTCCAACGTTTGCAAGTCCCTGAGAAAGTAGGTGAAAGCCATGATAGTTTTTAGTTTCCAGTTTTTAGTTTTGCGTTCCAAAATTCGCTAACACATCAATGATTCCTGCGCTTCGACAGCCTGCACCAGTTTGGGTACATCCATGATAAGCGCCACCGTTCCATCGCCCAGGATGGTCGCTCCGGAGATCGCATCCACGTTACGGTAGACTTTGCCCATATTTTTGATGACCGTCTGGTGCTCCCCGATGACCTGGTCGACCACAAAACCGACTTTGCCGCCGGGGGATTCGGTAATCACGATCTGCTGGACTTCCGGCGCTTCGCCACCGATCGAAAAACGCTCGCGGAGCCGAATGTAGGGGACGATTTCACCGCGCACGTGAGCAATATGGCGCCCGTGCGCTCCCGCCACATCCTCGCGCGTCAATTCCACGCATTCCTCCACAACGGAGAGCGGCAGGACGTAGCGCCCATCCCCGACTTTGACCAGCAGCCCGTCGATGATCGCCAAGGTGAGCGGCAGCTTGAGGGTGATGGTCGTCCCTATTCCCTTTTGGCTGTTGATGTCTATGGAACCGCGCAGGGATTCGATGCTGCGCTTGACCACGTCCATTCCGACACCGCGGCCCGATATGCTGGTAATTTGGCCGGCTGTGGAAAAACCAGGGGCGAAAATGAGCAAAAAGAGTTCCTTTTCGGAGAGTTCCGTTTCGGGCGCCAACAGCCCTTTTTCCACGGCCTTGGACCTGATTGCATCCGCGTTCAGGCCGGCGCCGTCGTCTGTTACACGGATCAACACGTTGGCGCCCGAATGCATTGCCGACAGTTGGACGGTTCCCTGTGCCGGTTTACCGGCAGCCTCCCTAACCCCCGGAGGTTCAATGCCGTGATCGATGCAGTTTCTTATGAGATGCACGAGAGGATCGTTCAGGCGTTCGATCACGGTCTTGTCAAGCTCGGTCTCCCCTCCGTCGGTAACCAGCAGGATATCTTTGCCGAGTTCACTGGACAGATCGCGAACCAACCGTTTGAATTTGCTGAAAGTGGTCCCGATGGGCAGCATCCGAATACTCATGGTGTTATCGCGCAACTCGGCGGTGAGGCGTTCCACTTCCTCGGATATGGAGAGCAGTTCCGCATTATCCATAGAAGCGACCGTCTGGCTGAGGCGGGCCTGCACCGTGACCATTTCTCCAACCAGATTGACCAGAATGTCGAGCCTTTCCGCCGGCACCCTGATGCTCGAAGCTTGTTCTTCCTGCTGATGCTTGCCGCGAACTGCCTGGATATGTTCCTGTTCAGCCAGGGCGACCTCGACCCTGCCCGGCGCCACCAACCCTTTATCGACCAGCAGTTCTCCGATGCGTTTTTGGTCAACCAGGGTCTCCTGTAGATCGTCCTGAGACACGAGGCCGCGCTCGATCAAGATCTCCCCGATTTTTTTCCGGGCAGAGTCATCGCCCCCGGTACCGGGCTCATCGATGGCTTCGATCGTCAACTCGCAATCATCCTCGACGAAAATGAAAACATCCTTGATGGCATCGACCCCGCGCCGGGTGGTGAGAATCACGTCCCACGAGAGGTGACATTTTTCGGGGTCGATATCCTCCAGGTCGGGAATGGCTTCCGTGTGAGCAATCGTCGTGCATTCACCCATCTCTCGGAGTTCGTTCAGCAGAAGGACCGGATTGGTGCCTCGCAAAAAGATTTCGAGGGCCGGACTCATCGAGATGCGATAGGTCACCTGTTCCTGTTCTTCTTCTGTTGTGCGTGATCTCTTCTGAGGTACCTGGCCGGACGGGCTGTCAGGTTTGGGAATCAGTTCCCTCAGTGCGCTCGTGATCTCGCCGGCCATGAATGCGCTGGCCATCGCCCCGCCATCCGAACCGTCGAGCATGCCGCGTATGCGGTCTCCTGCCCGGAGGGTCAAATCGATGAGGGCTTTGGTCACGTCCAATTTTTCATTGCGGACCAGGTCGAAAACGGTCTCGACGTCATGAGTGAATGTTGCGATGTCATCAAAGCCGAACATCGCCCCCGACCCTTTGATCGTATGCAGCGCGCGAAATACGCGGCCGATCAACTCCATGTCGTCGGGATCTTCCTCTAAAGCGAGGAGGGACGTTTCGAGTTCGGCGAGGAGTTCATAAGCTTCCGCCTTGTAGGCTTCTCTTTGCGATTCCATTATCCGAGGACCTTTTTGATTACTGCCAGAAGTTGTTCAGGCTTAAAAGGTTTGACAATCCATCCGGTCGCTCCGGCCGTTTTCCCTTCTTGTTTCTTCTCCGGCTGCGACTCGGTGGTCAGCAACACGATGGGGATGAACTTGAAGGAAGGGTTGGCCCTCATCCGGCGGATGAGTTCGATGCCGTCCATGTTGGGCATGTTGAGGTCGGTCAGCATCATTTGAACGCCCGACCCTTCAACCTTTGAAAGGGCATCCTTGCCGTCAACCGCCTCCAGCACCTGATAACCGGCCTGCTTAAGGGTGAAGCCAACCATCTGGCGAACGCTGGCTGAATCGTCTACGGCCATAATGATCTTGCTCATGATTTCCAATCTCCTGCCCACAAGCAGCTTTTATCGGGGTCCTTGTGACAGCCGATGGTACGGTCGAACCCCGCATCGCGCACGATCCGTTTGAGGGCTTCCGATTTCTGCTCGTGAAGCGCGAGGCGTTTGCCGAGTCTCAGGGATGTCCGATGGGCCGAGCAGAGCAATTGGATAGAGGACAGATCAAGGTCTGTCAGCCCTTCGAGTTCAATGACTATGCCCTCGCTGCCGTTCAACGCTTCCAGCAGGGCATGCTTCAGTTCGTCCGTACGCTCTATGGTCCAACTGCCCTTGAGTTTGAGAACACTCGTCTCAGCCGACCGCATTATTTCGACATCCATCGACTTCTCCTCCTTTGGGACCAACGTTTGGTTAAAAGAGTTCGACATTGTCCCCCAGGTCTTCCGCATCCGCCTTGTCCAACTGGCTATCGGGCTTCTCATTTTCCATCCCGGTGGCAGTCAGGGGGGTTAAGTTTGTCTCGTCTCCGATTGGGCAGGTGTCTTCGGCTGCCTCCCCATGCTTTTCCTCAGACCCTGTTTTGAGTCCCAATTGACGAAGGTGCACCTCACGCTCTCCCTGCATCGTATAGGTAGCCGCAAGGGCCTTCATGCTCTCCACTTTGTCTATTGGACCCTCAGCCTGTCCCCTTGATCGAGAGAACGCCACGATCTCCTCAAGGCCCGCGATCACGTTGCCGATCACCTGGTCAACCCGTCGATGCACGCTTACTTCATCGATGGTTTTTCGGACGTCTTCAAAAAGGCTGCAACTTTCCTGATTCATTCGCGTAAGAAGGGATAGAATCCCCTGATCGACATCGTGCAAGGTCTGCAGTCGAGTCCCCAACGTTTCAGCTACGCATGCCAGTTCGCCCCCCTTATTTTTTCCGTCCGCGTCGACAGGGGCGCACAGGGACTCGGAGGCCGAAGTGATCGAACGCAGGGCTTCACTCGCGTTTTCAGTGCGTTGCCGGGTTTCAAAGGAAAGCTGGTGGATCGCTTTGGCCGGAACACCCAGCGTTGCACCTTCGTCACCGATGCGACAGGCTTGAACGATGGCGTTAAGCGCAATCAGCTTGATTTTTTCACCAATGGACTCGATGCCGTTGGTGTGCGTCGACATCTCCCCCAGCATTCCGCCTACCGAGCCCATTGCCAAAGACAACTCCCGGTCGGCTTCGCCGTAAGTCTTGAGAGCCGATGTAACTGAAGAAAAACCGGCCTCTACTTCCGTGAGGAACGAATGTCCGGTTTCATCGGCGCCCCCTGCCATCGTGGAGGTCTCCCTGGCCATTTGTGCGACGATGTCCGCCAGGGCGCGCAAATTATTCAGGATGTTATCGACGGCGCCGACCAACTCGTCTTTGGCATTCCGGAGTTGGGCGATTTGCAGGTTGGAGACGTCTCCGGCAAGACGCAGATGTTTCCGCGTCCGCTCCGGGCGCAACCGGCCGAGGTCCAAACCGAATGGCAATCCCCGGCCTCTCCCTGTTTGGCTCTCCCCTTCACCGTTTTTGCCTTGTCCCTCGCCGCCGGCGGATCGTTCGAGAGGATAAAGGCCGGCGAGCGCCTGCTGCGCGTGTTCGATCTGCTGGCGGGTGATGTCGTGAAATTGCATCGACAAGACGATCTCGCCGATCCGTTTGGAGACGCCCTCGTACCTTTTGGCGATTTGCCCGGCAGCGGTAGCGGATAGAGCGTATTTTTCCAGGAGGGACTCAAGGCTCGACACGGTCTTGTCGAGAACGATACCAGTCTGGGTTTGCTCTATGGTTTCCAGGTCCAGGACCCTGGAAAGAACCTGCCCGATCAGGTGGTTCAACGATTCGGAACCGGCGAGAAATTGAAAACACCGGCTTTCGATCTCCGCCGACAGTTTCCCCACTTCATCAGCCAGGGCCTCGAAGCCGGTGTCCCGATCCCCCAGCCGGGCGCTCTCGATCCGGATGGATACGCTTAAAACCCGCAGGTGCCGGACGGTCTTGCTGAAACCGTCCACCTGGCGATCCAGGTGGCCAAGATTTCCCATTACGTCCCGGAGAGTTTCGGTGTTCCGCCTGGATTCACCCTCAAACCGTTTCATCGTGTCTATCACACTGCGAAGTCCTTCGATAACGGTCCCAAGTTCGTCTCCGGACATCAGGGAGGCGACCGTGGAAGATATCTTCGAGATCTCCGAGGCACGCTGATAAAAGCCTTGAAGTTTTTCTCCAATGGCAAGGAACTCACATTCCGTAGACTTCCCCAATGCCTCCAGGTCGCTTGCCGCCACTCGCAGAGTATGCCGCCACCCGTTGGCCGCGGGACCTTCTCCCTGCAGTCCGGAGAGCAACTCACCCGGCCGGCCGAGGACCTTCGTCAAGATAAATCGCGGTGCGCTCCAGTTGGACATGCTCCTCCTCGTTTGCATGGGTTCGAAATTCTCCAGTCGGCACTCCGCCACGATAATTTTCATTTGGCGTTCTACTTAGGTCGGAGTTGTTTGCGAAATTCTGAATATTGAAAAAAAAGTGACAAACCAGTTACATGTTCTCACTGAAATTTAGTGGAGTTCAGGCAGGACCTCGGTTTGACCGTTTTTCTTGTTTCAACCCGAGCTTCCGCGATAGCGGAGAGTCATTACAGTATTTAAGGAAATGCACGGTACCGGGGCGATTTCTTTGTTTGTTTTTCCAGAAGTTCGAAATCGTTTTATTTTAATATTTGCGGAAATAATCGGAAGACTGCAAAAATTTGGCAGGCCGGGCACAGATATTTTGTTCATCATCCAGCAGGGTGCTTAAGAAGGATTAGAATTCCCACTTTGAAGTAAAAATCCCGTAGGGCTCTCACCCCGGCGAAAGCCGCGGCCAGTGTTTTGATCTACAAATCAAATAGTTCAAAGATATTCGGGATTCGGCTTTCGAGAGTGTGCCGGAAACGCAATATTTTTTCGTCTTCCCTCCCTCTCTTAAAGCTCTTAAAGGGAGGTAGGAGGACTGGGATTCTCCGATTTCAGCTAATGCTTTGAAATCCCCCCTCGATCCCCCTTTACAAAAGGGGGAAGTGGAAATTGGCCCCATCGGATCTTGTCGAAGCATTTCTCCTATGAATTGCGACACAGTCTCTTTCGCCGGGATGACGAAATCACCCATCTTTTTGAGTTTTTTTCCCACCGGCAGGCACTTTTTCAGCGCCCTGCTGATATGGGTGACAAAGGCAAGAACACTTCTTATATCTACTTCCCTTTCGCGCATCGAGAATCTTTCGGACCACCTCGGAAAGTTCCCTCAAACGATAAGGCTTCGTCAAAAGCACCAGCCGAAGCTCTTTTACATTAGCGGAGGTAATTTTTTCACTAAACCCCGTGCAAAGCACTATCGGCATATCAGGCCGAATCCGGCGGACTTCTTTGGCGAGATCCATTCCAGTCAAGTTCGGCATGGTGTAATCGGTAATAAGCAGATCGAACTCGTCCGGCCCGGCGCTAAAGATTTCAAGGGCACGAAGGCTGTCCGTCTCGGTGGCAACCCTGTAACCGAGTCGCTCCAAGGCTGCGGCCGCCATTTTAACGACGGCCTGTTCGTCATCCAGAAGCAAAATACGTTCTGTGCCGATTGGAGCCTCTTGAGGTTCTTCGACGGGAATCGCAACCGCCGTTTCTATCCTTGGAATATAGACACTGAACGTTGTGCCTTTTCCGGGGTCGCTTCGGACAGTAATAGCCCCTTTGTGCCTTTTGACTATGCCGTGTACAATGGCCAATCCCAGTCCGCTCCCCTTTCCCACTTCCCTGGTGGTAAAATAGGGGTCGAAAATGCGTTCCAAGGTTTCTTTATCCATGCCACAGCCTGTATCCGAAACGATCAATCGAAGATAGGACCCCGGCTTGAGATCGACACTGTGCCGATCGGCCAAAGCGCTTTCGCTCAAATCGACAGGGGACAGGCTGACTTCCAGAATGCCTTTGTCACCCATTGCGTGGGCGGCATTCGTACAAAGGTTCATCAGCACCTGGTGGATTTGAGTTGGATCGACCGGCGCCACACCCATCCGGATATTTTGCCTTATTTTTATCGAGGTTGGGAGCGAAGACCGCAAAAACTTCAGGGCCTCTTTGGCGATCGAACTTATATCGGCCGGTATTCTTTGCTGCTCGCAAGTGAAGCGGGAAATTGCCAGGATTTGTCCGACCAGTTCCCTTGCCCTGAGAGATCCTTTGAGCACCTGCTCCAATTTATCTCTAACCGGATTAGACGGAGGAAGTTCATTGAGCGCCATTTCCGTGTAGCCCATGATGGGCTGCAGTATATTATTGAAATCGTGCGCTATGCCTCCGGCAAGCATGCCGATGGCTTCCATTTTCTGCGATTGGCGGAGCTGTGCTTCGAGCTTTTCCTTTTCTTCCTCCGTTCGCTTACGCTCGGTGGTGTCCTGGGTATTGCCTACCAAACGAAGCGGTTTCCCGTCTTCATCGTATTCAGCCTGTCCTCGGCCCGTTATCCAGCGCACATTGCCGTCAGGCCGGATAATGCGGAAATCATGGATGTAACTGGTTCTTTCTTCCAGTGCCTGTTTAATCCTCAGCTGCAAGAGGCCGCGGTCCTCCGGATGCACGAAGTCTATGAAAGATTCGCGTTTCCCGTCGAAGCTTTTCACCCCAAAAATATTGTAGCACTCGGGAGACCAAAAGACGGCGCCGGTCCTCAGATCCCACTCCCATACACCCATCTGTCCCGCGGCCAATGCCAGGCTAAGCCGCCCCTCACTGGCGCGCAGCGCCTCCTCCGCACGCTTTCGATCTGTGATATCCGGAACATTCCCTTCGGAATCCTTAAAAATCCCCTTCGTCGTGATGACATCATGCTCCTGGCCATCCGAGCCAGCCGGCCCTGCCTCGGTTATCTTTTCTCCGGGACGCTTAATGGCGTCTATCGATACCTGCTGGGACTGACGCTGGTTCCCGAGACTTTTCTCCACTTCACGCCAGCTCTCCGCCTCCAACTCCAGTTCCGAAACTCGCGCGCGCAGCCCTTTAAGTTCGGCCTCCAATTCCAGTTCTCGATTTTCATTCCGCATCCATGGTCTCCCAGTGCAGACAGCCTGTTCTGCCTCCGGCTCGGTCCGGCGGTTAATGTTGGATACATCGGTCCCGGAGAAAGTCCGCTTGGACTAAGCGCATATCAATCGGCTCTTCGGCGTTCTCTCAGGACGAATCCAGTGCTCTTCTCTTTTCGTCAGAGATATTCGGGTGCGTTTGAGAAAGACTTCACTCGTATCCGTGCGGAAGTAAATCCTTCGGGTGTCGCGCCCTCCCAGGTCATGGGCGACGACGTTGATGGCCTTCATTTGCAGAAACTCGAGCACAAATTCGCAGTTTTTGGCGCCAACCCCATTTTTGGCAGAGATTGTGGGACAGAGATGAGCCCCGCCAAAAACCTTTGCCTCGAGGCGAAATCTCTCGCCCCCGAGGGCAATAACCCCGTCAAGGAGCAATTCCATGGCATTCGTGGCATACCGGGCCTCATTGTCAGAGGGCTCCAGGTCGGCCCTTCCCGGCAGCAGGATGTGATTCATACCCCCGATTCGCGCTTCGGAATCGTAAAGGCAGACGGCCACACAGGAGCCGAGAAGGGTATCGATTACGGCGGGTTCCCTGCTGACATGCAGGCCTCCGATATGAATGCTGATTCTCTTCATAATTTCACCACATCTTTTGCGCGGTCCAGGGAGACCGCTGCTTACCCCGATTACGCGGTGACTTCCTCGCCAACGTCTCGCGCGATAGTAAGTTCCTCCGAGGAGAACACATTGTCGATATTGAGGATCATTATGAAGTGATTGTCCCGTTTGCCCATTCCCTTGATGAACTTTGTATTCAAGCGCGTGCCGATTCGCGGGGGCGGTTCGATCTGGTCGGGACCCAGGTCCAGCACCTCCTGCACCGAGTCGACCAGGGCGCCCATCACGGTGGCTTCTCCCTCGATCTCTATCTCGAAGATGATGATGCACGTGTTTACCGTAGTTTCCGTCCGGGTCATTTTGAACTTCAACCGCATATCAACCACCGGCACCACGGTCCCCCGAAGGTTGATCACTCCCAGCATGAAATCGGGCGTCTGCGGCACTTTTGCGATCGCCGTGAAGTCAAGGACTTCTCGAACCTTGCCGATGTCGAGCGCAAAGACCTCATCTTCGAGCTTGAAGGTAAGATACTGATTTGTTTCTGTTATTGATGATACACTCATATCAACTCCTTCCTAATATCTTTCGAACTCTTCATCGGCCCCATCGCCTTTCGCATCCTTACCCAAACTAAGGGCGACGCCTTTGACCTTAGCGGTGTCCTCTTTGCCTCTCAAGGCCGGGATGCCGCCGCCGGCCGGCCGGGCGCCTTCGAGCTGCTTATGAATTGCTCCGGATGTCAAATGTCCCATATGGATATTTGGAGCACCTGTTGCGTGCAGGAGAGCATTTCCACCCCGCGCCCGATTTTGGCCGGCGCCGGTTGCGGCCATAACATCCCCGCCATTACCGATCTTAAAAAATGCAATCGAACTCTGGAGCTGGGCCGCCTGGCTTTGCAATTCCTCGGAGGTCGCAGCCACTTCCTCGGATGCCGAAGCATTCTGCTGAATGACCTGGTCCAGCTGTTGGAGCGCCTTGTTTATCTGATCCGCACCCGTGGCCTGTTCATTGCTTGCAGAGCTGATCTCCTGCACCAAGTCCGCCGTTTTCTGAATGTCCGGAACGATTCTTTCCAACATTGCTCCCGCCTTTTCAGCAACATCGACGCTCGATACCGAGAGATTACTGATCTCGGCAGCGGCCGTCTGGCTTCGCTCGGCAAGTTTTCGCACCTCGGAGGCCACCACTGCGAATCCCTTTCCGTGTTCTCCTGCCCGTGCGGCCTCAATGGCGGCATTCAGAGCCAGCAGGTTCGTCTGCCGGGCAATCTCTTCAATGATCGAGATCTTGCCCGCAATCTCTTTCATGGCGGTTACGGTCTCACTTACGGATTTTCCGCCGTCCTTGGCATCCTCGGCGGATTTGATAGCAATCTTTTCGGTCTGAAGAGCATTGTCGGCATTTTGCTTTATATTGGAGCCCATTTCCTCCATTGAGGCAGAGACCTCCTCCGCCGAGGCCGCCTGCTCCGTCGACCCCTGGGATAGCTGTCCAGCCGTAGCGCTCAACTCCTCGCTTCCCGCCGCCACATTGTCAGCCGCCATCCGCACGTCGCCTATGATCCGGCGCAGGTTTTCCACCATGTTTTGCATGGAGGTGAGCAGTTGCCCGGTTTCATCCTTGCTCGTTGCATCGATTTGGATATCGAGATGGCCTTGCGCCAGCAGGTTCGATACCTTCACACATTCGGTAATGGGTTTGCTTATGATGCGGGATATAAAGATGCCAAGTCCAAGGCCCGACAGAACGGCAGCCAGAACGGCTATGATCAAGATGTTGCGGTTTTGTGAATAGATGGCTTGACTCTCGTCAAACAGTTTTTGTCCATTCTCTTCCTTGACTTTGACGAGTTCCCCTAAAATGCTGCCTGCGACGTCTATTTTTTCTCTCCCCGCGGTCGCAGACAATGTGGCGGATTCCTTTTCATTTGCAAGTCCTTCTCTTCCGGCCAAATCAACTACTTTCCTATCGATCTCTCTGATATTCTTCCCAGGCCTTCTCATATTTTGCAAGGAGTTCCTTTCCCTTGTCAGTGTAAATCAAGAGCTTTGCTTTTCCCAGGCTCTCTTTCATCAGCCTTTCGTACTCATCCAGACGCTTTATATATTTCTCGCGTTCTGCGGCGTTTGAAGAAAGAATTATGTTCTTTTCCGCTCTAACAAAAGAGATTTGATTGACATTTGCTTCCTGCAGGTAGGCTATTCCCAACGTTTCTCTTTTATAAAGATAGTCCAGCATGTCACTCATTTT
>CAWGZP010000215.1:0-10140 GCA_963826655.1 uncultured delta proteobacterium
TAACTTCATGGTCTATCGATTGGATTAGAGAAGATGAGAAGGGGCATGTGTTGACGAAATGTGACTCCCCTCAGGACAGTCCAGAGTTAATTTTTGGAACAACTGCCAAACTAAGCTCTGTAGATCCTTACCTGTTCTATGTCCACGAGTTTCGCAAATATTCCCTCCAAGAGCCGGTACGGCTAATTGTGACAATTGGATATAGCTTCAGTGACGATCATATAAATAGATTAATCAGCCAGGCCGTTATGAGAAACGAATTTGCAAAGGTTCTTACAGTATCGCCCTCTGCAAGCGGCACTGATGAAATTAATCGCGTTGCCGGATTGCTAGATGTGGAACACGAAAAAATTATCCCTGAAGGTTGCACAGCCAAGAACTTCTTCGACCAAAAAATGAATCTTGCCTATTTCGAGCAAAAGGCGGAGCAAGTAGATAATGCTCCATTTTAGAAACAGACAAGCTAAATGAGGTATCATGTTAAGTAGTTACGCTGAAATAATGTGGTTGTCATCCCACACACAACTACGGTATCACATGTTAAAACATCTCCCCCCAAACGTTAACTCAGCTCTTTTCATTAAATACTTCTCATTTATTGAATTTGGTTCGCCAGCAGATTATTGTACTGGCCCGACTATGAGATGCCCGCGAACCGCATTTAGTGCTTACCAGAAGAGACGGAACCATCCCATTATGGGTGGTGACAAATGCCGCATTGTCCAGACGACCAAGCATCCCTGTCCTCGGAATTGACATCTATAACCGCTCATAAGTATGGTCACCGAGAGCAGGTGGCTAACTTGATTCAAATTGTCGTGGGGTGGGGGATAAAATCCAACTATCATGAGTTCCTGAGAACGAATCTAATCGGCAGCAGGACTTTGCAGGCGAGCGGTTTGCCTTGTTCTTGGGCGGGAACGAAAGTGGAGCACTGAACGGCTTTTACCGCTTCCTCGTCAAAGCCGAAGCCCGCGCCCTTTACTATTTCGACATCGACAGGCCGGCCTCGTTCGTCGATGGTCACACGCAAAAGGACCTTGCCTTCTTTTTGCAGTCTCTTCGCAGCGGAAGGATAAGCCGGCATCTTCTGACGTTGAAAACGGGGACCATCGGAAGAACCAAACTCTCTTTCAAGAGAACCGCCGCCTGATCCATTGTTGCCGCCTCCGGCCTGCCGGCCCCCTGAGCCCGCACCTAACCCGCGGACGGGAGCAGCGATCGCGCCCGCGGCTTCATGTTCGGTATTCGGACCGCCGTTGGCGATTGTCTGTGCGGGGGGCGGTCTGCGGCGCGGGTTCGACCTCCGGACTGGACGGATTGAACGCGGGCCGGCTTAACCTTCTTTTCAAGTTGAGTATTGTTCATTTGAGCATCGGTTTTGGCCTTGTCCTTCGGTTTTACCTGCGAACTTTTTTCTCTTTTTGCGGGAACAGGTGGAACCAGGTTGGATTCCGGATTCGCGGGGGCAGGGGCGCCGGGTTCGGGCGCGATTGACGGCTCAACGGCGGGTCCCGGCGATCCGCCCGCGCCCTTGCCTTCTATAAACGGAGACAAGGGAACGAGTTTTGCCTGTAGTATTTTGGGCTCGTTGTCTAATCGAGCGTATTGATTGCCGGTTTGAAACCCGGCGAAAATGAGAAGTATAAATGCCAGAACGGAATGGATGGATATAGATACGGCCAGACTCGACCAGGTTTTTCCGCCGGAAGCGGCTGAGAGCCGGTTGCCCGGCGCAGAAATGATGTCTTCCGGATCACCCGAGATGGAAAGAGCTATTTCGAAGTCGGCAATGTCTTCAGCTATCGAGTTGATTACGGCCTCCTTAACCCCATTTTCACCACAGAGGCACAGAGAACACAGAGAGGGCAAGCAAAACAGACTTCGCCGACAATCAAAGTAACAACAGTAATCAAACGGTCACTGCATTCCACCGAGAGGCGCTAGCTACTATGGGTGACACCATTACTAGAGACCGCCCCGCCTTTTCTTTCTCTGTGTCCTCTCAGGATCAACTGTAGCCCCGCGAAACACATCGCAGGATTTTTCAAGTTGTCGAACGCCTCTGTGGTGAAAGCATTTCCTGTTCTGTTGTGTTTATTTCAAAATTGCATGGTCAACGCCAAGCGGAAAGTAAGCGGTTCGACCGGGTGGAACACGTCGCCGGATACCTCAGCCGCGGTTGGCGTCAGCCGATAGGCGTAGTAGTAGTCAATGTCGTCGGCCTTCGTATTGAGAAGATTGAAGATGTCGCCCTCGATCGACCACCTTTTATTGATCTGGTAGCCAAGGTTGAAGTAGAGCAGGCTGGTGCCGGGGGAACGCTCGCTACCGTCCTGGGTCAGGTAGCGAGGCCCGAAATATCGCCACCGCAGGCTGGAATGCCAACCTTTTAGATCGTGCACCGTGATGCCGGCGGCGATCACTACATCGGCAGCTTCGGGCACGTGATCCCCTCCCACAGGGTCGCCTTCGAAATGCGCCTGCGAGACGGCGGCATCCGCGTCGATCGTCAGCCATTTGGCCGGCGTATAGTAGTTTGCCCATTCCAGGCCCTCGCGGAGGCTGTGGTAAGGACTCGGTACGTTCGTGCCGATATCCCCGTCGAAGACCAGTTCGGATTGCAGCTCCAGCACCCAGGACGTGAATGTGCTTTGCAGGTTCGGCACGGCAAGGGTGCGCACGCCAATCTCCGCTCCTTTCGTTTGCGCTATCGGCAAGGCCCGTTCCACCGGCAGGCCCGTTGTCGGATCTTGACATAAGTATTTACGCCCCGCGCGTCGTCGGTGTGGAAGCCCATGCCGCCGTTAAGGTAGAATTCCGTCTTTGCCCATGGGCCGAAGATCAAACTCAACTTGGGTTGAGGAGCGAACCCGAACCGGTCTCCGCTGTCGGCGGGGTTGGGGCCGTTGGCGGCAAAGGTGAAAGTGTTATTGTTGCCGAAATTAATGAAATCTTCGCGAAAGCCGATAACGGTGCGAAACCATGGAAGCCAATTGATCTTGTCTTCGAAGTAGGGCGCCACGTCCGTTTCCACGACATCATCCGTACGGGTTGTGGACAGCACGGCCCTGGCCTCGGTGTGAAACAGGCCGTCGCTTATCACGTCGTTTCGAAGGTCGAGTCCGAAGGTGTTTTCCATCGGCAAGCCGCACAATTTGCCAAAGTACGTCTGGCTTCCTCTCACCCCCTGTACCCAGCGGCTGTCCGTTTGCTCGAACTGGTCCCCATGAACGGGATCGTCCAGGAAGTAGGTGAAGTCATTCCAGAGCCCCATCTTGAAGTAATATGCGTACCCCATGATCTTTGTGGCTGAGTGCTCGTCGGCCTGGTGATATTCGGCTGTCAGGGTGTAGCGGTCCGTCAGGCCTCCGTCTGTGGGGTTCATCGAACCAAACCGCCCAATCAGGCCTTCGGCGACAGCAAGATCCGGGATCTGGTTGGTCGCACCCCATGTGCCGTGATACCCCAACGCCGATGCGCTGAAGCCCTGGCTTACATCCCCCTGGCTGTAGGTCACAACACCATTGAATTTTAGGTAATCTTCGGGCACGACCCATGGCCCGTCGGTATGGACAAATTCGAAGGCGGAGAGCAGATTGCCCTGCCCGGCCTTGATTGAGTCGGCAAACAGGGTGCGTTCGTAGTTCCAGTTGCCGATTTCCACCTTCGCAATGTTATCTGGAAGCGTTTGAAAGTACTGAATATTTTCCCAACCGGCAGAGCCGAAGTCCCCCACGTTCGCGAAATATGGCCCTTTTCCGTAGTCTATCCTCTGTATAAGTTCGGGAATCAGGAAATTGAGGTCCGTATAGCCTTCCCCATGAGCGTTCGAAGGCAGGTTGATGGGAATGCCATCGAAAAAGCTGGCCAGATCCGTGCCATGGTCCAGGTTGAAACCACGTAGAAAATACTGGTTTGCCTTGCCGTCGCCGCTATGCTGGGTAACGATTACTCCGGGCATGGCTTCGAGCACTTCGCCGGGACGGCTGATAGGGCGATCTTCCAGTTCTTGTGCCCCGATCGTGCCCTGGGTCGAAGTGTCGGCGACGCCGAGCAGGCTGTCGCTGCGTTCCTCCACCACAATCTCCGGCAATTGGGTTGTCCCTTTCTGGGACTCGCCGGCGTTCGGGGACGGCGTTCCGGCATCGGGCGGAGCGTCGGTATCGGCCCTTGCCAATCCACCCAAAGTCGAACAAAAACTCAGCATAAGCGCCAGGAGTGCGAGGCCTGTCCCGCATATGGCTTTTCTCCGATTCGAAAAGACGCGGCGGGCTTGATGGGTTGCGCTCCGCTTCACCCATCCTACGATGGTCGAAAAGACGCGGCGGGCTTGATGGGTTGCGCTCCGCTTCACCCATCCTACGATGGTCGAAAAGACGCGGTGGGCTGCGCTCCGCTTAGCCCACCCTACGAATCTCTTGATGATCCGGGTGTCCCGACAGGACATGAATAACTTCGTGCGAATGAAATTCACTGCTTTGATTCTTCCCCCGGTTTCAGAAAAAAAAGCCACGAACATCTCTCCCCACATTCTTATGGGGTAAAGGCATTCGTGGCCTGTTAGTTCATTTGCCGATCTGAAAAATCAGCAGGATTTTGCGCAGTTAAAAGGTAACTCTTATTATCGGCGGCATAAATCACACCTTCATGGTGCGCATGTCCAGCCGATATCACGAACCAATCTACCGTAACTATCCTTTGACGTCAATAGCGAACGGCAGCGTCTCACGGAGGCCCGATGGTCAACGAGCGTACGGCCCTTACAAATGCTCTATCGTCCCTCTGCGCGGGATAGGCGTCCGAGACTTCCGCTGCATAAGCGGGCCGATAGTTGAACGGGATCAAAATCGTTGGATCCGATGACCAGTAGAGATCGCGACGGGCATAGGCCGCGCGATCATGTAGAGGCATCATCAGTTCGCGGACCACCGCGGTGTCCCGCTCGCCGGGGTTTGGCAGCCGCCAGCCGGAATGGCCGCCCAGCGTTAGATTTTCGCAGTATTGACGCGCCTGTTCGAATGTGACCTCCCTGGCATTGTCGCACTTCTGCCACATGAGTTTTTGCTTCGTGTCCGTAACTGTACCGTCTCCGTTATCCACGAACCTCACCGTTGAGGCGCTGGATGGCCCTTCGACATAGGAGAGAAGCGGCAGGATGAATGCAGCTAACATGAGAGAAAACCCCAGGGTTTTTCGCATTTTGGCGCTTCCTTTTCATTTGTGGTCTTGAAGAAGTTTAGAAAAACCCCAGGCTACTGCGTAGATGACTCCGAGGAGCACGACATCCGTCGGGCCGACCGGAAAATCCCACTCATAGGCCATCCAGAAACCGACGAAAGCCAGTGTGCCGCCGCACAGTGAGGCCAGTATGGTGAACTGGCGCATATTGCGCGCAAACAGGTGCGCCGTGAGTGCCGGGATCAGCAAAAATCCGAAAGCGATCAACGGGCCGACGCTGAGTACGGCCATCGAGACGGTCAGGCCGATCAGCAAATAAAGCAGCACATCCCAGAAAACCACGTTCTTACGAAGTGTAATGGCCATCGACCGGTCGAAGGAGACCAGGAGCAACTCCTTGTGGAATAATCCAAGAGTGGCCAGGACGAGCGCAAGGGTTGCAGCCGTCAAAACGAGATCGAAATTGGAGATGGCGATTACCTCGCCTTTGAGCATATCGAGCCAGCCGATCTCGCCGTAAGGGTTTTTTGACAGAAGCAAAATGCTCAGCGAGGCGGCCACCACGTACGCAGTGCCGAGACGGCCTTCGGGCAGGCCGCGTCCGCGTCGTTCAAGAAACGCGAGCACCAGGATCGCCGCGAGCGAAAATGACATGGAGCCGATAAAAGCGAGCATGTGCGCGCTCTCGGGGGAATGGCCGCTCAGATTGACCCCGAGCCACAATGGGACGGAGAGTGCGACGGCAACGCCGGTCGAGGAAACCTGCGGCAGTGCGACGCCCATAAACACCAGCCGGCGCATCACCAGGAAGACGCCGACGAGCGGGCAGGAAAAACCGACGAGCACGCTGGTATAAACCGAGTTGCGCAGGAGAAAATCGGTGGAGAGAATCTGGATCAATGCTTCCATTTCAAGACGTCCCCATTCCAAAAATATGCGCCATCCGTTCGGGAGTGAGCAGTTCATCCGGCGTGCCCTGGAGGACCTTGCCCTGGTGAAGCCAGAGGATTTGCTGGGCATGGTGACGGATTGCGCCAAAGTCGTGGGTAACGAGCAGGACCGCGATTTGCCTTTCCCTGCGGGTCTGGGAAATGAACTCCAGCACCGTTTGTGTCGCCACCGCATCCACGCCCGCCGTCGGCTCATCGAGCACCAGGATGTCAGGGCGCGTGGCCAGGGCGCGTGCGATGAGCACGCGTTGTTTCTGGCCTCCGGAGAGTTTGGAAAACCGCTTGCGGGCCAAATCCTCAGCGCCTGCCGCTCGCAGACATTCCCGCGTGAAGGCGCGTTCGGCCGACGGGACAAAACGAAACGGGCGGACGCGGCCGTAAGTACCCATCAGAGCGACGTCGAAAGCCGTCACCAGGTAAATAGGGTCGTAGTCTGTAGCCTGGGGCACGTAACCGAATACGAGCGGCGCGCCCCTCGACGGTGTTGAGTCGATCCTGCCTGCTATCGGAGGAATCAGCCCAAGCAGGGTTTTGAGCAGGGTCGATTTGCCCGAACCGTTGGCACCGAGAATCGCGGTGAAACGGTCGCGGGCAATCGAAAGCGAAATCCCGGAGAGCACCGGCCGGCCGTCGTATCCGATGCTCAGGTCCTCAAGCGTGATGAGCGCCTCATTCATGGGTGCGTGTAAAGGAGGCCGAACGGACAACACATGAGCGGGCGCATCCTCTTTCATCAATTTATTTCCTCGTTTGTCCGGCCGTGACCAGGGTTTGCACTATGTAGTCCATCATTTTGACGTAGGTTTCCGTATTCGGAACGCCGCCCGGCATGATGGGCAGCACTATCAGAGTAGCTCCCGTCTGCCCCGCAATCTGCTTTGGTACCTTTTCGGGGAACTGCGGTTCGCGCACGACGAAAGAGACATGATCTGTTTTCATGGAGGAAATCAAGTTCACGATATGGCCCGGGGTCGGATCGATGCCCGGCTTCAGCTCAATCGTGCCGTAATAGGTCAGGCCGAAACGTTGTGCGAAGTATGTCCAATGCTCGTGATAGGAGACAAACTTCACGCTCTTGAGCGGCATGAGTTGTTGCCTCCACTCCGCAATTTTGGCGTCAAGCCTGGCTAAATAGGCATCCCGGTTGCGGGTGAACTCCGCTTTATATTGAGGAGCAAACGCCACCAGGGCGTTGTAGATGTTCCCGATCGCGGTCTTCGCCAACACCGGGTCGAGTATGTAATGCGGGTTGCCATAGGGATGAACATCGCCCTCGGAGTGATCGGTGGACTTGGGAACATCGAGCGGCACTATGCCCTTCGAGCTGTCCACGTAGCCGGGCTTGCCCACCTGGATGCGCGGGTTCTTGCTCGCCTCCAGCAAGGCGGGCAGGAAGGCGTGTTCACAGCCAAATCCAACCAGGACCAACAGGTCGGCCTTGTTCATCATCGGCACGAAGCTCGGTTTCATCGGGACCCCGTGAGTGTCTTCCACTCCCGTCGCCATGCTGCGAACTTCAACCAGGTCCCCGCCGACCTCACGCGCAAAATCGGCCAGGTCTGTCAGTGTCGTAACCACGTTGATTTTAGCCGCGTGGGCCGGCATCGCCGACCCACACAGCAGCAAGGCGGCTGTGACGATAGATAACAAAAACATTAATTTGTATTTCATTTCAAATTCCTTTCTATGCAAGGTCAGCGTTGCTGCCAACCATGGGCATGCGCGCCGATGATCCAGGCCCATTGCAAGTAGACTGCATCATCAGGCCGCAGACCGGACGCGGCGTTGGGAGCGGTGTGAGTGTATTGAAGCCGAATTTGACTCCAATGGCTGGTGGCCCACGTGACATATGGGGAATATGAAAAGGTATCGGTCTGCGTTGTCCCAGGCGTTCCTGAACATACTGGAACAGGAACCCGCCCGACCACTCCCTTGACCACTTGTAAGTGAGGTACGAATACATGCCCCAGGCATCGACGGCGCGGTTGAACTGACTGAACGCGGGGGCGGGGGGAGTCGCCGGTCAGCGGAGGGATAACATCGAAGCTGCTATCGCTGCGGAGAAATTCCGTGCCCCAGGTGAGGGACTTGAACTGGTTGTTACTCAACGGTTTGTAGCTCAAGGTGAAGTCTACCCCCTCCAGGCTGCGATCTGTTTGGCGAAGAGTGCTGCCCGGGGATTGCGAAAGCGTGACAGGTACTCCGTTATTCAGTGCCAGCACGCCTCCGCGGTCCAGGGTGTCTGGATTTAACAGTCCAGAAATGCCGGGTTCGAGGGATAAATCGGATGTCAGGTCGAAGGAGGTGGACCCTCGGCCCCAAAAGCTCAACCCTCCAAAGGGACGGTAATCTCCATTATTGAAGTCGCCGGTGTCGATTGGCGCAGCGCCAAAACCTTCGCCCACGCCCGCGGTCAGGCTCACGTAATGCTCGATGGGCAACAGGTAGTTAAGCTGTGCCCCGTCTGTTCTCGATTCTCCGCCGATGTATTCGTCGAGCACCAGCGGACGATTAACAAAGGGCAGTTCATGATCGTGTATATAGGCCAGCCTGCCAAATTCGCCGAAGAACCGTCCGGCCTTCAACTCCAGATTATACGGCAGTGAAGTCGTTTGGATGGCGGCCTCTTCGACCCCCACAGTGGCTTCGCCGGTTATCGGGTCGGCGGAAGCATTGAGCACCGCATAACCCTTCGCAA
This sequence comes from uncultured delta proteobacterium, assembly GCA_963826655.1. GTDB lineage: Bacteria > Desulfobacterota > Syntrophobacteria > Syntrophobacterales > Syntrophobacteraceae > SbD1. The sequence goes on from CAWGZP010000215.1 coordinate 8,830, forward strand.
ACGGATCTACCGATGCGGCAATGTTGAGCTCGGCCGAACGCTGGTTCACGTCGAACCCGCCGGCCCGGTCGCTGCCGGTAGACGTCGATCCCTTGCTGCGATAGGAAAAGATCGTCTCACCCACAAGCCCGATGGCCGGGTTGAACACGCTCGGGAGTCTCTTTCCTCTGTGCTTCGGCCACCCCTTCCACCTGCTCTTTCAACTCCTGCACCTGCTGCTGCACCTGGTCGGACACAACCGCCGGCGCCGCCGTGGCGGCGGAAGGCACGGCAGAAGATGGAGAAGAAGATGCAACCGAAGGTGTAGCAGAAGAGGCAGTAGAAGGCTGTGGCTGTTGGGTTTTTGCGTTCAATTCCCGGATCAACTTTCGCTGCTCTTCGATTGTTTGTTCCTGTTTCTTGACGGTTCTTTGCAGCTCTTTTAGTTCCTGGATGGTCTGCTCCTGTTTTTTGAGGGCTTCCTCAAGCTTTTGAAGCCGATCTTCCGTGGTTTGAGCAAATGCAGATGAAGAGAATACAAATATAGCGACGAGTACAAACATGAACCTCATAGCGGTGCCCCCCACACTTCTTCAGGTCTTCAAATGAAATGTTGGCCGGTTTCTTTGGTCATGAATGTTAGGAGTTTGTATATTATGCGGGTGGAGCTCGATTTGAGTAGGGTGAGCAACAGGGGCAGGAAGGATTGACCGCAGGTTCCGGAAGGCCAGTGAAAATATTTGAAGCAGGCGGTGAAATTTGCAGAAAATTCTGGAAAGCAGAATTCGAATGGTGGGAGACGCAAGAGCAGATAGAGCAATCGTCGTGTGCGTTCCCATCGTCATGGTGATGAAACGCGCACACCAGAATGGCAAGAGAAAAACAAACGAGGAAGATTAAGGCAAATTTTCTATTCATTGGGGCACACTTAACCCGTGCGGCTGAATGTGTGTTCCTCGCTTTGATACGCTTATAGCACTTGATTATTGGAGAGCGAGATCTTGCGTGTCAGGAGTGAAGGTAACAAATTTTCCCCCCAATGTATATCGTGATTTCTGAAAAGCCGTGAGGCGGAAGGCGCAGCTGGAGACACGGTATCAAATATCGACTGTCAGTTGAGCTCTTGTTTTATGGTCTCTTCCAACCGCTCTCGATCCAGTCCGCACACGATCCGATGCCCGATTTCGACCACCGGTGCCCCGCATGCGCCACGGGTTGCTTCGAGCATGCGCTTATGGGCCTTATAATCAGAGTGAATATCATGAACCTCGAAATCGATTCCCCTGGCAGCGAGGAATTCTTTGATCCCTTCCGCCTCGGAAGATTCGGGGG
>CAWGZP010000216.1:0-14669 GCA_963826655.1 uncultured delta proteobacterium
TCTGGTTTCTCTGGTCCTGACACCACGCAGGAAGCTCTACCCTCCACCCCGTGAGAGTGGCTTCCGAGGCGGGAAGATGGTTCGGCATTTTACCTCGATGCGCCTCAGCCAACAAACGCTCACGCTCTGTGATGAGGAACTGTTGCCGGGGTGTGAATTCCTTGTGTAATGGAAGCAGAAATTGAAGAAAATCGCTGGAAACTGCACTATGAGGATCAAAAATTGAAGGATTATAGCTGTGTGGCATCTTTTGGGTTTCACGTCCTTGTCTTTGCATGACGAATCTCCTCTCTATCCACTTGTCAATGAGTCGGAAACCCGAGACGCACATCAGATAATCATTCGCATATCGGTATCCTTCTTTGAGAGCAAACTATGTTCGATGCTCGTCTTTTGCAAGTGGTTGGACCCACTGGCGCACTTAGCCTGGAGCAATTAGTATTAGAATATGCTTCTTTGAAAAGAATATTTTCACAAATGCTTTTATTCCGGGGTTTCTCCTTTGGCAATTCTGGTGCAAAAGAGCCCCCCGACGGAGTTTATGAAAGGCGGTTCGAAATGAATCTGGATGTTATTCACAGGTGTTTCAGGGCATTTTGCCATGCCTGCAACGGATATGGCTACGATTGTTTTGACGACCGTCAGTGCGAAACATGCTGGGGCGCAGGGGAGTTCGAGATATGTACGAACCGAGCCTTATACCCTTAGATCGTCAGGGAGGCACGCACCCATTTTTCGTTCAGAGCTGATGCAGAAATGGCCTCCAGGACCATTTCGGGTGTGATTTCCCGGATGCACCTCCAGTCACGGCACGGCTTCCTGGTAAAACAGGGCGAACAGGGCAGGTCTAATCGTAGGACCTTATGCATCTTACCGTAGGGGCCCGTTCGCAAGGGGCTTGTCGGTCCGAAGATCGCGAAAACGGGGATGTTCAGTGCCGCCGCCAGGTGCATCGGCCCCGAATCGGGGGACACGAAGAACTCAGCACCCCGGATTATCGCGGCAAGATCTGCGAGGCTTGTCTTTCCGGCAACGGAGACGGCTCGAGATTTCGATAGTGACGCGACTTCGTCCCCAAGCGCTGTATCGGCCATGCTGCCTACAATAATCGAAGGGATGGGAAGAAGCGACGCAAGCTGTCCAAAATATTGAGCAGGCCACCTTTTCACCAGGGTGCCGGCAGAAGGAGCAATAACGGCGTAGGGACCTATGTTCTTGACCATTTCGGGGACTTTGCCCGGAGGCGGCAGGGCGAAAACAGGTTCCGCACGTTTGCAGTCGACGAATTCGGCAAGCAAAAGGTTCTTTTCAACCGCGTGAAGCTCGGAGGGAGTCCGCACTCTGTATCTGTAGGAGAACTTCGCTCCTTCCCTGGCGCTCTCAAAGCCCACTCTTTCCCGCGCCCCCGAAAACATGCCTATCATCGCGCTTCTGAAAAGACCCTGCAGGTCGATCACCAAGTCGAATCTCTCCGCGCGCAGGTCATGCGCCAACTTTCTTAGTTCCGAACAGGTGCGTGGCAGGTTCCAGGGATTTTTCCAGGAATCCTTGTCTATGATCCATAGCTTGTGAATAAGAGGATGGTTTTTGAGGATGCCGTCGAATCCCTTCGCCACGACCCAGTGAAGTTCGGCTTCGGTGAAACGGAGGCTGAGCGCGTGAAGCACGGGCAGCCCGTGAATGACATCGCCAAAAGAGCTGGGCTTTATAATGAGTATCTTGCGTGGGTCTAAAGGACCAATCTGTGAATATTTCATCTATTTAGGACACCTTACTTTTCCATGTCTTGTGGGCTCATGGATTTTCATACAAAGCCTGAATGCTTTTCGGAATTCCTGCGTCTTGTGTTCTGAGTTCACAACCTTAGCCCGAGTACCGGGGCGATATTGCTAACGTCTATCTATCATTTCTTTCTTCGCGCCTTCGCGACTCTGCGTGCACCCGGTTCCCAACAAGTCCCGCACCGCATCGATAACATCACTCACGGCAATCCGAGTCATGCACCGGTGGTCGGTCGGACACTCTCTTTTGAGACAGGGGGCACACTCGGTTTCCTTGCGCACCAACCGGAACCGGGAGCACGAGGGGGAAGTGGTCGAGTGGTCTGTCGGGCCGAAGAGCGCAACTATTGGGCGCTCGAAAGCGGCAGCGACATGCATCGGGCCCGAATCGTTGGTTATGACGAGTTCAACCGAAGAAAGAATCGCCATTAACTGACGCACAGAAGTCCTGCCGATCATATTCAGGGGTTTTGCTTTACGGTCTTTCGAGCGCATTCTATATTCGATCTCAGAGCCGATTTCCATTTCCCCTCGGCCGCCCACGAGCACCGGCCTAAATCCAAAGCTGGCAGCAAGGATGTCCGCAACCTCTGCGAACCTTTCAGGATACCACCTTTTCGCAGCCCCGTATGCCGCACCCGGATTTATCGCAGCCCATGGCCCTGGCCCCAGCAAATTTTCCGCCCACTGTTTTTCTTCATCCGTGCACTGCAACTGGAGCTTTGGGCCGGCCTGAGGTATTCCCAACTCGCCCAGCATATTCGTGTAATATTGAGTGTGATGAAGCCTTCGCGCCTGCTTCGTCATTTTGACCGCATGGGTAAGCAAAATCCCGCGCGCGTCGGTATTATACCCGGCTCGGATCCTTATCCGGGCGAGTTTGGCGATCAACGCGGCTTCGATGGCGTTCTGGAAAAGGATGGCCAGGTCGAATCGTTCCTCCGAAATGAGCCGGGAAAACTCCCAAAGGCCGACAACTCCCCTATGAGGACCTTTTTTGTCGTAAACGATTACGCTGTCGCAGAATGGATGCGGACTCATGAGTTCTGCAACAATCGGATTTGCCGCCAGCACGATCTCCGATGAAGGGAAAAAGGCCCTGATCGCGCCAAGGGCCGGCGTGGTCATAACTGCGTCCCCAACCCAGTTTGTGGATCGCACCAATATTTTTCGGATATGACCGGGATCGAACCTCGACAATTTATTCCGGCTGAGACCAACGGGGAAAATGCGCATTAATCCTGAGTCCTGTGGTCGAAGACGCGCTTGCTCTTAAGCTCTGTTCTTGGCAAGGTGCCGAAGGCGACTGGTTCCACCTGCGCCCGAACCATTATCTGCCTGCGGATTTCGGAGGTTATGCGTTCTATCAGGTCCTTCCCGGAATCCGGAGAATCCGACCCTGGCAGCGCCTCCACTTTAACCAGCATAATATCGCGCCCATCCTCTTTTCGGAAAAGATGGACCTGGTACTCGCTTCCCACCCCCGGTATCCGTGACAGAACATGGTCTATTTGCCCGGGATAAATATTTACGGCGCGGAAGATAAACATATCGTCGGAGCGGCCGAGAATGTGGTCGTGCCTGGGCAAAGGGTTGCCGCAAGGGCAAGGTTCCGGCAGGAGCCTGGTAAGATCGCATGTGCGATACCGAATGAGGGGCGAGCCCTCCTTTCTGAGCGTTGTAACGACCATTTCGCCGATTTCACCGGGGATTGCAGGCTCCAGCGTTTCCGGGTTAAGTATCTCCAGTATATAGTAGTCTGCCCAGTAGTGTATCCCCTGATGGGCGGCGCACTCCAGGCCGGTGCCCGGCCCATAGAGTTCAGTAAGCCCCGGGATATCGAACAGGTGCTCGCAGCCGGTTATCTCGCTGATTCTCTGGCGCATTCTAAGGCTGTGCCGCTCGGCCCCGAATATGAATTTCTTCAGGGCTATTCTATCCCGGATGCCCCGGCGTTCGATTTCCTCGGCAATCAACAGCGACATGGATGCCGTCGCGCAAAAGACTGTGCTCTGCATGGTCTCCAGCAGTTGACAATGGATTTCCGCATTTGCGGGCCCGACAGGGACAGCCATCGCTCCGAATCTTTCACATCCATTCTGAAAACCCACACCGGCCGTCCATAAACCATATCCCACTGCTATCTGAACCCGGTCGGCGGTTGTTAGTTGCGCCATCTCGTAGCAGCGGGCAAACATGGTTGCCCAGTCATCGATATCTTTTTGTGTATAGCACAGCACCTTGCGCCTTCCGGTCGTTCCGGAAGAGGCATGTACCCGGACGATTTTCTCCAAAGGGACGGCCCTGAGTGGAAAGGGGTGGTCCTCGCGAAGGTCCTGGGCGCCAGTGAAGGGAAGTCTCCGGATATCGTCCAGGGACCGGATCTGTTCCGGTGTAACCCCGGCCTCTTGCAGTTTTTTCCGATAAAGAGGTGAATTAGCAAATGCGTGAGAAACTGTCCACTTCAGCCCCTGGAGCTGAACGCCATGCAAGTTATCAATGACTTCCGGGGCCGGCATAAACGAAAAGCCCATCTCAATCCTCCAATACCATCTATTTCCTCCCACTCCGGGCTTTACGGAAAAACCGGGCGCAGCAGGTTGATCCTGAGAATTCCCGGGGGGCATTCTTTCTTAAAGCGGTTCTCCATAACATAAACCTGAGAAAATTTCATAAAAACTAATCGCTTTGGGACCCGGTGACCCGCCAGTCCGTTGGTACTATTGTTTATCAAAATACTTCAGTGTGATATCTTAGCAGGGCAAATTACCTGAATCGCTTCCATCGAGGGTATGAAAGATGTCGAAAAACGAACGGGAACTCACGGCCGACGTCGCCGGTTGGATCAACGAAATAATCGGCAAAGATCGAACTTCTCCATTTTCCAGGGCAAAATGCCAACAGCGACAGGAAACGTCTCTGCAAAGAGGCAGTTTGACACTGCTTGGCGGTATTGGCCAGGTTCTCGTTACTGGTGAAATTAAACTCCCCTGTCAAAGGGACGGGAGCAGTCCGTACAATGCGGTGGTTGTAAACGATGCACGAGCGAAAGCTCTCAAGGTGAGTTCCAAATACTTCTTCACCTGGAACGTCAACGAATGCGTTCTTTGGGAAACGATTCCAATCAGCACGTGGAACGATCAAACCTACAAATCCTGGGACGTGACCGGGGTCCGGAGCGAAAGCGATCTTGAGCGGCCTGAGGTAACCGATGCGTTAAAAAAGTGGCTGCCGGTTTTCCTGGATGACCTCTCCCATATCATACAGGGAACCGCTTCTCTCTGCAAGAAATCCCCTGGTGAACAGTTCATCGATTTTCTTGAATCGGCTCTTAAAATGCCCGCCCTGACTACCCTGAACGAGCTTGAAAGCCGTTACGGCAGAGCCCGCTCCAAATCAGAACTCGATTCCTGGATGCGATCCGACCAGGGTTGGATAATATATGACGACCCGCAAGGCGTTCGCGACAATCTTGGACGCGCGGCACAGGTTGCCTGTTATGGCCTTCTAAATAAACTTATTTTCCATGAAGCCCTGTTGCGGCGCTACGGCGCACAAATCGACAAAATCTCTGTACCCGATTATATCGATACCGGTGAAAGTCTTCGCACCCACATAGAAGGATACTTCGCTGACGTTATACGAATTGCCGGGAATTACGAGACAGTTTTCGGCAAAGACCATATGGCTATAGGCAACCGGATCCCATTTTATTCCGATATGGCCGTTCCATACTGGCGCGGCCTCATTGGGCAAATCCATGAATTCGATTTCTCGAAACTGGACTCCGAGGTAATCCAAAACATTTTTGAGCGGCTTACAAGCCCGGAAGAACGGCATAAGTTCGGCGAATTTTACACGCAACCGGAAGTGGTCGACCTAATAGAGGGTTTCCGCATGGGAACCGAACCTGAAAAAGTTCCGGACCTGGCCCGCGAGCTTATCGAAATGGCCGGGCAAGAAGAAGAGAAGACAATTGACAGCAAACAGATGGCAAAACACCGTTCCCATGTCAAACCCGAAGAAATCGCCGCTCAACTTTTTGAGGAAATTGAGTCATCCCATCCGCAGATGCTCCGTCAATACGACCCTGATTTTATAGATAAGCAAAAGCCGTTCGATACCTTCGAGCTACCGGCGGAAGGTGAACCCGAGCTTTACAAAGACCTTTTCAAGAAAGGCGTCATTTTCAAAAAAGGTAAGCGGCACAGCACTTTGATAGAAACCGGGAATCATGCCCAGGACGCTCTTGTCCTTGAGGTTGTCGCTCAATCGGGCATGAGGGGCTTCGTTCGTATTCCACGAGAAGAGGGCGAGTGCAATCGCGTGTTGGAGCTTTTCTCCGATTTTATCGCAGGGCGCTGCCGGGTTGTTCGTGAACTTATCGAGGACTCGAACTACCGATGAGCGAATACGGGAAAAGGTTTACTCGTTAATGATGCAGCTGATTTTGAACCGGAAGTGATGAGAAACACCCGTTCCGACACAAGAAGCGACCTACCCGGCATTCAGAGAGGGACAATGGCGCTTGTACTTTTGCAAGGTTCTTATTGCGTGGTCATGGACACAAGCCCTTCTCGACCTTACTTGAGGACTTTCTCAGTTCTTTTATAGTTGCCGCTTTGTCCGTTTTTTCAACTTGTGCGACAATCAGCCCTCTGTCCGCCCTGGAAGCGCTTTTCGGAATGAACCCTTGCCTCCTGCCATCCGAGTGATATTATTCCGCGATTTGAATTCTGACCCCCCCAAAGGAGACACACGTTGAGGCGCGCGGGCATTGCCGAAACTTGCGTAGGAATTTTCATACTGGCGGTTCTGGCCGGCATAGGTGGCTGGCTCTACATCGCGCAGTCGCAGTTCGATCCGGATCTTTATACCGCTGTCCAGAAGAACGGTAACGTCGCGGGCCGCAAGAGTTCTCTGCCGCCCCCCAGTTCGGCGCTGGCGCCGGCGTTTCTCCCCGAAGACCTCGTTCCGCTTGGTCCCGAGGAAACGTTCGACTCAGAAACCCTGTCCGACAAAATTGACGGCAAGGCAGAACTCTACCTTTCAAGCGGCTTTGTAAAGCTTTCCACAAGGCGTTTCGCCATGAAAACGGACCCTAAGAGATGGCTCGAACTCTTCACATACGAAATGGGAAATCCGACAAACGCCTTCTCCGTCTACAGCGTTCAAAAAAGAGAAGACACGACGCCCGTTGACCTCGGCGCTTCCGCATACTCCACGGCGGATGCCCTGTTTTTCACAAACGGCCCCAAATATTTCGAAGTGATATCCTCGACTAAAGACCTCATGGACCAGATGACCACACTTGCCAAAAACCTGGTTGAAGCCGAACCTCAATACGCACGGCAGTCGACTGAATCTTCGCTTTTTCCGCCTGAGTCCCTCGATGCGTCAAGCATATCCCTTCATTTGAGTGACGTTTTCGGCTTCAGCGGACTAGACAGCGTATATACGGCCGGCTACTACACCGATGCTGCAAGGGTCACGGCATTTATTTCGAAGCGTGAAAGCCCCGAGAAGGCAGCCGATCTGGCGACCGCCTACGGCCGTTTTCTGCTCGATAACGGAGGAACGGATGCAGGCGAGGTCGCTGATGCGCCCGACTCGAAAGTCTACAAGGTATTCGATACGTATGAAGTCGTCATGCACAGGGGGAAGTTCTTTGCCGGAGCCCACGAGTCCGATGACATGGATAGCGCAATTGTTGTCGCATCGCGGATTTACCGCAAGCTGGGAGAGACCGCGCAATGAGTAAGAAGTTCGAAGATCGTCCGCCTCGTCCTGAGATGAACAGACGTGATTTTATCGTTCGATCCGCCAAGGCCGGGTTAGCCCTCGCGGCCACAGGCGCCCTCGGTTATTACCTGCACGACTCTGCCGGGCCGGGTGCGCAGACCGAAAAATCCCTGGTCGCCCTGCCTGACTTTTCCGTTCCCGAAGCCGGCAAAAAGATAGCCATAGCCACCGGCCCGGACAGGATAAAAACTGTCAATGCCGCCATAAAGGCGCTCGGTGGAATCGATTGCTGCATCAAGAAAGGCGACAGGGTTTTAATAAAGGTGAATGCGTCCTTTGCAACCCCCCCTTCCCTATGCGCCACGACAAACCCGGAGTTAGTTGCCGAAGTAGTGCGTTTGTGCTTTGAAGCCGGCGCCACCACGGTCGCCGTTGCAGACAATCCAATAAACGATCCGGAAAGCTGTTTCGCTCTGAGCGGTATCGGCGAAGCCGCGCAGCATTCGGGGGCGGAGCTGATTGTGCCCAGGGAATCGCTTTTCTCCAACATTTCAGTACCCGGTTCAAATCTCATCCGCAATTGGCCCATTTTATTTGGAGCATTCCATAATGCGACCAAGCTTATCGGGATTTCTCCGGTAAAAGACCATCATAGAAGCGGCGCTTCGCTATCGATGAAAAACTGGTACGGGTTCATCGGAGGAAGGCGAAACATTTTCCATCAGGACATTCACACTTTCATAAAAGATCTCGCCCTCATGATAAAGCCCTCCTTGGTTATCCTGGATGGGACATTCACCATGATCTCCAATGGACCGACCGGAGGGTCCGTTTCGGATCTCAAGCAAACGAACACGATGATCGTGAGCACCGACCAGGTTGCCGCCGACACGGCCGCGGCTGCCCTGCTGGGGAAAAAACCCACGGACCTGCCTTTTATAGCCAAAGCTGAACAGGCAGGGGCCGGGACTTCAGATTTTGAGTCCCTGAATCCCTTCCGCATATCCGCAGAGTAAGAATCCGATGAAAATCACCACGGTAAGGCGTATATCTCAGCTATTCTTTTTCGCTTTGTTTATCTGGTTCTGTATTGCGAGCACCTTTGGCCAATCATTCATGCAATTGCGAGGATGGCCGGTAAACTGGTTCCTTCAACTCGATCCACTGGTGGCGCTCGGCACGATCCTGACAACGCATACTCTTTATTCGGGTCTGCTCTGGGCCATAGCCACGGTCATCCTGACCATCGTGCTCGGAAGGTTTTTCTGTGGTTGGCTGTGCCCCTTTGGCGCCATGCATCATTTCATTGGTTATCTCGGCTCGCTTGGGCGTTCCACAAAAGAAAAAATCACTGTGAACCGGTACCTGAGCAGTCAGAAAATAAAATATTACATCCTCCTGGCGCTGCTCTCCCCTGCTGCCGGCGCCTTCCTGGTGAACATCGCGGACTCTTCCAAGCTCAACCCCCTCGGCATAGCCGGACTCTTGTGCATTTTGGCAATTGCCGCGGTGGTTTCGCTAAGGGCCGATGATTCGATCAGGCGACCGGTCATGCTATTTGCCGGGCTTGTGGCATTCTGGGCGGCAAGCGGCTATTTTCTCAAAATTGACGGCGCCCTTTCAGCTTCACTCATGACGGGACTGCTTGACCCAATCCCGCTTGTATATCGCTCGGTAAACTTCCTGCTTCTTCCATTTGCGGACTCCTCCGTTCACCTGGTTTCAGCCTCGCAGAGGCATTATGAAGGCACATGGCTGATCGCGTCGATATTTTTTGCCGCCATCTTTTTAAACTTACTGATACCTCGATTTTATTGCAGGTTTGTATGCCCGTTAGGGGCGCTCTATGGGGTCCTCGGCAGATACGCTTTGTGGCGGATCGGCAAAAAAACCACCGAATGCAGCCAGTGCAAACTCTGCGATTCCAGGTGCGAAGGCGCGTGCGACCCGGCGGGAAGCATCCGGATCCACGAATGCGTTCTTTGCATGAACTGCCTCTACACCTGCAAAGACAACCTGATAGGATATAATACGTTCCGCTCGGCTTCCGGCGAGATTATCTCACCGGACCTCTCGCGCCGTGGATTCATTGTGTCGGCGGTCTGCGGAGTAGCCGCCATTCCGATGCTGAGGATAGATGGAAAGCTCGGCCAGAACTACGATCCTGCCCTGGTTCGGCCACCCGGTTCTTTGCCGGAACCGGAATTTCTCAAGCGCTGTATCAAATGCGGTCAGTGTGCGCGTGTATGCCCCACAAACGTGATACAACCCGATATCGCCAGGGAGGGCATCGAGGGACTCTGGACGCCGGCTTTAAATATGCGGACCGGGTCGAGCGGATGCCAGATGAATTGCACCGCGTGCAGCCACATCTGCCCAACCGCCGCAATCCGCCCGATTTCACTCGATGAGAAACTGGGGCGGGGCGACTATGATAAAGCCGGTCCCCTGCGAATCGGTACGGCTTTTATCGACCGCGGCCGCTGTTTGCCCTGGGCAATGGATAAGCCGTGCATCGTCTGCCAGGAAAACTGTCCTGTAAGCCCAAAGGCAATATTCGTCAAAGAAAGCTTTGCTACGGTACGCAACGGCAACCTGGACGGCGCCAAAATCTCCGGGTCGTCCATTGTGGTTCCCGCGCCGCTCCTTACGCCGGACAAGTTTGGCACGGGCGACTTCTTCGTTTTGTTACAAAGCGGCGGTGCTTATGCAAGAACGCGTATTCTTGCAAATTCTCAGGAGTCGATCACCCTCGAATCCCCGGTCCCGCCTGAATTTGCCGCATCCGATTCCCAAAAGATCGAGTTGCAGGTTCGGCTCCAGTTCCCGCAAGTCGATCCCGAGCGATGCACGGGCTGCGGTATCTGTGAACATGAATGTCCGGTGAGCGGCTTGAGGGCGGTTCGGGTGACCGCAGAAGGCGAATCGAGACACAGCAAACATTCGCTCCTGCTCAAGTGAGTTGGATCTGGCTGAGGGTTTGATTCCCCTTTACAAATCCGGAATTGTCATCGGCGTCTTGTCGGACGAAAACCAGCTACGCGCTTCCCAGCATGCTTAGACTCATGTTGGCCTGCTGCCCGAAGAAGGCGAAGCTCTCGAAGCTCTCCTCGTCCAAGCTGCGGCCGCTGTGGTTTCTATCCGCATAGATGACTCCAATAATCGTGGCCTTTATTGAAACGGGAGCGGCCAAAAACGGGCCGCCTCCTGTCAGATAGGTCAATTCCTCCGTCAGGAGCGGCTTGACGTATTTGTCAGGTTTCGGGGTTATCCAGACCGGCTTGTTATTTTTTAGCACCTGACCGAAGATATTGGGCAATTCCGGATCTAAATTGATCCTCAAATTGCCGATCCAGCCCTCATCCACGCATCCCAATCCGTACTTTCCCACAAGATGCTTCCGATCCGGCGTGAGCAGTGCAAAAATAACCCTGTCCATGCCTATTCCTCTGTAGATGCCCTCCAGAACAATGGAAAGCACCATATTGACGTCTCCTTTGCCCGACGCCACCAGGGTCGACATGTCGCGCAGGCTGCACAGTTGAATATTCGGATCGGGCGGCGGGTACTTGTGCTTGATCTCTGCGGCCTGCACGAGTGACGGCCGCGGTGCTTCCTCGGGCAGTGGAATCAGGCGGTTGCTCTTTTTCACTCCAAAAGATGTTGTTATCTCACTTGCGGCCCTGGCTGATTCATGCAACGTTTTGGTCGTCTCTTCCTCCGAGAGCTGCAGGAAATCGGCCGCCTCCTTTATTATCTTCTCGATCTGGGGACCTTGCCATCCCTTTTCGGACGCCCGTGCAACGGCACATCCAAGTCTTATACTCAACACCCTGGGATCGGTCCCCTTCTTATCATGAAAAACCGATTCCAGAAGGTCGCTCAACTTCCATTCCTCACTCAACCTCAGGGTCAACCGTTCAAGCTTGAAACCCAGCACCTCCATCTCGGCCTCATCCTCGCGTGCCCCATTCGATATTGCGCGTATGAGCCTCTCTCCGACCTCCCCGGAAAAACACCAGAAGACAATGTTGCCGATACGGGTGAGGAGCGCGGCTATGAATATTTCCTCGGGACCGAAGAGGGAGCGGCGTTTTGCCATTCTTCTGGCCTGTACCGCCGCGTGAAACGCCCTGGAAATTTCCACGGCTACCTTTTCTTTGTGCAGGTTGGGAAGAACAGTCTCTATCAGCGCGATTGCGAGACACATCTCCTTCACCGTGTCCGCCCCGAGCCGCATGACTGCCCGGCTAACCGTGCTGATCCGTTTTGAACCCGGATTGTAGTATATGCTGTTAGCCAATTTCAGCACGTGGGTAGTCAGGGACGGGTCCTCGAGTATGGACCAGGCCAAATCCGAAAGCGAACAGTTCTCACTGCCCGCCATTCCGGCAACGCATTGAGCTGTGCGCGTAAAAATGGGCATATTCTCCCGAATAAGCCGCTCTACCCAGTTGTTGAATTCCGTTTCAGCCAATTTGTATCCTTCCTTAACTTGTCAATGAAATCGGAATAATCGTAACATAGCTGCAACAAAAACTCATCCTGGCCGCATTGTGCGGGTGTGTACCCTTGAATCCGGTCCAGATACCTGCCGAACTCGGCCCTGTTATCCTCGACTTCGCCACCGCTCCGGGTTATCACCAAATCACCGCCGAAGCTGGATGGTTCAACCGCATGGAAGCTGCCGGATTGTTTTTTATTCGTTTTCAAGCGGACTTCTAAGGAGAATAAGCTGATTAGCTTTACCTCCACGGGCTTCTGCTGAAAGCGCCCAATCAAAAGTCGTCTCAAATTTCTTCCGGCTTGACCTGATTCATTCCGTGCGGGGGCAAAGTCGTCAACCATGCGTCAAAGCGGCTAATTGTTGCTCCTGTTGATCCTGAGTTCGTTGCAGATCGCGATCTGTGCCGGACTGCCAAGTGAATTCCGTTCTGGAACTTGGGAGCGAACATTCATGAGTGAAAACAATGCCTCGAAGCCGATGACCGGCTCGGTTATGGTGATCGGGGGCGGCATAGCGGGGATACAGTCTGCGCTCGATTTAGCTGATGCAGGCTATTACGTCTACCTGGTCGAAAGACAACCTTCGATCGGCGGGGTGATGGCGCAACTGGACAAGACTTTCCCCACCAACGATTGCGCGATGTGCATTCTTTCTCCGAAGCTGGTCGAAGTCGGCCGGCACCTCAACATCGAACTGCTTACTCTGTCTGAAGTTCAACACGTCTCCGGTAGACCCGGGAACTTCGCGGTAAAGCTTCTTCAAACCCCCGGTCAAATGGATGTCTCGAAGTGCTGCGGCGAATGTGCCCGATGCCACCATCCATGCGAATCCATCTTCATGGGCACTGAGTCCAACCTGAAGTTAAACGTCGGCGCGATCATAGCCGCACCGGGCCTGGAACTGTTCAACCCCTCCAGCCTCGACACTTATGCCTACTCCCAATTGCCCAATGTCGTCACCTCAATGGAGTTCGAACGCATTCTTTCGTTTTCAGGCCCGACCCGTGGACAGCTTTCGCGGCCATCGGACCATAAGCAACCCCAGAAGATCGCATGGCTCCAATGCGTCGGTTCAAGGGATATTCAACATTGCGGCCATAAGTACTGCTCGGGCGTTTGTTGCATGTACGCAATAAAACAGGCGGCCATAGCCGGGGAACGTTCAGGGGGCAATCTCGACGCATCGATCTTCTATATTGATGTTCGGACGCACGGGAAGGATTTCGAAAGATACTACAACCGCGCCAAGGATCAACCCGGTGTTCGTTTCATCCGCTCGCGCGTGCACACCATCGATCCGGTGCCGGTGTCGGATGATCTGAGAATAAATTATGTAACCGAGGATGGTGTCATCGAAAGCGAGAGGTTTGACATGGTCGTGCTTTCGGTGGGTCTGGAGACTTCGGATTCAGTCAAAGAACTCGCTAGACGGCTCGCTCTGAAGCTTAACGACAACGGCTTCAGCGAAACCTCCTCGTTTAACCCCGTTTCCAGCAATCGACCGGGAGTATTTGTCTGCGGGTCCTTTCAGTCACCCAAAGATATTCCACAGTCTTTAATGGACGCCGGCGCGGCGGCGGCGTCCGCCGCCAGCCTCCTTGCTCCCGTACGCGGAACCATGTCGACAGAGAAGGTCCGCCCGCCCCAACTGGACGGTTATGTCGATCGCCCGAGAATCGGCGTATTTGTATGCAACTGCGGCATCAACATTGGCGGGATAATTGATGTCAAAACCGTTGGCGAGTACGCAAAATCACTGCCCTACGTCGAATATGTCACGGACGATCTCTATACGTGTTCCCTGGAAACTCAGACTGTAATGCGCAGCCGGATAAAGGAGCATGACCTCAACCGGATCGTCGTTGCCGCGTGCACCCCGCAAACCCATGAATCCCTTTTCCAGAACACGCTGACCGAAGCGGGTTTGAATAAATACCTCTTCGAAATGACAAACATCCGGAACCATGATTCCTGGGTACACAATTCGACGCCCGAATTGGCCACGGCCAAAGCTAAAGACCTCGTCAGAATGGCCGTTTTTAAAGCCGCTCTGCTCGAGCCTCTGCAGGAACATGTGCTTGGCATAAATCAAAAAGCACTCGTAATCGGCGGGGGCGTAGCCGGGATGAGCGCTGCTAAAGCAATCGCGGACCAAGGCTATCCGGTGCACCTGATCGAACGCGAGACGCAACTCGGTGGCCAGGCGCTAAACCTCTACAGGACCTGGCGCCATGAAGACATTCAGTCATTTGTGAAGGAACTTGCCCGGTCGGTAGTGAACCACCCCAACATCACTTTGCACCTCTCCGCCGGCATTGTCGACGTGGAAGGATTCGTAGGTAACTTTAAGACCACTGTCCGCGGCAACCGTCAAATCGAGGAGAACGTAGTCATCGAACACGGCGTCGCCCTGATCGCAACGGGCGGAAAGGCATTCACCCCCGACCAGTACGGCTACGGTGAGGACCCGAGGATTCTCACGCATTTTGAACTGGACCGTCGGTTTATGCGGGACGACCCGGACCTGAAGACGCATCGGCTCGGCCGTTTTCATTCAGTGCGTCGGCTCTCGTGAACCGGATCGCCCTTATTGTTCCAGGGTCTGCTGCTCGCACTCCCTGGAGAGCGCACTCCAAATCA
>CAWGZP010000217.1:0-63407 GCA_963826655.1 uncultured delta proteobacterium
TTGCGGCATCGGCCGATGTCAAAAGAAAAATCTTCGAGAACAACAGCTTTGCTATAGTCCAGGGGGCAATGGCGTATGCGCCCCATAAGAGAGAAATACAGGCAAAAACGAAAGGAGACAGTCCAATACTGAAAAGGATCAATTTTCTTTTCACAGGCACGTCCAATTAATCGAAAGTAAATCCCCCGACGGGGATTCCGAAACATTTCTGATTAAACCGCAGGACATCTTCCGAGATCTCCTTTCGGTCGAAATATTCCGGGTAAGTTTTCCAGGCCATCCAAAGTGCCAGGCTACAGATTGTCGGGGACCAGGTGGTCAGGGCGGGGGCCTTGAAAACCTTGCCGTCTCTGACCGCTTTGATGCTCTTCCATTGCGGACTGGAAAGGAGTTCCTCCGGACCGTATCGGGCACTCCCCCAGATGAAAATCACGTCCGGGTTCCAACTCACGATCGATTCCATGGAAACTTCCGGGTTTCTCGTCTTGATTGCTTCAGCAGGGTTGATCCCGCCAGTGAGTTTAATCAGTTCGTCCGTAAGACTCTTACCTCCGCTTACAGCCGTCGGTTTTCCCCAAAGCCAAAGGACCTTGCGCCGATTTTCCGGAGGGATTTGCGACACCTTCGACCCCGTCGCGGCAAAACTTTGTTCCATGAGGGACCGGATTTCTCGAGTCCGGTCTTCTTTCCGGAAAAGCCTTCCGCACAGATCGAGGACTACATAGAGTTCTTCAAGGCTGTCCGGGTAAACCGAAATGACCTTGAGGCCTCTTCGGATAAGGAAATCGGCAACCTCCGGTTTATAGGTCCAGGTGATCACAAGGTCCGGGTGCAGAGCAAGCAGAACCTCGATATTTACAGCATCCGCCGTGCCTACCGAGGGGATTTCCTTGAGTTGCGGAAACTCTTTCAAAAGTTCATTGTCGTATGCCCAGCGGTTCAGGCCGATCGCCCGGTCCCAAACGTCGAATACTGGAATGAGTTCATATAATGAAAGAAACACCACCCTTTTGACCGGAGGCGTGATTTCAATCTCGTTTCCGGCCGCGTCTTTGACTGTAAATGCGAAAGCATCCGCCGGGGCCGAAACGGCCCAAAAGAAAATGGCCGCCTGCAGAAAAGCTAAAATCTTTTTCATCAGAACTTTGCCGTCACTCCCCCGAAGAACTGCCGACCCGGGGCCTGGTAATATGTGAAGTACTTTTCATCTAACAGGTTGTTTATTGCAAAGTCCAGCGTTGCATAGTTGGTCAACTTGTAGCGGACTTTAAAATCAGCCACAAAAAACGAATCATAGGAACCATATACGCCGGATACCTTGTCCAGGTTATCTGCGTTGCCATACTGTTTGTCCGCATAGCGTCCGGTCAGCGTAAAAGCAAACTTCCGGTAAGTCAGTTCTCCGCCCGCGTTGAACATCCACTCGGGAACATATTGCAACTGCTTTCCGACTGACAAAGGGTCAAGGCTGTTAGAGAGCATTTCGCTGTGGGTATATGTGGTATTTGCGAACAGTTTCAAGCAGTCCAACGGTTTGTTCTCGACCTCGAATTCCACACCGTTGCTTTCAGCCTTGCCGGCATTCTGATTCTGAAAAGTGGTGTAACTCCCATTAACAGACGCCCAATAGATGTAGTCGCTTAGAGTGTTCTGAAAATAATTGAGCTTGCAGACGGTGCTGCTTCCCAGTTTCTGCTCGGCCCCGATGTCCCATGAGAAGGCGGTCTCAGGCTTCAAATTGGGATTCGCCTCAGAGAACATGCCGTAGCCTGACCAGGAGGTGTAGAGCTCATATACTGTGGGAGGTCGAAAAGAGGTTCCTACCGAAGTCCTGAACGTTGTGCCGTCCCAAGGTTTGTAAACAAGCGATCCTTTGGGACTTGCGGAAAAGTCGCTATTCGATCCATAGCTCGTGGCAGGCTGCACACCTGTTATCTCGGAAAAGCCGTCGAAAGTTGTCCAGTAGTCGCCTCGCATACCGGCGTACAAGGTAAGATTGCGTAGCAGGGCTATCTCAGCCTGGGTATAGAACGAATAAATTGTATCTTTGCCTTTAGAATCAGAATAGGGACCGGTCTGCGTCCCGGATTCTGTCCAGTTACTGAGATTTGTTACCGGCTGGTCGGCTTCATCGTAGCGAAATGCGGCGCCAAAGGTGATCAGATGCTTCTCGCACAGAGGAAGGGAGAGCTGCACATCCGTGTTGTACATCTCAGAAGGAGTCGAGTAGTACTGCCCCGCTCCCCCTAAGTATTGTGGCGGAGTACGATGGCTGGGCATACCAGTTGACGGGGGTATTGATGTAGCCACCGGAGATTTTAAGAATGGCATCGCCGAATAATTTTGTCTCATAGTCTCCATGGAATATGTTCTCCATAAAAGCGCCTTTGGTGACGCCATTGACGAAATCCGAGCTTGTAAAGCCAACACCGTTCTGATTTCCCGAGAAAACGTTGTTGCCGTTAGAATCGTAAAGGAAACTTTGCGGACTCCCCCATCCATAACCCCACTGGTTGTTTCTGTAAATGAAAGTGGCCTTTGAGTCTGCATTTAAGTCGTACACGAGCTTAATGTCTCCGGATTGTGTCCACCAGTTGTAGTCTCCCGTGTTGCCGATGATATAGGCAGGATTACCGTAGGCGTCAGTCGACGGAATGGCCCCGTGAACGGGTGTCCCTCCAGGCGTTACCTCCGGGTGAACCACGACAGGAATGTTAGGGTATCCATCGCTTTGCTTGTAGCTGAAGCTTGTAAAAACGCTCAACCGGTTATAAAGCCTGTCCCCGTATGATGCGTACTCGTTCCAGGTGTTGTACGAGCCGTATCCGCTCTGAATGGTGACTTCCCTTGTCCTGAGGCGTTTTGGTGATGATATTGATGACGCCGCCCATTGCATCTCCTCCATACAGGGAGGAAAAAGGGCCTTTGGCGACCTCGATTCTTGCGACGTCTAAAGGGTTAAGCGAATTCCAGTTTACCAGCCCGGCAAAGGCCTGGTTTAAACGTTCGCCGTCCAGTAGCACCAGGTTTCTCTCCTGAAGCGGCATGCCACGCATCATGACGTCCCCAATAGCATCAAGTTGTGAGACGCGCTGGGCGAACACCCCCGGGAGATTATTTATGGCTTGGTCCACTGTCTGGACGTTCCTGCTTTCAATGTCCTGACTCGTTACAACCGATACGTCGGCCGGCACATCCGAAAGCGATTGTGGTGTTCGGGTGGCTGTGACCACAATTGGCTCAAGAGATTGAACTTGCTTCGTTTCGTTTTTCGGAGCACTTTTCTCCGATTGTCTGGTCGCTATTTGCCGTCGGGTTTTCCGCAGCCTGGGGTGGCGTCCGTTTTATCGTCAGCAAAACCACATACCGGACAGAACATTAGCGGCAACAGCATCAGGCTCGCCAATATCGTATTCATTGCATGGATCTTTTTGGTCCACCGGCAGCTATGGAGCCAAGTGCGCGATAAAAGGTTGCAGCGTGAATCAGTCATAACCGAAGACATCATTCCCCTCCTCGTTGCCACACGCTCCCGGTCGTGATAAAAGAAGCGTGGGGATTGGTTCTCAACTCGTCCCCCTGGGGCAGGTCCCTTTCCTTTGGCCAGGCGGAGACCTGCCCCCCCCATTTCTTTTTTGCTGATGATTTACTCTTGTAGCCCTCCTTTATGCGTGGATTTCTTAGCCCTAATTTCTCTTCAAAATAAAAAGGCCGCGGAACCCCCCTATCCCCACTTTTCGTGCGGGGATAAAGGCTTTCGCGGCCTTACTTGTCGGACAGGATCGGTTAGAGCGACTCTGTTATTTTATTCAGAAAAGACCATCAACCAACCGGGCAATCCACGCCGCCTTCATGGCGGCGTTTCATTCGCTCGATGATGCAATATATTGGCCTGGAGTGACTTCGCTGTCAAGTTATTAACATGGTGACGAAGTCAAAAGGCATCTCGGATTCGGAGACTACGAAGAGACGGTGACATGGCGCGTCACCCTATTCCCCTTTGGCATAGTCCGGCAAACGGAAGCGCAGGACGCGTCCGGAATCGTGAGGGGCTTCTATCTGCTGTCCGTTCCATCGCATATGGAGGCCCCCGGCGTTGCCGATTACCACTTGCAGGATCCTTGCGGCAGCCCATTCCCTTCGATCTCCGGGGTATAGCATCTCGCTCTCGGTCTCCTTATCGTCAATCCTGACCTGGATCCAGACCTTATCGTTCGCTTCGACGACGAATTTATTGGGGCGGGCTGTTTCGATACCCTGGACCGGTCCATCGTCGGCCACCGCCTCTGTGGAGTTGCTCAAGGCCAGGCGGGCCGATAAGTCGGTATCAAAGGGACCGTTATTGGAAAGTTCGTCCGCGGCGGGTGATTGCTTGACTGCGCCGTCAGACTCTCGGGCCTTTTGGGCCGCCATTTCAGATTCTCTTATGTGGGTCTCGGCGGTTCTCATCGCCTCGTCGGCATACCGCAAATCAGCCACGGTCTTATCGGTCCGGGCGCTTGGTCCGGGCGCCAGCCGTTCCTGCAATTCGGCCGGGAGTTCCTCCTGGGAGAAAATTCTGTCGGCGGCAGGCGGTGCGAATAGCTTTGCGCGCTTTTCAGATATCCACATCCCTCCGTAAAAAATTCCCGCAGAACTCAGAAGCAGGGCTAAAAGCGGCAGGCTTATCATTCTGCGTTTCTTTCGCAGAGCCTTCATCTGCTTCCCGTATTTTTTTATTCCCACTTCCTGGATATTGAAGCGATCTATTTCAGAGGAAAACTTCATGATCAACGGTTCGGCTTCTATGCCTAGAGCTTCGCAGTAGGCGCGAATAGTATTGCAGAGGAGCAAAGAGGCATCGAATCGCCCGAAGTCGCATGCCTCAATTGAGGCAAGCACACCAATGCTGATTCCGCTTCGCGCGGAAACGGCTTTCAGCGACAGATTGCGATTAAGCCTCTCGGCTCTGAGATATTCAGCAAGCTCTTTCATCTAATGAATGACATTCATTCAAAGTGAAATCTGTATGAAAGCCTTGGATTCCAAATCACGCACCCACTCTTCAAACTTACGATTGACCTCTTGATTGTAAAGATAAGTTCGAGCCTTTTCGCGGAAGGCCTGGTCCGAGGAACTCACCTTCTTCACATCGATGTCCAGAACCTTCAAAATATAATACCCGCCTGGCCCCTGCACGAGGTCTGACATATCGTCTTTTTTCAAACCGCTGACCGCTTTCGAAATAAATGGCGCGAGTTCCTCTGCGGTCATGTATCCGATATCCCCACCCTCTTGCGCTGCGGGACCCTTGGAGAACTGCTTTGCCATTGAGGAGAAATCGGCCCCGGCCTTCAGCTTACCCAATATTTCCCGGCCCTTTTTTTGAACTTCTTCGGGACTTCCATTTTTATCGCCGACAGGCAATGCAATCAGCCCCAGACGAATTCTCCGTAAGGTCGCCGCGGCTTGCCCCGCCTCCCCGTTGAGGAAGGCGTCGAGCTGCTCGTCACTGATGGATACCTTCACCTTGAGCACGCGCTCCATGAGCCTCGTGCGTTCCATGTCCTTCCGTATCCGCTCACGGAATTTTTCGAGAGTCTGCCCATTGGCCTTGAGCGAAATCTCGAACTGTTCCTGTGTCGCATGGTTCTGCTCCAGAATTCGTGCGAGTGTACTGTCCACCTCGCTGCTGGTGACTGCCACCTTAAGCCGTTGCACTTCTTCTTCGGTTAGTTTTTGACGAATGAGCTCGTTGAGAACCTCGCGCTCCGCCTGGCCCCTCTTTACCGGGTCCGTCAGATCGAGGTTCGGCGTGAATTTCTCCATGAGCTTGACCTGCTCCTGAAGCTCGCTGTAGAGTATTATCTCTCCATTCACATTGGCCACGATGCGGTCGACCACTTCTGCCCGCGCCGTTGAACATGAAAGAACGCCGACCACAATTATGCAAGCCGTAAGAGTTGCCACTTTGCTGAAAGTACCCATGTCTACCTCCGCCCTATCCCTCTCAGCACAGTAATCCCCTTGCGTTCTTTCCCAACGAACATCGCTCAAAGAGGGATAAAAAAGCAGGGGAATGCCGAACTGATTATATTGTCAGTGAAGTTCGAAATCTGTAGCATTTTCGTTTGGCTCTTGCAAGATTCTTTTGAGCCGCAAGATTCTTTGAGCGAAGTTTCGCCCCCAAATTTCGACCCTCAATTTTCGCTCCGAGCCCAGGGCGAAGTTGAGTTTTTTCTGTTCAAAAAGGGACGTCATCGGCCCAATATCAGCTCCGGGTGCAAACGAAATAACGAAATTCTCATCGTCCCCGTCCAGGCGAACTACTTTGAACCTTTTGAGAAGCAGCCGGGTCTTTGCGACCAGAACGAGATTTTTTACCATTTCCGGCAACGGGCCGTAGCGATCTCGCCATTCGCCGGCAAGATCTTCTACTGACTGTTCATCGGCAAGCGTGGCAAGCCGTTTATAAGCGAGCAGCCTCTGGTCGGCATCGCCTATAAAGTCCTCAGGCAAAAAGGCGGAAACAGGAAGATTTATCTCCGTCTCGATCATATCGGCCGCGGATCCGTCACCTTTCATCTGGTTTACTGCCTTTTCGAGCAGTTCCAGGTAGAGTTCGTAGCCGATTGCAGCGATATGCCCGGATTGAGTCGATCCCAGAATGGTGCCGCCCCCTCGGATTTGAAGATCGTTCAAGGCGATCTTGAACCCCGCCCCAAGTTCGCTGAAGTCGAGAAGTGCCCGAAGCCTCTTCTGGGCATCCCTGGAAATCAGTGTTTCACCCGGAATTATGAGATAGGCGTAAGCCTGCTCGCTGGAGCGTCCCACGCGTCCCCGGAGCTGGTATATCTGCGCCAGCCCGAACTTGTCGGCCCGGTTTATTATGATCGTATTGGCCGCCGGGATGTCGAGGCCCGATTCTATAATCGTAGTGCAGACCAGGATGTCTATCTTTTTATGAACGAAGTCGAGCATGACCTTTTCAAGCTCCCGCTCCTTCATCTGCCCGTGGCCCACGGCTATTCGCGCCTCGGGAATCACGCCGGCGAGCGTGGCCGCCATCTGGTGAATGGTCTGGACGTGATTGTGAACGAAGAAGACCTGGCCGCCGCGGTTAAGCTCACGATAGATCGCCTCCCGGATAGTGAACTCGTCATAATTTGTCACATAAGTTTCAATAGCGCGGCGGTCCTGGGGGGGCGTTTCAATGTTGCTGAGGTCACGAATTCCGGCAAGAGCCATGTGCAGCGTTCTGGGGATGGGGGTAGCCGTAAGTGTCATGACGTCAACCGAGGCCCGCAGCTTTTTCAACGTTTCCTTATGCCGGACCCCGAACCTGTGTTCCTCGTCTATGATCAACAACCCCAGGTCCTTGAACACAATATCCTTCTGCAGGAGCCGGTGCGTGCCGATCACGATATCGACCGATCCTTTTTTCAGCCCGGCAAGTATTTCTTTTTGCTGTGCCGTCGATTTGAACCGGCTAAGGACAGAAACATTCACCGGAAAGCCCTGGAAGCGCTCACTGAAGCTCTCATGATGCTGTTCGGCCAGGACCGTGGTCGGGACCAGCATAGCCACCTGTTTCCCGTCCATGACCGCCTTGAACGCCGCCCGCAGGGCGACCTCCGTTTTCCCATAGCCGACATCGCCGCAAATCAGGCGGTCCATCGGCCGCTTCGAGGTCATGTCGTCAAGTACATCTTCGATTGCCTTTTCCTGGTCCGGGGTTTC
Source organism: uncultured delta proteobacterium (assembly GCA_963826655.1). GTDB lineage: Bacteria > Desulfobacterota > Syntrophobacteria > Syntrophobacterales > Syntrophobacteraceae > SbD1. The sequence continues at coordinate 7,720 of CAWGZP010000217.1, forward strand.
CTCGAAGGCGAACGTCGTCTCGAATTCATGGAAATACTGGTCGGGAGGCTTGAAGGCATATCCTTCTCCCACCTGTCGGATTGCATAAATTTCCAGCAACTCCTCAGCCATTTTCTCAGCCGACTCTCTTGCCTTCTTTTTGGCGTTTTCCCAGGACTTGCCGCCAAGCTTGTCGACTTTAGGGTCATCCCCTTCCAGCCCCATGTATTTCTGCACCTTCTGGAGCTTATCGACCGGCACTAAAAGCTTATCGCTGTCCTGGTAGGCAATGAGCAGGAAATCGTTTTCAATGCCGCCCACGTTCAGATGTGTCAGTTCTTTATAGACGCCGATGCCGTGGTCCACGTGAACGATGAAATCGCCCTGGTGCAGATCCTGAAATGAACTGAGGAAAACGCCCGAAACAGTTTTTTGTCCACGCCTGCGCGACCGTCTTTCAAACATTTCCTCTTCGGAAACGACCGCAAGGCGCTCGGCCGGCCAGAAAAACCCGTTCGCCAATGTCCCATGGATTATCTTCACCAGCAGGGATTCGAATGAATCTTCGCCGAAAGCCCGGCCGCTTACCATCGACTTTATTCCGTAGTTTTCCAGAAGCTCGGCAATTCTCTCGGCGCGCCCCTTCTGTGGGCATACCAGGTAGACGGAAACTCCCTCGCTGGTCCACCTCCGGAATTGAGCGGCAAGGGGCTCAAGCAGCCGTTCCCTGTGCTCGTGAGCTTTTACCGCGGCGGCCAACTCGGTGTGAGGCGCCGTTGCGAGGTCGAATACTTCGGTTGCCTCCTGCTCGAAAAGTGAATTCACCATGAGTTGCTGGAAAAGGCCCGCGGCCTCAAACGATCTCTCCGGTTCATCGTAGAGTTCGTTCGGGGGCCTTCTCCATTCGCCGTCCGACCGTCCCTCGTCCCACGTGCGCAGGACCTTTGCGTACTGCGCCTCCATCTCCCGGCGGACCTGAACCGCGTCGGCCCAAACCAGGATGGCGTTCGAGTCGAGGTAGTCCCAAATGGAGGCCCTCTTTTCGAAAAAGACCGAAAAAACGGACTCAAATGCGCTCAACTGATACCCTTCGGCAATCCTGTCGAACCAGATGTTTCCGGCCGCGGGCGAAAGCAGCTCTTTTCTCACGTCCTCGTAGACAGCTTTCTGCGCCCTTTGTTTGGCTTCCGCGTCAAGAATGATTTCATTTCCGGGCAGGAGCACTGCATCTTTGAGCACGCCCATCGATCTTTGAGTCATGGGATGGAATTGGCGAACCGACTCCAGTTCGTCCCCGAAAAACTCGAGCCGCAACGGCCAGCGGTACAAAGGGGCATACACATCGAGCACTCCGCCCCGGCGGCTCAAATCCCCATAGTCCTCAACGAGTGAAACCCTGAAGAACCCGCGCTCGACCAACCGGCGCGTAAGGTCCTCGGGATCGGCGTTTTCTCCCGCCACTTTGTAATCGACATTGGCCATCAGGACGTCCGGGGGGATGACACGCTCAATCAGAGCAAGAGCGGATGTAACGACCACGAGGGGCGAAGGTTTGGCACGCAGGGCGTAGAGGGCCTCAAGCCGCCTGGCCGTCGTTTCCGCTTTTCCGAGTGCCTGCGCCTTGTGGCCACTGCGAGACGGCAAAAACCACACCCTGCGCTCCAGGGGCTGCGCCCCGTTTGCCTGCCATCCCTCACCCATAAAAAGGCCCACTATCTCGGTCAATTTTTCGGCTTCCCTGTCCGTGGGGGCAATCAGCACGAAGGGCTTTCGAATCTGGCGTACGGCCATAGACAGCAAGTAGGCCAAGGCTGAGGGCTGGACGCCTCGAAGGCTCGCCGAGTTTGTCGATCTCTTCAAAAAGGAGACGATATCTTCGGAATTAGACTTAAAATCTACCGGTACCGGAATATGCTCCCCGGCCAATTCCAAATGCTCGTTACCTGCTTGGTCAAGTCTCATTATTTTGCCGAAAATCCTCGAAAATTCTGATACAAATGGACCGGGCTTTCAACGAATCCCCAAGGAACTCAATCATGGCCGCCCCGCGAGCCAAAACAGGTGACCAGAACCTTGCAAAGCAACACAAATACCCGGCGGGAACGCATCAGCTCAACTTTGTGTACAAGCAAGTTTTAGGCCACAACCTTGAGCTTGGGTCCGAACCGGGCAGGGATTCCTGCTTCCTGTTAACTTTCAAATATAGCCGATAAAGGCCGCAAAAGGAAGGGCCGCCGCTCCTTTCGGGCTGGCAAGGGCGAGGAACAAAATGGGCGATAATCAGATGCAAGAACTCTTGAGGCAAATACCGGGCGTAGACGCACTCCTTCAAATGGATGCTGTGCAGGGTTCGCTTTCCCGACATCCACGTAAACTAGTCCTCGATGCGATACGCGAGGAACTCGAAGAGACGAGAAACAGGATATTGCAGGCCCCCGAGTCCTTCTCCGGGATAGATCCGCCGCGGCTTGCCCGCTCGATAGAGTTGCGTGCGGACCGGCTTGCCGCTCCTACCCTGCGCCCGGTCGTAAACGCCACCGGAATAATAATTCACACAAACCTGGGCCGCGCCATTCTTTCCGAAGAGGCCATAGCCGGAATACAGACAGTCTGCAGGGGCTACAGCAATCTAGAATACGACCTCCAGGCGGGAGGACGGGGATCGAGGCACGTTCACGCGGAGGCGATCCTTCGCGAACTGACCGGGGCTGAGGCCGCCTTGGTCGTAAACAACAACGCCGGCGCAGTGTTTCTGATACTCAATACGCTTGCGAAAGACCGTGAGGTAGTGGTTTCACGTGGGCAGTTGGTCGAAATCGGAGGCTCTTTCCGGATTCCGGACGTGATGAGTTCAAGCGGCGCGATCTTGAGAGAGGTGGGAACAACCAACCGCACGCACCTCAAAGATTACGCATCGGCCATTACCGGCCTGACCGCCCTGCTGATGAGAGTCCACACCAGCAACTTCAGGATCATAGGCTTTACAAAAGAGGTCCCGTTAGACGAGATGGTGCTTCTCGGGCGCGAGCGCGGGTTGCCCGTTGTGGCGGACTTGGGGAGTGGATGCTTCATCGATCTCACCCAGTTCGGACTGCGCGGTGAAGCAACGGTTCAGGAGACGATCGACACCGGCGCCGACCTCATCAGCTTCAGCGGCGACAAGCTGCTCGGAGGACCTCAGGCAGGCATCATAGTCGGCAGGAAGGATTTGGTCCAGGCATGCCGGGAAAACCCGATCACGCGCGCGCTAAGGGTCGACAAAATGACACTGGCCTCTCTGGAAACTACTCTCAGGCTCTACAGGGATGAACGGCAGGCCATCGAGAAAATCCCCACTCTCAGGATGATAGCGATTTCTGCCGAGGAACTGAACGCGCGCGCCACTGAGCTTGCCCAAAGCATCCAGGGGGCCGATCCGAAGGCAAATCTGCGGGTCGAAGTCCGCAGCGGTTTTTCACAGGTGGGCGGTGGTTCTTTTCCCGCACAGGAGTTGCCTACTTTTGTCGTGACCGTGCAGTCCGGCGATTTCAGCCCGAATCGAATCGAAAAATTCCTTTGCGGAAACGATCCTCCCATCATAGGTCGGATCGAGGCCGGCCAGTTCACAATGGACCCGCGGACGCTATTGCCCCACCAGGTGCAGATAATCGCGCAGGCATTCAGGCACATGCTGGAGGCCGTCTAAGCAGGCGGGAACCAGGCCCTCCAAAACCAAGGCCAACCCTGAGGCTATCCGGCCATTGCGGCCTTACAACTCAGGGGCGTTCCGTTCCAACGTGATCCTACCGTAGGATCGTCCGGTTAGGATTGGTTCCGATCAAACATTCGATGGTGATCATCTCTGCGGTAGAACAAATTTACCGTGCCTTACAACTTGCGCTTCCACTCGATTTCAAGCACTAAGCTCTGCAATGGAAACGTGTGGTGCGCTGTTGAATCTTCAGGCACAGACATCTGCGCTCATGCAAAGATCGACTGTAGCCTCTCGGAACAGATTACAGGAATTTTTGAATTGTCGAACGGATTATGCAGTTCTATCCGTGCAATCCGCTCTATCCGCGAAATCTGTGGTTTCTCTCGTCTTTTAAAGATCTTGTATCATCAAGGGATTATTGCGGTTCTAAAGGGATTATTGCGGTTCTATCTGTGGTTTCTCTTATCTTTTCCCCTGCTGGAGGAAAAAACAAAACCTGCCTTCGATCCCAGGGGGATCGAAGGCAGGTTTTGCGTGGCCCTGATTTCGACGATCTCTCAAAGAGGCAAAATACTGCTCCCCTAAACTATTCCGGCAATTCCTCAGCCGGTTTCTCGGTGGGTTTCTTCGTGCTGCTTTTCTTTGTTGCCTTTTTCTTTGCAGTCGTTTTCTTTGTCGTTTTTGTTGCCTTTTTCTTCTTGGCTGGTTTCTTCTTGGCTGGCGCCTTTTCTACTGGCGCCTTTTCCTCCATGCCTGCGGTACCGGTCATGTCAGCAGCATACAGCATGGGCGATGCCAGCATTGTAGCCCCGAACAATACCGAAGTGACGATCGCGAGAACCTTACCCTTCATATTCTAACTCTCCTTTCCTCCTCGAAAAATAAAGTTGCCTCTTTGAGAGAAGAGTCAATCATGCCCCATTTTAAGAGTAAAATTTAAAATATACAAACCAGAATTTGAATAAAATCACTTTCCATTATTTTTTTTCTTTTTACCGATTTTACTGGATTTATTCGCGCTCGCTTTTGTCGAAACATTCTTCGCAATAGAGACTTTCCCCTTCTTGCTACCGATTTTACTGGATTTTTGAGCTGACCCTTTCTTGCCGGCACTCTTTTTATCGGTACCCTTCTTCTTCTTCGCCACAGAAGACTTGCTCACCTTTTTTGTCGCTTTGGCCGAAGGCTTCGGATCTTTTTTAGCAAGCCTCGTGACCTTTTTCTTCGAAGTCCGGGACGATTTCGATCCCTTTCGAACCTTGGATTTAGCCAGGCTTGCCCTTTTGCGGGAATGACTCTTTGAAGCAATGCGGGAGTGCTTGCCGGATCGAGACCTGGCGAGTTTTTTACCCGAATGCCTCCTGGCCTTGGATTTAGCCAGGCTTGCCCTTTTGCGGGAATGACTTTTTGAAGCGATGCGGGAGTGCTTGCCGGATCGAGATCTGGCGAGCTTTTTACTCGAATGCCTCCGGGCCTTGGATTTAGCCAGGCTTGCCCTTTTGCGGGAATGACTCTTTGAAGCAATGCGGGAGTGCTTGCCGGATCGAGATCTGGCGAGCTTTTTACCCGGATGCCTCCTGGCCGACGCAGTGCGCGACCCTGATCTTCTTTTTGACTTCCCGTACTTTGATTTTTTGCCCTTGCCGCTTTTAGAACCTTTCAACCATCCGGACTCTGAACCGAAGGACGGCTTGCCGTTCGTTTTCGGCTGGATGGTCGAAGGATTGTATTCGTTTTTAAGCAAGTTGCGATATTGGTCCTGGAGTTCGCGAACCTTGTCGTTTACCTGGCCGTCTTCCTGCTGGGCCACGCTACAGAATGCAAAAATGGCCGATAGGAAGACTACGGCCGGAAACATGAGTATTTTTCGCAAGCGCACAGGAACTCCTCTGTTCGAAAGCCGTTTTCTTCCCATCGCAGGGAGGCAGACCGGCTATCGATTACCCTAATTGATCTCTTGGTTTCTGTTTTTAACAGCGGGAGACGCAATATAGCATAACCGAAGATATTTACAACGACCCGTGAACATGGTTCGCCATGTTTATGCGAAAAGCTGCCGAAAATGTTCAATTGGATTGCTGAGAAGATGAAGCCGGCCTTTATTTTCGGCCCCCGCGCGGGGGGTTTTGGGGGTTGATTGGATTTCTCCGGCAAGGCGGAAATCCGGATTGAGCATATGAATTTCCAAATCGTGCCTGAGGGGTGAGACGTGCAGTGAGCAGTGGGAAACAATTCGGGTTATCCACCCTCGGGAATCTCGGCTGGATCGCACAGAATCGGCGCACCCAATCTTCACTCTTCGCTGCTTCAGTAGTTTCTGGTTAATGCTTCCGGATGGATCTGTCGATATTTAGAGCAATTGTGGTCGTTATGCGGATGGCGAAGCTCTGTCGCGCCCTTGCCGCCTCCATGCGCCCCCGGGATCGAAATGGCGGGCACAATTATTGCTTCAAAACGGTCCGGAGTTTAACGCCCGTCTCCGGGACCCTAAATTAGGTACCGGATACCGTACTCCTCCAGGGAGATTAGATGGCTAAAATTGACGCCTTTTTCAAACTCATGAATGAACAAAAGGCCTCCGACGTCCATCTTGTTTCGGGACAGCAGCCGGTTTTGAGGATTCGAGGCGATCTTGAGCGCGTAAAGTACAAAGTGCTCGACGATAACGAGCTGCGCTATATGCTCTACGAGATCACACCGGAAGATAAGATCAAAGTATTCGAGGAAACCGGAGACCTGGATTTCGCATACGAAATTCCGGGGCTTGCCCGTTACAGGGCGAATCTGTTCATGCAAAAGAACGGAATCGGGGCGGTGTTCCGCGAGATCCCGAGCGAAATCCTTACCGTCGAGCAGCTTGGTCTTCCTCCGGTCATAAGCAGGCTGGCCCATTTGCCCAGAGGGATCGTCCTTGTCACAGGTCCGACCGGAAGCGGCAAATCTACGACGCTTGCGGCAATTATCGATGAGGCGAACCGAAAGAGAAAAGACCACATTGTCACCATTGAAGACCCGATAGAGTTTGTCCATACGAGCAAAAGCTGCGTGATAAATCACCGGGAAGTAAACACTCATACCCGCAACTTTTCCACCGCTCTGAGGGCAGCTTTGCGCGAAGACCCCGACATAATCCTGGTCGGCGAGATGCGCGACCTTGAAACCATAAGCCTGGCGATCGAGGCGGCGGCTACCGGACATCTTGTATTCTCCACGCTCCATACGACGAGCGCAGCCAAGACGGTCGACCGCATAATCGAAGTCTTCCCGACGGGCGAGCAGGCTCAGATCCGCTCCACCCTTGCCGACGGCATCAGGGCCGTGGTTTCCCAGGCTCTCTTTAAACGCATCGACACCAAGGCGCGGTTAGCGGTAACGGAGATCCTGATAGCGACCCAGGCGGTGCGGGCAATGATTCGCGAGGCCAAGACGCACCAAATCCAGTCGGCGCTTCAAACCGGGAGAAAATACGGAATGCAGACCCTGGACGACGCGATAGCCTCTCACCTGAAATCGGGTCGAATCAGCCCGACTGAAGCGTACATGAAGTGCGTGGACAAAGAGAAATTCCGCGCTTACCTGACTGAGCCCCCGGCGGATTTTACGGAAGTGTAGGACGCGGACCAAAAGAAAATTTTGAGTTTCAGTTTCCGGGTAATTGGTCTTTATTTGAAAGGATGGTTATGAGAAGGGCAGAGCTGGACACGTTTCTCCTGCGTATTCTGGATGAGAACCCCAGCGCCTCCGATATAAATTTCACGGTCGGCAAACCTCCCCAGGTCGAGGTTGACGGTCTGCTGAAGCCCACCTGTGCGGATTTCGGCATCCAGATGTTGACGCCCTTCCACACGGAAACCATGGCCCTGAATCTCATCGGCAACGACCGCCGAGGAGTCCAGCACCTGCTCACTCAGGGGTCATGCGATATTTCCTACCACCTCCCCGGCCGCGCACGGTTCCGCGTCAACATATTCTCTCAGCGCGGGACCTACTCGATCGCCATGAGGCAGCTACCAACCAGGATCCCGACGATCGATGAACTGGGGCTTCCTTCCATCTTAAAGAAGATAGCCGATGAGAAATTTGGAATGGCCTTCGTAACCGGGGCAACCGGCAGCGGAAAATCTACGACCCTCGCTTCGATTTTAAACGAAATCAACCTGCGCCACCCTTATCACGTCGTGACCCTTGAGGACCCGGTCGAATTTGTTCACCCGCAACTCCAGGCTACTTTCAACCAGCGCGAGTTGGGCCTCGATTTCGATTCGTTTGCAACCGGACTTCGGGCCTCTTTGCGCCAGGCGCCCAAAGTTATCCTCGTCGGGGAGATGCGCGACCGCGAAACCGTGGAAATCGGATTGAGCGCGGCCGAGACCGGCCACCTTGTGCTTAGCACGCTGCACACGATGGATGCGGGACAGAGTATAAACCGCATAATCGGCATGTTCGATCTCGAAGAGGAACGGCTCATCCGAATCCGCCTTGCCGACTGCATGAAATGGATAGTTTCGCAGCGGCTGCTCCCGAAGGTGGGCGGCGGGCGCGTCGCGGCACTCGAAATACTGGGCAACAGCCTCAGAGTGCAGGAATCCATACTTCACGGCGAATCCGATGGAAAAACCTTCTACGAGATGATGCAGCAAGCCGAACCTTTTGGGTGGATGACCTTCGACGCCTGCATCCTGCGCCTCTACGAGCACGGAGAAATCACGGCTGATACGGCCGTGGCCTATGCCTCCCGGCGCGCCCTGGTAAAAAGGGGCATAGACAGCATCATGTCGGCTCGAGGTGAAAAAACGACCGATATAGAGGGACTGAAAATAGACCGGCAATATCGCATGAATTCAGGTTTTTGAATTTACGGAGCTTGAAGTTGGCGTGACTATTGACCTCGGGGCACTACCCGCTCTCCCCGTCTCCCCGTCAGTCTTTTCCCCATGTACGCTCAGGTCTTCACCGCGCGAAGAAATTTATTTAATAAAATGCTCTCGTAGTGATTAGTATATGGCGCTCAGAGGTGAAATCTCGTATCATTTAGGGTTTCATCGACTAAATCTTCACGGAGGGTATTTGCGTTGAGAATTGCGCTTCTGAAAATGTGCCTGGTGTTTGCGCTGGCATTTTTTATTCAGCCTTTCGCCGCGTCGGCCGAGGGGCTGCCGGTCGCCGTCAGTATTTTGCCTCAGCGATACTTTGTGGAGAAAATCGGAGGAAATCTCGTAAAGACCGAGGTGATGGTCCCCCCCGGGGCAACACCCGAAGGATATGAGCCCAAGCCCAGGCAGATGTCGGCCTTGAGCCGATCCAGGATTTATTTCGCCTGTGGAGTCCCGTTCGAAAAGGTTTGGCTGTCGAAAATGGCCTCCGCGAGCCCGGGTATCGTTGTAATACACACTGAAAAAGATATCAAAAAAAGAGCGATTGAAGCCCATTCGGATCACGGCCACTCCGATGAAGATACGGACGATCCTCACCTCTGGCTCTCACCCCCTCTCGTTATGCTCCAGTCGCGCGCAATCTTTGAAGCCCTGGCCGCGGCGGACCCGCAGAACCGGGCGTCTTACGAAACCAATTACAAGAATTTCATTTCCGAACTGGTCGAGTTGGACCTCTACCTTTCCCGTCTTTTTGCCACAGTGCGAAAGCCTGGATTTTTCATGGTTTTCCATCCCGCCTGGGGCTATTTCGCCGATGCATACGGGCTCCAGCAGGTACCGGTCGAAGTCGAGGGAAAAGAGCCAAAGGCCAGAGAGCTGGATACGTTCATAAAACGTGCGCGGGAGCTTGGAGTAAAAGTCATATTCGTCCAGCCGCAGTATTCGCCCAGGACGGCACAGACCGTGGCCGACGCCACCGGGGGAAAACTGGTCGAGGCCGATGACCTTGCCCCCGACTGGGATAAGAACCTCCGGCAGGTCGCCGAGCAGATTGAAGCTGCCCTCGGCAATAGATAGGAGGCAGGTCGAACATGTCCCCATGGGCCATCGAGGTGGAAAAAGTTTCCTTTTACTATGACAACTATCCTATCCTGACGGATGTGAGCATGACCGTCGAAGAGCGGGATTTCCTGGCCGTAATTGGACCGAACGGCAGTGGTAAGACCACCCTTCTAAAGGTCATCATGGGGATCTTGAACCCAAGCCAGGGCAAGGTGAGGGTATTCGGTAAGACCCCCCGGGAAGCCGCGGGGACCGTCGGGTATGTACCGCAGGATACCGGCCTTAATAAAGATTTCCCGATTTCCGTTCAGGATGTTGCGCTCATGGGCAGGATCGGACGGTTGGGACGGGAAGGCCGATACACTTCGGAGGACAGGGACCAGGCCAGGCGGGTGCTGGAAAAAGTGGGAATGTGGGAGTACCATGACCGGCAGATCGGCAAACTTTCCGGCGGTCAGAGGCAGCGTGTTCTGATCGCCCGCGCGCTCAGCTCCGAACCCAGTGTGCTACTCATGGACGAACCTACCGCCAGCGTGGATGCCCAGTTTCATACATACCTCTATGACCTTCTCAAAGACCTCAACTCAACGATGACCATTGTCGTGGTGAGCCATGACATAAGCGTTCTGTCCAGCTACATAAACTCGGTGGCATGCCTCAATCGGACCCTTTATTATCACGACGCCGGCGAAATAACCGACGAGATGATCCATTCGGCCTACCAGTGCCCCGTCGATCTGATAGCTCACGGCGGGATGCCTCATCGCGTTTTGCGTAAGCACAACCACGAGGAATCCTGATAAAATGATCGAGGTCTTTCAAGCCGAATTCATGCGCAATGCGCTTCTCGCCGGACTGCTCACGAGCGTGGCCTGCGGAATCATCGGTACGCTCATCGTTGTAAACCGGATCGTCTTTATCTCGGGTGGTATCGCTCACGCCTCTTACGGCGGCATCGGGCTGGCGTTCTTTTTGAAAATACCGCCGCTTGCCGGGGCAGCAGGATTTGCGCTGGTCAGCGCAATGATCATGTCCAGCGTCACTCTGAAAAACAAACAAAGGGCCGATACCGTGGTGGGGGTGCTGTGGGCGGTAGGAATGGCAACGGGAATCATCCTGGTCGACCTTACATCGGGCTACAACGTGGACCTGATGAGCTACCTGTTCGGGAGCATTCTGGCCGTGCCCCGCTCGGATCTCATAATGATGGTCCTGGTTGACATCGGGGTCCTCATAATTGTTCTTACCCTCTACAACAGCTTCCTGGCCATGTCGTTCGACGAGGAATTCGCGAAGGCCATGGGCGTGCGGGTTGAATTGCTCTACTATGTTTTGCTGGCAATGATCGCGCTCTCAGTAATCATGCTTATACGCATCGTAGGACTCATACTCGTTATCGCTCTTCTCACCATCCCTCCCTATATAGCGGAAAAGTTCTGCCACTCGCTCAAGACAATGATGGTCGTTTCCGTGTTTCTTAACTGCTTCTTTTCCCTGGTGGGCCTTTGGTTTTCCTACACTCTCAATCTTACCTCCGGGGCGACCATAATAATGGTTGCGGCGGCCTTCTTTTTTGCTTCGGTGATTTATGAAAAGGCCAGGAAGTACTTCATCGGGGCACAAGCCGAGCGAGAGCGCAACAGTCTCAGGCCATCTGCGCTATCCTGATTCCCTTTGGACATGTCTCGGGAAGCTGCTGGATGAAGAGCTTCAGGATTTCCGGAGGCGTCTCCAGCAGGCGGATTCGACTAAAACCCAGTGCGTCTCTTGGGTCCATGGCCATACGCATAGCTTTTACAAGTGCCGCCGGCCTGATCTCACCTTTTTCGCTAAAGACCGCGTTGCACACCCCGCATAGTATGCAGGTTGCCGGGTCTTCAAGCTTTCGGGATACCTCGGGAGACATTTTCCCGTCATAGTCCGCTCGCGGTATCAGCCAGGGAAGCGCTGCCTTCATGGATTCGAAAAACGGTTCCAGATCGACGACCAGGTCCTTTAACACTCTGAAGTGCGGCAAGGGTTCGACGACGATCGCTCCCGCATTCTCCATCGCCTTTCCAATCAAGGTTTGACATGCCAGCGCGGGGCGCCCGTTTATGGCAACGGCGCAGGACCCACAGATAGAGCTTCGGCAGGAGCGGCGGAAAGAGAGGCTGGGGTCCTGCTCCCAGGCGAGGAAAAGAGAATCCAGCACCGTTTTTTCCGGCGAAAGAGCAATCTCGAATTCCTGGAAATATGAGGCTCTATCCCTGCCGGGGTCGAACCTGTAGATTTTGAGTAGCAATTCCATTCTCAGTAGCCTCGTTCCTTCAAAACATTTTGAGCGACAATTCCATTTCAGTAGCCTCGTTCCTTCAAAACATTTTGAGCGACAATTCCATTTCAGTAGCCTCGTTCCTGCGGTTGATGGCGGGTGATCGAAACGGGGCCGGTGCTGAGTCTCGGTCCTTGTTCCGCCTGGCAGGCAAAGGTGTGTAAGAGCCAGTTTTTGTCGTCGCGCTTCGGGTAATCGGTCCGGTAGTGAGCGCCGCGGCTTTCGGTACGCGCAAGAGCGCCCCGGGCGATCAATTCACACAAATCGAGCAGATATCCGACTTCGAGGTAATCCAGGAAGGCCAGGTTGAAAGGCCTTTTCCCGCCGGCAGGGACAAGTCTGCCATAGCGGCCCCTTAGCCCCGTCAATCTTTCAACCGCGTTTTCAAGCTCTTCGCCGGTCCTGAAAACGCCGACCTGATTGGTCATAAGTGTCGTCATCTCCCTGCGGACGGCGAAGGTGCTATCGTCCCGGTTCATTCCTTCAGGATCGGCGGCCAGAAGCTCGTTCCATCGATCGACCGAGCGTTTCACGGTATCCGGAGAAAGACCGGGCCAGGGCTCCCGCCCGGCAAGTTCCGCGGCCCTGTTTCCCGCGCGTCTTCCAAAAACAACCGTTTCCAGGAGTGAATTCCCTCCCAGGCGATTCGCTCCATGCACGCTTACGTTCGACACTTCGCCTGCCGCAAGAAGCCCCGGGATAGAGGTGATCCCCCAGATATCGGTCCTTACGCCCCCCATGCTATAGTGCTGGGCGGGCTCGATCGGTATCGGCGACCTCACCGGGTCGATTCCCGCATACCTGCTGGAAATCTCCCTTACCTGAGGCAGGCGCTCCGCCACGCGAGCCTCCCCGACGTGGGTCAGATCCAGATGAACATAGTGACCGTCAAACCCTCGTCCTTCCTTTATTTCTTTGAAGATAGCCCTCGACACGACGTCGCGGGACGCAAGCTCCATCTTTTCCGGAGCGTAATCGGACATGAAGCGCTTGCCTGCCGCATTACGCAGATATCCCCCCTCCCCGCGCGCGGCCTCCGATATCAGAATATTCGTCCCATAAAGAGTAGTCGGGTGGAACTGAACGAATTCCATGTCGGAAAGCACAGCCCCGGCGCGGTAGGCAATAGCCATCCCATCACCGGTGCTGGCGTGCGCGTTGGTTGTTTTGGCAAAAGCGCGGCCATATCCTCCCGTTGCAAGTATGACCTCTTTTGCCCTGATGACTTCGAGCCTTGCCCCGGGGATATCGTAGACAAGGGCTCCCGACAGGCGCCCTTCTTCCATGAGCAACTCGAGCAGATGCCACTCGGGATAGATTTTTACACCCAGCTTCAGTATCTGTTCATAGAGCGTATGCAGGACGACGTGCCCGGAAAAATCGGCGGCAAAGCAGGCGCGTGGGAACCCGGCCCCGCCAAGAGCGCGTTGGGCGATGCCTCCGTCGGCTCGGCGTGTCCATGGCACCCCCATTCTTTCAAGCTCGTAGATTACCTGTGGTGCGTCTGAACAGAGCACTTCGATGGCGTCCTGGTCGCCGATATAATCGCTGCCCTTGACGGTGTCGAAAATATGGGCATCAACGCTGTCCCCCTCGCTCATCGCCGCGTTGAAGCCGCCTTGGGCAGCCCCGCTGTGGGACCGGGTCGGGTATATCTTGCTGAGGACAGCGGTATCGACTTTTCCCGAAATGGTGGAGGCGGCCATAAGTCCGGCCAGTCCTCCACCGACTATTAATACTTCGTGCATTAGCATCGGTTTTTTCGTTTCATTCTACGCCCCCGCGCAGGGGCGACAGGCTGTCGGGTTACAGTTGTGCATCCTTCCGCTGTTTTGCCGGCCTCGATTACGCCTCGCGCACTGGAACCCTCAGACTCAGACCCGTAGGATGGGTGGAGCGGTAGCGCAACCTATCGTCCTTACCGTAGTTTAGCCCCTCGTGGGCGTTCTTTTCGAGACAGCTCTTCATGTCCCGTCGGGACGCCCTGAAACCATAAAAAGTCATGGCAATCACCCCCCTTTTGTAAGGGTGGGCCGGGGGGATTTTCACCTCGCGAGGAACTTTTCGAGACAGCTCATCACGTCCATTTTGGGACACCCTGAAACCATGAAAAGACGCGGCACCCACCTCCCCCTTTTGTAAAGGGGGGCAGGGGGGATTTTGCACCTCGCTTGAGACTTTTCGTAACAGTTGTGCATCCTTCCGCTGTTTCCCGCCTCGATTACGCCTCGCGCACCGGGACCCTCAGGTTGAGCAGGGGAGCATGCTGCTGAGCGCCGTATATATCCGTATCACCCGGAGCGCCCGAAACCGTTGGACGCACTATGGTGCATTTTACTGCAAAGGCTGCGTCAAAATAGACCACATTTATGACCCCGGTTTCAGGTATCCCGTAAATATGTGCAAACAGTTCTTTGGTAAAGAAGTTCATCTTTTTTAACAATAGATAGTCCCGTTCATCCTTGAACAAAATATCGAACGTAAGTTCATAGGGCCCGGCATTTTTGCTGCGGATTACCACGGCAAGCTCGGTTATGGGGACCGTAGTCATGGCCTCACCTCATACACTTCAATCGGGAAAAGCCCCTTGGGGTCGTCCACTTCCATTAGATGGTAAATGTTGAACACAAAAACCTTGCCGCACGGAATATCGGAGGGGCTGTAGAGCAGCGCCAGGTTTCCCGCCGTCGATATCCTCCCCGGATAACCGAAATGCAGCAGTGTGCTGCGCACGTAGGAACAGACATCATTTGCCTGTCCCTGATTACCTGCGATCACTTCCATGACCAACCCAAGTTCGCACGGCGAACTTTCTTTTTCGGGCTCCAGCACCCCCATGACGCCATTTTTGCCGTACACGTGAAAAAAAATGCTGCCGTCAAATCCGGTGGCCTCGCGGGTCTTGGTTTTGATCGCGTCCAGGACCGAATCGATCCGGGCGATCAGGATCGGGTCCCTGATGCCTGCAATCGAGATTGTCCTGAATCCTGCGCGCTTTGTTCCCTCAAGTTTCACAGTGTATGGATTTGCAGCAACGAATTCTGTTCCTGAAACCCGGACGCGCCCCCCGTCCAGGGCCTCAAAACGCGTCCTCCTGAGATCTAGAGACCCGCCGGGGCCGGGCAGAGTGTAGGGGTCCGTTTTTTCGTACAGGGTATGGGCCGCCGTCGAGACGCAGGTAAATTGCCTTTCTTCATTGAGCGATTCCAGCTCGAAGCAGTCGTCTAGCAGTGTACCCATTATACAGTCGGAACCACTGCCGGGGGTCGCCGCAATGGCGGCGCACTCGAGTATCTTCCCCATGTGGAGCGCAAGCCCCGGATCGTAGCCCTTTTGAATCGCAGGGGCGGCAAACGGTATCGGATCGTAGCAACGGCCGCAAAGTATGACCTGGCAACCCTGCTCCAGGGCGCCTATTACCGGCTCGGCCCCCATTTGGGCAACTATTCGCACGCTTTTCGAGACCTCGCCGGCGTTAATCTCCGGAGCCGGGTGCAGCGGGTACACTTTTCCAATGCGCATGGCTTTTATTACATCTTTTTTGCTCACATCGGCATAGATCACCGCCATGCGAAACGCAAAACCCCGCTCTTTGGCGATTTCCCGGATGATCGATTCCGTCCACACGACATGTTCACGTGCCCCGGAGCCGCCGGCAGTTCCAATAATACATGGGACCGCGAGTCCGATCGCGCCTTCGAGCATTATCGCCAGGTCCCGCTTGACCGCCGACCGGCTTGTAAACGATTTGCCGACGCCAAGGTAGTGAGGGCCGGGGTCTGTGCTGCCCGCATCGACCGCGATGAGATCGGGCTTTTTGTCGATACCTCTCAGGAAGGATTTTTCCGGGAACCCGTAGCCTAGAATCGCCGTGGGGGAGAGAACTTTGAAAGGGGCTCTTTTCATGTGTCAATCTCCGGATTCTATGAAAGGAATGCCCTGCCTTGAAGCAAACAGGAGCATGTGCTCCCTGAATTGTCCAAACCAGGGCGAGCGCCCCATGCCCGAGAGCCTGGGCGAATTTTCCTTAAACATCGCTTCTGCCTCTTCCCGGCTGAGGCCTTCGGCGACTTCGTAATCGTAGGCTATGGATACGGGGTCGCTTTGAGGCCGTTCGAGTATCCGAGTTATCCCATAGCTTCGAGGGTTGAGAAATACCCGCGATCCTTCAAGCAAGGTAAAGCGGGAGCGTGCAACGGCATGAACCGACTCCGGGCGGGATTCGAGCAAATCGAGGGTGCTCAGCCACTCAGCTTTTGTTTCGGTAGGAAAACCAAATATTAAGAACAGAAGGTTCCAAACGCCTGACTCGCTTGCCGATTTGAGAGTGGCTGCGATCTTTTGCACGCTTGTACCCTTGCCCATCAGGTCGAGCATGCGCTGGCTTGCCGACTCGACGCCCCACATCAGCAGACGAAGGCCCGCCCTGTGGGCCTCTTCGAATACCTTGCGTGAAAACCCCGCAGGCCTGGCATAGGCGGAGAAATAGACCTGTGCGCCACTTTTTACGAGGTGCGAGGAGATCCCTGACAAGCGGCGCGGGTTGATCATCTCATCGACCAGGCAAAAATGACTGACGCCATATTTTTCCCGAAGTGCTGAAAGCCTGCCCGATGTCTCGGCCGCGGATTCTTCACGATAGTCGAGATAGGTTCTTTGGTGAGTGCAAAACGCGCAACGCCTCCAGGGGCAACCGCGTGAGGCGAGGTAGGGCAGCACAGGGATCGGCGAATGGTATTTATTCAGAGGAAAATCGGAAAAATCGGGCAGCGGCAGGATATTGAGATCGGGCACAGCCTGCGCTGGGTTTCTCGTGACCTCTTCGCCTTGCACATGAAGAAGCCCGGATATGCCGAGGCTCCCGAAAAGAAGCGTGTCGGATGCGCCCTGCACGAAGTCCGGGACCAGGGACGAAGCCAGTGAGGCCAACCCCTTTTCACCCTCTCCCACTATTAGGTAATCTATGAGAGAGCTGATATGTGCTTCCCTTCGCTCACCGCCCAGGTAGACAGGAACAGGTCCGGCAAGCAGCCGGCCGGGATCGGGCATGACAGAAAAAGTCGCCCCGCCGAAAACGGTCTTCGCCCCGACGCCTCTGCACAGTTTCGTGAGGGCCAGCGAGAAAAAGAGCTGCTGGCTGAAAAGGATGGAAAATCCAATAAGGTCAGGCCTGAACGCTTTAACCGGCCTCGTCAATTCATCGAAAAACTTGTCTGCCAGGGGAGGTACCGGAAGACCGAGAAGAATCTTCCTTGAAAAATTATCGAAAAGCCCGTTTAGAACTGAACCAAAACCGGCATAGACCCTGGCATGCCCGTTATATTCGTCCAGATCGAAGAATTTTCGAATACCCTGCCTGCCGCAAAGAAAATCTCTTGCCTCAATTGCCTTTTTCGCGGTCGTTTCGAAGTCCATTTTCTGTAAGCGCATCCGTAACCGGCCGTCGCCCAGCCATCGAACCGCCTGTTCGAAATAGGCAAGATTCAGATCGAAATTTTCTACGCAGACATTAGCTTCTGCTTCCAGGTGGGCCTTGAGGGTTGCAATTCCCAGGGGCGGGCTCAAAGGCGCTACGGCCGGCGGAAATACCAGCGCTATGCGCAGAGGTCTGCGTGATTGGTTGTATTGCATCGACTCCCCTGCCGGGAACAAGAGGCTACCCGGTCATCCGTGTGACCGTACCACCCTGGAGCTTTGCCGCCTGCCTCATGCAACAGACGGTATTTATTCAAAAAGTACCGGGAGCCAATTCTACTCTCGAAGCAAAATTATGCGAGCGTTTTTTTCAAATAGGAATCAACGCAGAGGGAACGGAGAAAAGAGTGCATCACAGAACGATGAACAAACTTATGCCGTTCATAGTTTTCCGGGGACTGTCTATCGGGGGCGCCGGACTGGGTGGGCTCACCTTCCGCTCGGACCCCTTTCGGGTAGGCTCTCCGGCCCAAATGCCCCTGCGCGCATCGAGCTGCGCATTAGCTGACGCTGGCGTTGCGCCCCTAAGCTAGCTTGTATTCCATCGAGTGCCATTCCGAAGGATTCTCCGTGGAACCATTATCGGTAAAAGAATGTGTCGGTTGTACCGAAAATGACACCGCCTCGCAGTTACCTCGTGACGGCACGCAGTCCGTCACCGCGTTGTAAAAGGCTGTACCGGCCGGGCTACTTCACGAACTGGTGCCTGAAGGATCTCCGTAATTCACTACACTCCAGGGGCACGGGTCTACGCGGTCCTGCTCCGAATTTCGTGACCTTTTGAGCCATATGATATCTCGTTTAGCGACCATATGCGCCTTCCTGCCGCCGATTCCGCGAGTTCGGCATTCCGGATTATCCTGAAGTATCTCAACGTGACATAACACAACATTTTCTCCCTGGTTCGGTCTGGGAAGTGAGTTGCTTCATCATCATCTTGTCAAAAACTCTGATCGGGGAGCAACCAGCGGAAAAAGAGCAGGAGCTTTGCATGGCAGGGCGCCGAGTAGCGAGTCTTGGGCCTGCTCGTTTCCAGGGCGTGTTCGATGACTTTAGCAATGGCCTCAGGCGAAGCCGCGGCTACAGGCCCCTTATGCGCGCGACTTGTGATTTCCATGCTGCTGGCCATTTTCCCGGCAAGTTCGCTGTAAGGACCATTGCCGGAAGCCGCGAGGAGATTTCCCCTGGCTATATCGGCCCATTGGGTCGAGACAATGCCTGGCTGAATCACCACCACGTCGATACCGAACGACTTGACCTCTATTCTCAATGAATCGGAAAGGGCTTCCAGCGCAAACTTGGTGGCATGGTACCAGCCGCCCATCGGAGTTGTCATACGACCGCCTATGGAACTGACATTGATTATCCGCCCATGCCCCTGCTTCCTCATGTGCGGCAGCACCAGGCGGGTCAGGCCCATCAAACCGAAGACATTCACATCGAACTGACGCCGTGCCTCCTCATCGGGTACGTCCTCCAGTGCGCCGTAAGAACCGTAACCCGCATTGTTAACAAGAGCATCGACGCGCTCTTCGTTGTGCAGGATTTCTTCGATGCAGGCACGGCACTGATGCTCATCGGTAAGATCAAGCTTGAGTGGGATCACTCCAATATCGATCAAGTCCCGCATTGCCTCAAGGCGGCGTGCCGCCGCATACACCCTCCAGCCATTCCCGGCCAGAATTACGGCCGTAGCCTTGCCGATGCCCGAGGAACCACCTGTAATCAGTACGACCCTTTGAGTTTTGTTCATGCTAACCCCCTGGTTTGCAAGATGTAAAATTTTATAAATATCGAACCATTACTTGAAAAAAATATCGCCCAGCCACCGCTCTTCCCCCCCCACTTAGCCGAGCAGGAGCCTACTCACCTCTTCCCAGGTTCCCGGTACCGGCCGGGCAATCAGAAATTTCCCCTGACGCTCGGTGACAATCAGGCCGGCATTGACCAATTCCTTCAGGTGATGGGAGACCGTGGGTGCCCCGATCTTTAGAAAACGGTTACCCTTGTTCGTCAAGAACTATTTTATCCCACACATGTTCAAGTTTAAGAAGAGCCTCCTTTTTATCAAGACCTCCCGCATAACCCGTCAGACTTCCGTCGGAACCAACGACCCTGTGGCATGGAATCAGTATGGCAATAGGATTATGTCCGACAGCGCCACCCACAGCTTGGGCAGACATGCGGGATAATCCCTTCTCAAAAGCAATTTTTTTTGCAATTTCACCATATGTGGTAATTTGCCCGAAAGGGATTTTTAAAAGGATATCCCAAACAGTTTTTTGAAAAGGTGTCCCGCGAGGGTCAAGCCGTAACTCGGCTATGCACTCCTCACCCGAAAAGTAATGGGCCAGCCAAATTCGCAGTGCCTGGAAAACAGTATAATCAGGCTCACAAACCCAGGTTTCCATTTTGGACGGGTAATATTTTTGTCCAGGGAACCATAGTCCGGTGAGCGCCCCCTCTTCGGCAGACGCTCGCAAAGCACCCAAAGGAGTATCAATTGTGCAAGCATAGATCATACTGGTAAACTCCTCTTTCATATTTATGATTTTTTCCCAATTGAATTCCACAAATTAATGGTTGCATACGAACGCCACGGTCTCCACGCCTGCGACAAACTCAAGATTTCCTCGGCAGGCATTCCGGAAAGCGCCTTTTTTACACCGTAATCGGTATGAGGAAACGCATCCGGCCAACCGAGCACCCGCATAGCAACATATTGAACCGTCCAGGGGCCAAACCCTGGAAGTTTGCGAAGTTTTTCCAACTCAGGGCCAGGGTCCGCCCGGTAGGAGAGTGTAATGGAACCGGCAGTCAAAGCTTTGGCCAGGGCCAGAATCGAGCGACTCTTGGCGCCGGTTATGCCAAGCGGTCCCAGATGATTTTCGATCTGAACTCCAAGGGCGCAAATTCTATCGGCCTGAGGGAAGGTGAAAGCAAGCCCGGCAAACGGGGTGAACGCTTTTTCACCAAAGACGGTGGCCAAACGCATGGCCAGTGTACGAGCCGCCTTGACGGTTATCTGCTGCCCCAAAACGGCCCGCACCGACATTTCAAACGGGTCGAAACATCCCGGCAGCCGCGTTCCCGGCACACAGATATTCGGCGCAAGCTCGTTCATGGCCGCAAGTTTCTCGTAAACTTCCCCGGGACTGCAGTTTATGTCGAACAAATGGCTGATCGCGGCCAATGCTTGAGATAGAACCGGCAACAGCGTCGGCGCCATGCTTATGGAAAGAGCGTTTTGCTCCGATAGGTTTAGCACCGAGATCCAGCCACAGATGAAGCGTTGCACCTTTTCTGATGGATACCGTGCGGCGGTAGGCATCTTCGTCCACGCTTTCGACCCCCGGAATGGCCCGGGCGGCGAGGAAGGATAGCAGGCTGTTCCAGGCATACGGCGGGCGATAGCCGAGCGAGAGAGTAATTTCGCCGGTATGGCAGGTTTTGGCATCCCCCGGAAGGTCGAGTGCTCCTGTTTGCGTCATCTTCGTTCCTCGAATTGATTGTAGTGCGAAGAGAAAAAAATGCCAAGGGGACTGAGACTCGACAGCAATTTGCGAGAAATTTTTTATTGAAACGAGCGGGCATGCTATTTGCTTGGATACCAGGAACGCCGCCTTGGAAGACGGCGCTACCATGAGGGGAATGGAAGAATCCTTATGCCACCCCGCCGGGACAGATTCTCCGTGGCTCAGCCCTTGCTTCCGAAGGCCCGGTGCGGTATATCTGGCCGAATCTCCCAACGCTCCCACCGAATTTTGCCCGCTTCTTCAAGGGCATCGATGGGAGTCAAAATGCTGGCGATTATGCGGGTTATCAGAGCGTTGAGCCTCTTTGCGGCAAGACCCTGAAGTACCTGCCGTTGCAGCTTTGGAACTCGAAACATGAGAGGAGGTGCAAGACGCCTTGATCGCACAAGAAATCCGTAGTCTAATTATAAAAAACTTCCTGTTCGGTGTGCCTCGGAACGGCATGGAGGATACCGATTCCCTCATGGAAAAAGGCATCATCGACTCCCTGGGGGTTTTAGATCTCATCAACCAGATCGAAGAGACTTACGGCATCAAAGTCGAGGATGAGGAACTCATACCTGAAAACCTCGATTCAATTGCCGCCCTGTCCAAATTCGTGCTAAAGAAACTTGATCAGGGCCAAACCTGAGCAAAAATACAGCCGGTTCCGGTCTGCAACCACGCAGACCCGTATCTGAGGTCTCGAAATGTGTGGAATTGCAGGAATTGTCGATTTTGCCGATAGCTCCGAGGGGCCTACCGAAGCTCTCCTTCGCCGCATGCTGGGAGGCATCCGCCATCGTGGACCGGACGCCTTCGGTATCTACAAGGACGGGCACGCCGGCCTGGCTCACGCGCGGCTGAGCATCATCGATCTCAGCGGTGGCGACCAGCCGATTTACAATGAGGACAAAAACCTGTGGCTCATCTTTAACGGTGAAATATTTAACTATCCCGAGCTTCGCGAGGGTCTGGTCAAAAGCGGGCACAGGTTCTATACCAGGTCGGACACCGAAGTGCTCGTTCATCTCTACGAGGAGCACGGGACTGAGATGTTTCAATATCTCAACGGCCAGTTCGCATTTGCTCTGTGGGACCGGCGCAACGAATGCTTGCTGCTCTGCCGCGACCGGCTGGGGGTTCGTCCCCTTTTTTACCATCTCGATGCGGGACGCCTGCTATTCGGCTCCGAAATCAAGGCCATCTTCGCGGACCCGCGCGTGCCTCGCGCCATCAATCCCCAAACTCTCTCCGATATCTTCACCTGCTGGGCACCTCTGGCCCCTCTCACGGCCTTCCAGGACATATACCAGGTCCCGCCCGGACACTACGCGCTATTTTCCCGGGATGGGATGATCCTAAAACCTTATTGGAAACTTTCCTTCTCGAATTCGGGACTTGAGGGCGCCACCCGGAGTCTGGACGATTATACGGAGGAGCTGCAGTATTTGCTCCAGGACGCGACCCGTATCCGCCTGCGCGCGGACGTTCCCGTCGGAGCGTACCTGAGCGGCGGGCTGGACAGCACGTATATCACTTCACTCGTTAAGCACTACTTCAACAATCAACTCCGTACGTTCTCCGTCGCCTTCACGGATGGACGCTTCGATGAAACCGCCTTCCAGGAAAAGGCGGTTGCTGCCCTGCAGACCGATCACCGGAGCATCCTGTGCACGGAGCAAAGCATCGGAGAAAGTTTCCCGCAGGTCATCTGGCACACCGAAGTCCCCACGCTCCGCACGGCGCCCGCTCCCCTTTACCAGCTCTCGCAACTGGTGCGCGAAAGCGGCTTCAAAGTTGTGCTGACCGGCGAGGGGGCCGACGAGTTTTTCGCCGGTTACGATATTTTCAAGGAAGACCTGATTCGACGCTTCTGGGCTCGCCAGCCCGACTCCAAGGTCCGCCCCAAGCTCCTCCAAAAGCTTTATCCCGATATCTTTTACCCCCGGGATGCCAGGGCCCAGGTTTTTGTGGAAAAGTTTTTCGGGAAGGGGCGCACCCGAGTCGATTCCCCTTGCTACTCGCATCTCATCCGGTGGGAGAATACGGCCCATCTCCAAACATTTTTCTCGTCTGACCTGCAAGAGGCAACCGGCAGGGGGGAGAATTTTCCGAAACGATTCGAGGCTACGCTCCCACGAGACTATACGAAATGGGACTCGCTCTCCAAGGCGCAATATACGGAAGTCTCCATATTCCTCTCAAACTACCTGCTTTCCTCGCAGGGAGACAGGGTTGCGATGGCTCATGCCGTGGAAGGCCGCTTTCCGTTTCTCGATCACCGCGTCGTGGAATTCGCCTGCAAGCTGCCATCCCGCTATCGCATGCATGGTCTGAGGGATAAGTTCATTCTCCGCAGAGCCGCCGCCAACCTGATCCCATCCGAATTGTCCCAACGCCCCAAACGGCCTTACCGCGCCCCGATCAGCAGGTGCTTTCTCGGCGATCACAAGCATGACTACGTATCCGATCTATTGTCGGAATCGGCGCTTCGTCGAGCCGGCTATTTCGATCCGGACAAAGTGACACGGCTGATCGATAAGTGTGTCAAACGGGAAGGGCAATTGACGAGCGAGCGTGAAAACATGGCTCTCGTGGGAATCCTCTCTACGCAGCTTCTGGACCATCTGTTTATTAGCCATTTTTCTTCCCACATCGCTCAAGGACCGGAGATCGTCAAAATAATGACGAATTGAGATCGCATCGCTCATAAGCCGGGGTAATTATCAAACCTCCTGCTCACCCGGAATGTGGAGTTGTCCAATGCTGCTTCATCACTTTCTCGAAAATTCCGCAAGCCGCCTTGCCCGGAAAGTCTCTCTCATCTGCGACGGTGAACGCCTCACCTATGGAGAGATAAACGAGCGGGCAAACCAGGTTGCTCATTTTCTAAGGGAACTCGGGACTCGGCGGCAAGACAGGGTAGCCGTCTTCCTGGACAATTCGGTAGCTTCCGTGATCTCTATATTCGGCATACTCAAGGCTGACGCCATCTTCCTGGTGCTCAACCCCACAATGAAGGCCTCTAAACTTGCCTACGTTCTAAATGACTGCCAGATCAAGGTGCTCATTACCCACACGTCCAGGTCCCAGGTCTCTTCCGATGGTATTGCCACGGCAAAATCCCTGAAGCATGTGGTTTGGGTGGGCCGGACCGAAGAGATCCCTTCCACGTTCGGGACCTGCGCCGAATCCCATAGTTTCGCGGAGGTATCTTCATCCGGATTTAACGCCAGTGTCGCTCCTCCATCTTCGAACATCGATCTCGATCTGGCGTCAATCATCTACACGTCGGGTTCCACCGGAGAGCCCAAAGGGATCATGCTCAGCCACCGCAACATGGTCTCGGCCGCGACCTCCGTGTCAACCTACCTGGAAAACCGTGAGGATGACATTATAATAGATTTTCTCCCCCTCTCTTTCGATTACGGTCTCTACCAGGTCCTCATGGCTTTTAAGTTTGGCGGCACGGTGGTTCTGGAACGGGCGTTCACCTATCCGTACAAGATGATCCTGCGGATGATCGAGGAACGGGTCACCGGATTTCCGGGCGTTCCGACCATCTTTGCCATCCTGCTCGGACTCAAGAAATTGGAGAAATTCGATTTCTCCAATCTGAGGTATATCACGAACACCGCAGCGGCACTTCCGCCGACCCACATAGAACAACTACGCGGGATATTTCCCCATGTCCGTCTTTACTCCATGTATGGCCTCACGGAGTGCAAACGCGTATCCTATCTGCCTCCCGCGGAATTGGACCGCAGGCCCGGTTCAATAGGACGGGGAATGCCGAACGAAGAGGTCTGGGTCGAGGATGACGATGGCGGCCGGGCGCCGCCCGGGACCGTGGGAGAACTCGTGGTAAGGGGTTCCAATGTCATGGTGGGCTATTGGGGACGTCCCGACGAGACCGCACGGGCCTTACGGCCCGGAAAATATCCCGGCGAGAGGGTCCTCCACACGGGGGACCTCTTTAAGATGGATGAGGAGGGATTTCTCTATTTCATTGGCCGCAAGGACGACATGCTCAAGAGCCGCGGGGAGAAGATAAGCCCCAAAGAAGTGGAACATTGCCTCTGCGCTCTTGAGGGCGTTGCCGAAGCCGCTGTAATAGGCGTTCCCGACGAGGTTCTGGGACAGGCCATCATCGCCTTCATTCGCTGCAAAGATGGGCAGGCCTTGACCGAGAAAGACGTCATCCTCCACTGCAAATCCCAGTTGGAGGATTTCATGGTGCCGAAGTCAGTAGAGTTTATTGAGACTTTTCCAAAAACGAGTAGCGGAAAAGTTGATAAACTCTCTTTGAAATCCATGATTTGCAACCATTAAGGAGAACAAAAATGATGGAAAGGGTTGGTTCAGTGCTGGCCCTGTCCGCGGTGCTGATGCTTTCCGCGGGTTGCAGTGGACATAAACCGGCACAGACAACCATACATCTCGATAACCTTAGAGGCGTCTCATCCAATACCTGGAAAAAACTCTCTGAGAAGAGGATTTTTTTCGGGCATCAATCCGTCGGTCAAAACATCCTCGATGGGGTAACCGACATCATGACGGATCTCCCCCAAATTCAACTTTCCATCAAAAAAATCGACAAGTACCGGGATTATGGATCAGAACCAGCGTTCAACCATGTTTGGCTGGGGGAAAATACTGTTCCTCAATCAAAAATAGATGATTTTGTGAAATATATTCAGAACGGAATTGGTGCGACGGCGGATATTGCCTTCTTTAAATTTTGCTACATTGACTTCTCGAAGGAGACAGATATCAAGAAATTGTTCGACCGTTACCAATCGGCGATGTCTGAACTGGAACATACATTCCCCAAGACAAAATTTATCCACGTTACGGTTCCCCTGGTTTCGAGGCCATCCGGCATCAAAGACCGGATAAAGATCATTCTCGGCCGATCTGTTAAAGATCCCGAAGCAAGTATGAAGCGGAATCTATTTAATGATATGATTAGGAATGAATACGCAGATAAGGCCCCGCTCTTTGATTTAGCACGAGTTGAGTCCACTTATCCCGATGGCAGGAGGGAATGCTTTGACGTGGGAGATAAAATATACTATGCACTGGTCGATGATTATACAGACGACGGCGCACATCTCAACAACCTGGGGCGCAAGGTAGTTGCTTCCGAGTTACTCCTGCTGCTTTCAAACCTGGCAAGATGAGAGAGAGCGTAGCTTAAGATGACTAAATACTAACTTTTTCCCAGTCAGGATGTGAAAATGAAGGGGGAAAACACGAGATGGAAGTGCAGGAAATAAGTAAAGCCGTCGGGAAATACAAGACCGGAGAGATGAGTACCCGCGACCTTATCAGATCCGATAAAATACGCTTCCGGGGAGCAGCCGAGGCCATCACGCGGTTGGGGTTTCATGCTGCATTATTTTTTCGAGTGTCTCATTATTTTAGTACGATAGGGGCACTTTTCCCGGCTCGTTGCTTTCAAATACTGTCCCACATAATTACCGGCGCTGAAATTTCTCACAGGGCCATAATTGGACCTGGCCTGGCCATACTCCACCCCACGGGCATAGTCATTGGACCCAACATCAAAATAGGGGAAGGTGCATCCCTTTGCCAGGGGATAACGATCAGCACAAATTATGAATTCGCTGAGGCAGGAATAGATGCCGAAACAGTGATTGGAGATCACTTGTGGGCTGGCCCCAATTGCACGATTCTCGGGCCCTTGCTAATGGGAGACCATGTGTTCGTGGGTCCGAATGCCGTGGTTAATAGAGACGTCAATTCGCACATGAAAGCCATTGGAAACCCGGCAAGGCTTATGCCCGCGCACGCTTTCAGTAATCCTCGCATCTAAATTGTAACCCCATCGTCAAGACAATAATCAGGCATACTTAGCGCTTATACGCAAATGCACTCTTCCCTGTCTCGGTCATGCCCAGGGCCTTGTCGGTCAGGTATTTAGTGCTTAAAACCTAAAATGCATCCGCTCTTCTGAAAGTGCTCCAGCGGTGGCATGATGCAGTAATGGCCGGCGCGTTGTTCATTCAGCAATCCGGCTTTTAGACTTACGCGCGCTTCAGCACTTGTCATGTCGTTTTGATCTGTTGGTGCATTTTAGAACGGATAATTCTAAAGACTTGGCCCTAATCATCAAAGGGGTGCTATATGATATTGATTAGAGATATATTGGCACGAGTGAAGAATAAAGTAATAACGGACTATGGTTCTCATATTGCTAAGAGGAATCAATGGAACAAGGAATTTAAAACCGGATATTCGACTTATATGGCGAGCAATCTCAAAGACGATCCGGTATATGCCATTATTTACAGATATCTCAAAGGCGGGCATCTTTTGGATTTAGGGTGTGGTACCGGATTGACATTTTTTAACTCTCAGGATGTGTCAATGGAGTACACTGGAGTTGATATATCTGATATTGCAATAGATGAATGCAAGAATCGCTATAGATCGATTAAAACAAATAACGTAGCTACCTTTATTGCTCATGACATTGAATCATATACTTCAGATCGTAAATACGATGTTATATTATTTAAAGACACAATTTATTATCTAAGAAAAGATAAGGTATTGCCAATATTGATTAAATTGTCTAGCCTTCTTCGTGATATGAATAGTGTATTTATCGTTAGAATATATAGGACAGAAAAGCTCACCCACATTATCAACACTATCTATGCCAATTTTGAGATTATAGATGAGCACCATCTACATGAAGGAGAAGGAATAGTCGAAGGAGAAGGAATAATAATGGTTTTCCGGAATAGAAAAACATGATTCATTCCTTCCAGAGGGACCATCGCTTTTCTCGGCTTCGGCAGGTACAATCGCTACACGCAGGCACACGCCGAATCCGACTTCATCATGCAAATAACTGGATTTATAGTCTTTTTATGATTGCGTTTGCCTGCCCTCCATAATTCCCGGAAAGGATACTTATATTATTTGCGCCTAATGGAAGACCGACGGATATTGGAGTGCAGGGGAAAAACATACTGGAGTAACGGCGATGGCGGGCGAAACGCTAAAACAACCGGGATCGGCCGAACAGCACAGTTCAGGGGTCCGATACAGTATTGTCATCACTTGCTACAACCAACGTGAGTTCATAGAGGACGCAGTAGAATCGGTTCTATCGCAGAGGCACTCTTCTAAAGAAGTGATCGTCGTGGATGATGGATCGCAGGACGGCTCGCTGGAGGTACTAAAAAGGTACGAGGACTCTGTGCACTTGCTCGCGCTGCCGGTGAACCGCGGAGCGATCGAGGCGCGCAATCGGGGTGCGGCTGTCGCCAAGGGAGAGTACCTGATTTTTCTGGATGGAGACGACCTCTTTACCCCGTGGGCACTGGATATCTACGAACAGCTTATGACAGAACGGCGCCCCACCACGATAGTCTCCGGGGGACGCTCTTTTGAAGGCCCGGTGCCGGCGTTTCGGCAGGATGCGGCGCCGAAAAGCGTGGAATTCGTGGAGTACGAATCGTTGATGGCCAGGGACCGGCAGACTGGCTGGTTTCTGGGTGCCCTGGTGATTTGCAGGCGAGCCTTTAATGATGTGGGTGGGTGGTCCCGGGGGATTTTCCACCTGGATCTCTTTGATCTGGTTGCAAAACTGGGATACTCCGGCAACAGCATTCTGGTCTGCTCACCCTACACCATGCTCTACCGAATGCATGCTAAAAATAGTATCCACTACCTCCCGCCGTTTCTCCGGTCGGCTCGCCTGATGATTAACATAGAGCGGGCCGGACTGTACCCCGGCGGCAGGCGGAAGCGATTCGAAAGATACGCATTCCTCGGCGGACCGATTTTCTATTGGACGAGGGCAGGATTGAGGGCGGGCTTACACCGGGACTCGCTGCAGTTGGCTGTCCGCGCATGGTTAATGATTCTGGCCGCGATTTTGCGCAGATCAATCGTCAGGCTCAGGGGACGAGGTCGGGTAAAGGTCAGCCAATTGAGGCCGCTGGAGCCCAGTCTTCCCGTCCCCGCCACTGTGATTTCTAAGGATTGAGGCTGCGAACGCAGGACAGGAACGACGTCAGTCCGAGGACATTTGGAACACTGGCCGGATTTCCCGGGGCTTGCGAAGACATCCCCAGAATCCTAACGTAGATATGTAATGGTTTCCCGACTTGGGGAGCACATGCACCAGACGGCCGGGATTATCACCGCGCCTTTGAGGGGAGTTTAAATAATGTCATTTACGAGGGATTCTCTCGACATCGATCCAGTCTCCGTGGCCGCCCACCTGGCGGAAGGTCTCCGAACCCAGGTGTTGGAAAATCTTCGACGGAAAGGAGGTGTGGTAGCGGTAAGCGGAGGGGTAGACTCAGCGGTCGCCGCAAGCCTTGCGGCCCGAGCCCTCGGCCCGGAACGGGTGCTGGGGCTGATTCTCCCCGAAAGGGATGTGGAGGGCGAAAGCGAGACATTGGCTCAAGACCTTCTCGACGATCTCGGGGTGCACTGGGTGAAAGAAGATCTCACGGCCGGCCTCGAGAGCCTGGGATGCTACCGGCGCAGGGATGAAGCGATCCGGCGCATAGTCCCCGAGTACGAAGACGGCTGGACATCCAGGATCGTCGTGGGACACAATCCTCTCGAGAGCGAAGGATTCAATATCTTTTTTCTTGAGGTCTTCCCACCGGGAGGAGTCGACCCTGTGCGGCGGCGCCTGCCGCTCTCAGAGTACCTGGACATCGTCGCGGCGACCAACATGAAGCAGCGCAGTCGCATGCTGATGGAGTACTACTACGCCGAAAAGCTCCGATATGCCGTCATCGGGACCCACAACCGCACCGAATACGATCTGGGATTCATGGTTC
Organism: uncultured delta proteobacterium; assembly: GCA_963826655.1. Classification (GTDB taxonomy): domain Bacteria; phylum Desulfobacterota; class Syntrophobacteria; order Syntrophobacterales; family Syntrophobacteraceae; genus SbD1. The sequence continues at coordinate 37,473 of CAWGZP010000217.1, forward strand.
GCTATGGCGATATCGGGGTGGACATCCACCCTCTTCTAGGTCTCTACAAGATGCAAATATACCAACTCGCTTCCTGTCTGGGGATACCGGAAGCAATCACTGGCCGGGCGCCGTCCTCGGGAACATTCTCCGCTCCCCAGACCGAGCAGGAGTTCTTTTTCGGCTTACCTTTCGAACTTCTGGACCCGCTGCTGCACGCTGAAGCAACGGGCGTTCCCATCAAAGAAGCAACGGCGGCGCTCGGTCTCTCTTTTGAAGCGGTGGAACGTGTCTACCTGGACATCCGCAGCAAGCGCAGGTCTACCGATTACATGCGCAGGGAACCTGCCGCCCTTTCCGTGTGGCGTCCCATCGACGGGGAACCACAGAAGGACCGGGATTCCACTCCGGGGCGACCACATCGGGAGATCACTCCATAAGAGTGGAGAGGGGACGGATTTCCGCGTTCGTGTTACCGGAAAGCGCTTGGGCGTGGGTTGTTTTTCGGCGCTTATTCCGCTCTCAAATGGGTGACTTTATAGATTGTCAAAATCACCGATCTTGGAATCGTTTCACCGTTCGGGGTTTATCAAGGGGAAGATGAGGTACTGGTTCAAAAAAGTGCCGAATTGTAAATCGTTCAGGCAATTAACGCTTTAGAAAAAGTCACGGTAAAAGTTCGAGAACTTTGAGTCTATCTTGCTCTTCTTAAAAAAGTTGGAGCGGGAGACGGGATTCGAACCCGCGACCCTCAGCTTGGAAGGCTGACGCTCTAGCCAGCTGAGCTACTCCCGCCCGACTTTCAACATTTAGCACGCCGGGCCGGTTTTTTCAAATGATAAAACGACAGGTGAGCATGTGAAGGGGCGAATTGGCAAATTAGCATGGCTTGTGTTTGACACAAGCCAACTCGCCCATTTACACATTTCTTTGCATGTTCGCCTGCTTTTTCGGCGATTCGACCACCACCCTGTCCACCCCGTCTTTTTCGCTCAGGAGCACGTTCACCTGTTCTTCGGCGCTTGTATCGACGGCCATTCCGACAAACTGGCCGAAGATGGGCAGTTCCCTGTGATCCCGGTCCACAAGAACCGCCACCCGGACCCGCCTCGGACGGCCGTAGTCGATCAAGGCGTCGAGGGCGGCGCGGATCGTTCTTCCGGTGTAGAGCACATCGTCGATAAGAACGAGATCCAGGTCGTCTATGCGGAACGGCAGGTCCGTTCCCTTCAGTACGGGCTGATTGTGCAGACGCGTCCAGTCGTCTCTGTAAAGCCCGATGTCGAGGGTCCCGACCGGTACCTGGACCTTGAGCTTTTCCGATATAATGGCCGCGACCCTGTTGGCCAGAAAGACGCCGCCGGTATGAATACCCACCAGGGCAAGCTTTCGGGGGTCGCCGCTCGAGGCGACGATTTCGTCGCAAAGGCGCTCCAGCACTGACTGGATGCCCTTTCCTTCCATTATAACACGTCCGTTGTCCTGTCCCATCTATGCCCATCCCGCCTTGCGACGATATTGGTCCAAAAATATGAAAGGCGCCTTCTGGCGCCCCTGTCAGCACGAGTGTTGCTTCATTGCTTCAACACACGGTAGTCCAGAGTCTTTGCGTAGCAAGTTTTTCAAAATAAGTCAAACAAAACCCGTCAGTGAAATCCTGTTCGAGATGGAACTTCTCCGTTCACCTGTTGCTCCCAGCTTTTTCTGTTCAACCTAGTCTTTTGTCCAAGTCCACTTTATTATACCCGCTACTAAAGAATTATGTCAGAGTAACGGAATGAATACGCTGTGCTGTCGGCGAAGGAAGAATGCTTGCTCTATAAGCTGCAAGGCCTTCGAGTTCCCGGGCGCCGTTCCCGATTCAACGAGGCCCCTCACGACACATGGGCTAAACCTTCAATTTACGATACGGTTTTTTAGAGTGGTGGGCAATGAGTGATTACAGACTTTCCGATCTTCTTGACTTGACCACCTTCCAGAAAATGGCTGATGCGCATTACCGGGCGGCAGGCATGCCGATCGGCCTCGTTGATGCCGGCGACGGTTCGATCCTGGTTGGAACCGGCTGGCAGGATGTCTGCACCAAATTCCACCGCTCCAATCCGGTTTCACTGCAGCGCTGCCGGGAGAGTGACAATTACATCAAGGGCCACCTGGTCGAGGGTGTGGCATGCCGCTACAAGTGCAAAAACGGGCTTTCCGATATCGGCGTACCGATCATGGTTGCAGGACGCCACTTGGCAACGTTGTTCCTGGGGCAGTTCTTTTATGAGGATGAGACCCCGGACAGGGAGTTCTTCATCCGGCAAGCGCACGAATGCGGCTTCGAGGTCGAGGACTACCTTGCGGCACTGGATCGGGTGCCGGTCTTCAGCCACGAAAAAGTCGATTACATAATCGAATACGACACTGCGTTGGTTAGCTTTATCGCTGACATCGCCGGGCAATCGCTTTTTAAAATCCGGGCAGACAAGATAATCCGTGAAAGTGAGCGGAAGTTTCACGCCATCTTCGACTGCGCTTATCAATTCATCGGGTTGCTATCCACCGACGGCAGGCTGCTGGAAGCAAATAGAAATGCCTTGAGCTATGCCGGTGTCGAGGAGGCGGATGTTCTTCACAAGCCCTTTTGGGAGGGTCCCTGGTGGGCGCATTCCTCGGAACTGCGGGAACAGGTTCGTCTCGCGGTGCAAAAGGCTGCGAAAGGTGAGTTTATAAGGTTTGAAGCGTCCTATGCCACCGCCTGTGGAAAACTCCATCATATTGATTTCTCTCTCAAGCCGATAACGGATGAAACCGGCAAGGTCGTTCTGCTGATACCGGAAGGTAGAGACGTCACCGCGCGCAAGTTGGCGGAGGATGAGATGAGGCGGCAGGCCGAATTCCTCCAGGTCATAATCGACACCATGCCACACCCGGTCTTTTACAAGGATCGCCAGGGTCGATATCTCGGGTGCAATAGGACCTTTGAGCAGCTCTATGGGATGTCGCGAGAGCAGATCACCGGCAAGACGGCCTGCGAGATTGCCCCAAAGGAACTGGCCGATGCGTACACAGGAGCCGATAGCGAGCTGTTTGCGCACCCCGGAACGCAGATGTACGAGGGACGCATCCAGACCGCCGATGGGGCCCGGCACGATGTCATCTTCCACAAAGGCACGTTTGACGGGCCTGACGGCGCGCCTGGCGGTCTCGTCGGCGCGCTGGTTGACATCACCGAACGCAAGCGGGCTGAGGAGGCATTGAAGGCAAGTGAAGAAAAATATCGCATACTGGTTCAGAATGCGAACAGCATCATCCTCAGAAGGGACATTTCGGGCAAGGTGACCTTCTTTAACGAGTTCGCTCAACATTTTTTCGGTTACACCGAAGATGAGATACTGGGCAAGGATATTGTCGGAACCATTGTCCCCGAGGTGGAGTCTACAGGCCGGGATTTGAGGGCAATGGTTGAAGATGTCGGGGCGAACCCTGACAAATACATCAACAACATTAACGAAAATATGCTCCGCAACGGGGAGAGGGTTTGGGTCGCGTGGACCAATAAGCCGATCTTTGACGAAAAGATGCGGGTCGTAGAAATTTTGTGTATTGGCAACGATTTCACCGAGCGCAAACGGACGGAAGAGGCACTGCGCGAAAGTGATGCACGCTTCAGGACCCTGGTCGAGGGAGCACCTGAAGCCATCTTCGTCCAGAGCGGCGGCAACTTTGTCTATCTAAACCCCGCTATGATAAGCCTCTTGGGGGCATCAAAGCCCGAGGAACTGCTCGATACCGAGTTAATGACACGGGTGGCTCCGCGGTACCGCGAATCCACTCGCGTCACTTTACAGCGTGGGACCGGGAGTCTGGCGCCGCCAATAGAACAGGAGTACCTGCGTCTGGATGGCTCGCACGTCCCGGTAGAGACCACGTCGGTGCCCATCAGGTTCCAGGGTAAAGACGCCCACCTGGTCTTCATTCGTGATATCACCGAGCGTAAGCGCTCCGAACAGAGCTTGCGGGAACGTGAAGGAATCTACTCTGCTATTGTCGATCAAGCGGCGGAAAGCATTGTACTCATCGATTCCGAAACGCTCCACTTCGCCGAATTCAACGATGCGGCCTGCCAAGGCCTGGGGTATTCACGGGAAGAATTTGCCAACCTGACGCTCTTCGATTTACAGGGGACCCCGACACGGCAAGAGATCGTGGAACATATCCGAGCGATAGTGAAAGCAGGTCATGGACGCTTCGAAAACCGCCACCGCCGCAAGGATGGAACGCTTCGCGACGTACTGGTCAGTAACCGGGTAATCAACCTGCGAGGCCGTGAGTACCTGGTGGTAATCTGGCAGGACATTACCGAGAGAAAGCATTCCGAAGCGGAACGGGCTCTTGCCGAAGCCCGTTTCAGAAAGGCAGAAAAGCTCGAAGCCATCGGGACTCTTGCCGGAGGCATAGCCCATGATTTCAACAACGTCCTGGCCCCCATCATCGGCTACACGGAGATGGCTCTAAACGACATCGTGCATGACAGCCCGTTGCGGCATGGACTGGAACAGACTTTAAATGCTGCAATGAGGGCAAGAGACCTCGTGAAGCAAATTCTGGCATTCGGCCGCTTTGACGAAGAGCAGCAGAAAATCCCGGTAGAGATTAGCTCGATTGTCAAAGAGGCATTGGCGTTATTGAGGGCGTCGCTGCCAAGTTCAATCGAAATCAGGCACGACATCGAGAAGGGCGTGGCCTCGGCCGATGCAACCCAAATACATCAGGTAATGATCAATCTTTGCACGAACGCGGCTCATGCAATGGACGACAAGGGCATTATGGGTGTCGGACTCTCCCGTGTCGATTTGAGCAAAAGTGACCTGGCTGATCAGTCAATCGTTGATCTCAAGCCTGGACCGCATTTGAAATTGAGCGTTTCAGATACGGGCATCGGGATGGATACAGCAACTTTAGAGCGTATATTCGACCCCTATTTTACCACCAAGGGAGTCGGAAAAGGAAGTGGACTCGGGCTGTCGGTCGTCAACGGGATAGTCAAACGCCACGATGGGGCTATTACCGTTCAGAGCGAACCAGGTAAAGGCACTACGTTCAGCGTCTACATTCCGGCAATGGGAACGGCCCCCGGTGAGGCGGTCGAGACCGGACAAGTTATACCGACCGGCACGGAAAGGATTTTGCTCATTGATGACGAGCAAATCATAGTCGAAATGGTGACCACGATTTTAGAGCAACTCGGCTATAAGGTTACCCCTGAGACAAATAGTCTGCGCGCTCTTGAAATCTTTCGTTCCCGACCCGGTGAGTTCGACCTGATTATTACCGATTATACGATGCCGAAGCTGACTGGAACGGATCTTTCCAAAGAAATCCTTTGTATTAGGCCAGATATACCAATCATCGTCTGTACAGGGTTCAGCGAGAAACTCACAGCGCATGGCGCCATGGACCTCGGTGTCGAATTAATGATGAAACCATTCAGCATGAAACAAATAGCCGAGTTGATTCGAAGGGTCCTCCGGGGGCAGACGGCCGCATAAATCATTACAGGGATTGGCTGATCGAGGAATTGAGTGAAAGTTAAATACTTACCGGCAGTGGTATAGAAATATGTGCAGGATTACATGCCGTCTGCTCTCGTTGGCCGCGGCTTTTTTAATTATTTTATCACCATGGCCCGGCAACTGGCAGCACCGGTTCGACAAAACCATTCAGAAGCCCCTTCCGCCGCGCCCGCCGGCAAAAGACGGCCGCGTGCCCTACGAGGCTTACTATGAAGCCCTTAAATTCGCCATCGACAATCATCACCTGTTCAATAACAAGCGTTTCATCACCATCATAGACTATACGAAGCCCTCCACCAGCAGGCGGTTGTTTCTAATCAATATGGAAACGGGTGAGGTGCAAAGATTTCTGGTATCTCACGGGAAAAACTCGGGATGGCTTTACGCGACAAGGTTTTCCAACCAGCCCGGGATCTTACCGGACCCCGCTGGGCTTTTTCAGGACCGGGAGCAAGTATCATGGCGGCCATGGCCTATGCCTGGAACTCCAGGGGCTTCAAAAAGGCATAAACGACAATGCGAGCAGCCGAGGAATCGTAATGCACGGAGCCAGTTACGCCAGCCCCTGGGCCGTAGCCGCAAACGGCGCCCATGGCTCGGCCAGACTCGGCCGAAGCCTCGGCTGTCCAGCCATTCCCATGGAAATTGCAGAATATGTAATAGACAAGATCAAGGGCGGAAGCCTTCTATATATTCATGCATTAAAGCCGGTGAGGAATGAGGAATGAGGAATGAGGAGAAATTCTCACTTATTCCTCAAGCGCTTCATCGAGCCCAATGTCATCTTTCTGACGTTTTCAATACACTTCCAATACTGTGTTTCCACACCGCGAGATCTTTATGGCTCACTCTTCACTGCTCTTCTCACTCGACCGTCACGCTCTTGGCCAGGTTTCTTGGCTGATCGACATCGGTACCGCGAAGCACCGCAACATGATAAGCGAGCAGTTGCAGCGGAAGACTGAACAGCACAGGTGAGAGCCACTCCGAAGATAGCGGAATGACAAACTGGTTTTCGGGCGGGCCGATTACGGCGTTCGGTTCAGCCTCGATCATACCGAGAACTATGCCGTCTCTTGCCTTGACTTCCTGAATGTTCGAAATCATTTTTTCGAAAAGAGGTCCCTGCTTGAGTAGTACCACGACCGGCATTTCAGCGTCGATAAGTGCTATGGGGCCGTGTTTCATTTCGCCGGCGGCATACCCTTCGGCATGGATGTAGGAGATTTCTTTAAGTTTCAGCGCGCCTTCCAGGGCAATTGGATAGAGAGGGCCTCTGGCAAGGTAGAGAAAATCTTTGAAATCTTTATATTTTTTGGCCCAGACGTTGATTTGGTCCGCATCTGAGAGGATTTTTTCCATCTTGCCCGGAAGCTCGATCAAATCCTGGATGCATTGTTTGATTGTGTCGCGCGGTAACGTCCCTGTTTCGGCGGCGCAATAAACCGCAAAAAGATAGAGGGCAATAAGTTGGGTGGTAAAGGCCTTGGTGGAAGCCACCCCGATTTCGGGCCCCGCGTGGGTATAGATGACCCCCTCGGCCATCCGGGCTATGCTGCTTCCGACCACGTTTACGATTGCCCGGCAGTGCGCCCCCTTGTCCAGGCCTTCCTTTAGCGCGGCCCGGGTATCGGCCGTTTCTCCCGACTGGCTTATCACCAGCAGCAGGATTTTTTCGTTCAGGATAGGATCCCTGGAGCGGAATTCGGACGCGAGGTCCACCTCGACCGGGATCTTGCAAAGGCTTTCGAACATGTACTTGGCCACCAGCGCGGCATGGTAGGAAGTGCCGCAGGCAACCAGGCAAATTTTGTCGATTTTATTCAGAAGCGCCTTGTCCACATTGAGTTCCGGAAAATGGATTTCCATGCGCTCCAGATCTATAATGCTTCGAAAAGTATCGATGACGGCCCGGGGCTGTTCATAGATTTCTTTTAGCATGAAATGCTTGTAGCCGGCCTTCTCTGCCATCACGGGGTTCCAGTCGACCCAATGGGGCACTGGGGTGCGCGGGGCGCCGGAGAGCAGCGACTCGATTCGGAAACCGCTCCTGGAAATGAACACAATCTCCTCGTCGTTGAGGTAAACCACCTGGCGAGTATAGGGCAGGATGGCCGGTACGTCCGATGCGACAAAATAGGCACTGTCGGTGAACCCCAGGATGAGAGGGCTCTCCTTTCTGGCTGCAATCAGAACGTCGGGTTCCAGTTCGTTTACGATCACGACCGCGTAAGAACCCCTGAGTTGCTTGAGAGTATTGCGCACCGCCTGCTCGTAGTTGTGGACCTTTTTCCACTCGTTGTTGAGCAGAGCGACGATGACCTCTGTGTCCGTCTGGGAGGAAAATTGGTGTCCTTCCTTCAGGAGCTGTTCTTTGAGAATTGCGTAATTTTCGATTATCCCGTTGTGAACCAGCGCGAATGGACCTGAGCGATGCGGGTGGGCATTTTCCTCGGAAGGCTTGCCGTGGGTTGCCCACCGGGTATGCGCCACTCCGACCGTACCGTTTAGGGGCTGCTCGGTGAGCTTGCACTCCAGCCCGCTCAGCTTGCCTTCGCTCCTTACGACTTTGAGCAGACAATCGGGCCCTACCATCGCGATTCCCGCGCTGTCGTAGCCTCTGTATTCCAGCCTCTTGAGGCCGTTTATCAGGATGTCCCGACCTTCATCCGAACCGATATATCCCACTATGCCGCACATAAGGTTGCTTCCTGTCTCGGGTGATCGTCAATAGCCATGATGGTGACGAAAAGAGCCGGGCTCCGTTGCCGTTCATAGGTTTCGCGTGCTCAAAACCGGATTCTCGAATCTGAAAGACAGTATCGCCATAAACTACGTCTATCTTAATCCTGTTGCCGCTCAGCCGCAAAGGAAAATTTTGCATGAAGTTGTTACGAAAAAGTGTCAAGGCATGCTTGAAGGATCGGAGGGAACATGCGTAGAATACCCGGATGAGCCGGGGGTGCTGACGCAAAGGGCGATTTGCCTGATGATGCCCTGGACCTTCGATCTCAGCCTCAAGGCTTTGAGGTAATGGAGGGAAGCCTTGTTCTCGCCCCCTGGAACATGCAGCAGCCTCAAGTATTCGGCAGTGTGAGCATTTGCCCGCTCTTCCAGATCGATCATTTTCGCAACAAGTCTTTCCTGGCGCATCTCAGGTGCCCTCTCTTCTATGAAATAATCAAACTATGGATCGGCAGGTCGATGCAAAATCATAAATTTTTTTTAAGCCGCCTGACGGGAGGCGAAGGCCGGAAGTAAGTACTCTCAAAAATCTGGACAAAACTCTAACAAACCCTCTCGCACTTGGCGGTCTTTGCGGTGTATGATTAGCTAACGATTGCATCCGCCCACCCCGGAGCATGGAAAGAGCACGGCGCCATCGTGGCCCGCGCGATCTTCAACCATCAACCCAGGGAGAAAAACCCCAAATGCCCTTTGTTCATCTGCATGTTCATACTCAGTACAGCCTCCTTGACGGCGCCATCCGGCTCAAGGACCTTTTTGAAACCGCCCGCGCCTATGGGATGCCGGCTGCGGTTATCACCGATCATGGCAACATGTTCGGCGCCCTTGAATTCTATGAGTTGGCGAAAAAATACGACATCCGGCCGATAATCGGGTGTGAGGCCTATATGGCGCCGAGAAGCCGTCATGATCGAGGCGGGAAGGCCGACATGGAAGGCAACGGCGACGAGGACCGCAGTTTCCATCTCACCCTGCTCGCACAGAACCAGACCGGCTATCAGAACCTGATGAAACTGGTTTCGCTGGGCTATAAGGAGGGGTTCTATTACAAGCCGCGGATGGACAAGGAAATACTTGCGATGCACAGCGAGGGGTTGGTCTGCCTTTCGGGATGCCTCAAGGGGGAAATCGCCCAACTGGTTTGTAGAAACCAGTACGAGAGCGCAAAGAAAACGGCGCTCGAGTACGCGCGGATATTCGAGCCCGGGAATTTTTACCTTGAAATCCAGTCAAACGGACTTGCCGAACAGGCGATAGCCAACGAGGGCCTGGTGCGCCTTTCCCGCGAACTCTCGTTACCGCTCGTGGCCACAAACGACTGTCATTATCTGCGCAAAGGCGACGCCCGGGCTCACGAAATCCTTCTGTGTATCCAAACGGGCAAGACAGTTGTCGACGAAAAGAGATTCAAGTTTCAGACCGATCAACTCTACTTCAAGTCCCCGGAAGAGATGGAAAAGGATTTCGCCTATGTTCCCGAGGCGCTCGAAAATACGCTCAAAATAGCCGAGAAGTGCGATCTCAAACTGGATCTGGGCAGTTACCATTTCCCGGTATTTCCTGTGGCTGAGGGCGAGAGTCTGGACGAGCGGTTCGAAAGCGAGGTGAGGGAAGGCTTCGAAGAGCGGATAAAAGCGATTTCCCGCAGACACCCCTCTTTTGGCGAGGAGCAGCTCCAGGAGTATCGCCAACGGATGGACTACGAGCTTGGGGTCATAAAACAGATGGGATTTGCCCCCTATTTCCTGATAGTGGCGGATTTCATAAATTATGCGAAAAACAACGGGGTCCCGGTCGGCCCCGGGCGAGGATCGGCAGCCGGGAGCCTCGTTGCTTACGCTATGCGTATAACCGACCTGGACCCGATTGAGCACGGGCTTATTTTCGAACGGTTCTTGAACCTCGAAAGAATAAGCATGCCTGATATCGACGTGGACTTTTGCGTGAACGGGCGCGACAAGGTCTACGAATACGTTACCGGGAAGTACGGCAAGGACAGGGTCGCACAGATCGCCACTTTCGGGACGATGCAGGCGCGAGCTGTCGTCCGCGATGTCGGCCGTGCGCTCGCCATGCCTTATAACGACGTGGACAGGATCGCCAAGATGATTCCCGCTACACCGGGAATCGACCTGACTAAGGCGCTCGCGACCGAGCCGCGCCTAACCCAACTGCAGGCGGAAAATCCCCAGGTAAAGGAACTGTTCGAAATCGCCTTCATCCTTGAGGGACTAACCCGCCACGTCTCCACACACGCCGCCGGAGTGGTGATGTCCGACAAACCCATTGTCGAATACATGCCCCTCTACGTGGGCCAGGAAGGCGAAATTGTCACCCAGTATTCGATGAAGTACGTCGAAAAGGCAGGCCTCATAAAGTTTGACTTCCTTGGGCTGAGAAACCTTACGGTAATAAGCGACGCGGTCAAGCTGATAACGCAAAACCATGGGAGCCGCATAGATATAGAAGATATTCCCCTGGACGACCAGGAGACATACGCTCTTTTGTGCCGCGCCGACACGACCGGGGTCTTTCAGCTTGAGAGTTCGGGAATGCGCGACATACTGACGAGACTGAAGCCCGAAAACTTCGCCGATATAGTGGCCCTTGTCGCCCTCTACCGTCCAGGTCCGCTGGAAAGCGGCATGGTGGAGCAATACATCCAGGGCAAACACGGCAAAGAGGCCGTCTACGATCTCGAGATCCTCAAACCGATCCTCGAGCCTACCCATGGGGTGATCCTCTACCAGGAGCAGGTGATGAAAGTTGCCAGCGCCCTGGCCAACTACTCCCTGGGGGAAGCCGACATTCTCCGAAGAGCCATGGGGAAAAAGATCGGCTCGTTGATGAATGCTCAGAGGGACAGGTTCGTGAAGGGCGCCGTAGATAACGGCATCGACCCTGTCAAAGCCAATCGAATCTTCGATCTCATGGCAAAATTCGCCGAGTACGGGTTCAATAAGTCGCACAGCGCTGCCTATGCTCTGATCGCCTATCAGACCGCCTGGCTCAAGGCCCATTACCCGGTGGAATTCATGGCGGCCCTGATGAACAGCTTCCTCAGCAACTCCGATCAGATCGTGAAGCTGATAAACCAGTGCGCCCAGATGGATATTCGCATTCTTCCTCCTGATGTCAACGAGAGCGGAATGGCTTTCCAGGTGGTGGAGCGGATGATACGCTTCGGACTGGGGGCCGTGAAAAACGTCGGGGAGACCGCCATAGAGGTCATTTTGCGGGGGCACCGCGAGGAGGGGCCTTTTCAGTCAATTTATGACTTCTGCGAACGGATGGATTCACAAAAAGTGAACCGGCGCGTGATCGAGCAGCTCATCCGATGCGGTGCCTTCGACTCCGTGCACCCTAACCGCGCACAACTCATGGCGGGTCTCGATGAGGTGCTGGACCGGGCTGCGACCGTCCAGAAGGACCGCCAGGCCGGGCAGATGAATCTGTTCGAGATGTTGCGTTCACAAAAAAAGATCAAGGCCCCCCCTCTCCCCGATATTCCTGACTGGGAGAGCCGAATGCGGCTCCAGTTTGAAAAGGAGTCCCTCGGGTTCTATATATCCGGCCACCCTCTTGACTTCTACGCGGAACAGATAAGCTCGGTCTGTACAGACGATACACAGTCGGTGAAGGAGAGACGGGAGGGCGCCGACGTGGTGCTCTGCGGCGTCTTCTCGGTTATAAAGGAGATCACGACAAAGCGCGGTGACCGGATGGCGTTTCTAAACCTCGAGGATAAGAACGGCACGATCGAGGTTGTCGCCTTCAGCGAGCCGTTTTCGGAGGCAAGAGGCCTGATCGAGGGTGATGAACCGCTGGCGTTGTGGGCCAAGGTGCAACATGACGAAAAATCGACAAAACTGATCGCCAACCGCATCCTGAGCATGGAAGAGGCCGGTCTCCAGGCAGTCGACTCAGTCCACATAACGCTCGATACAGCCGGAATGGACAGGGATGCTTTCGGCCGCCTGAGACACCTGCTGATTTCACACCCCGGAAAGTGCCGGGCCGTCCTGCATCTGGTCGTGCAGGACAGTGGTGAGGCCGTGCTCGATCTTTCCAAATTGCCCGTAAACCCGACCCAGTCGTTTTTTGAGGACATGCGGCTCTATTTCGGACCGGACTGCGCACAGCCGCTCTACAGCAACCGTTGCGCATAGAACAGTATGGAGTGAAGAGTAAGAGCGGGGGCCGCCCCTGGCCGCCCCCGCTTTTTCGGGGTGACCCAAAGCTGAGATATTTAAGGGCGGGCAACGAACGGGCGTAAACGTGATTATTTATTTTGTTGAGGACGTGATACTTCGCGGGGCGCGCCCTTCACCCTGACCCATCTCTCGAAAAAAACGCCCACGGGGTGCAGCGGTCCGCCTTGGCCACGTCACGGATCGGGACAGCCCGATGGGACATGAATAACTGCTGCGAGGTCCATATGGCTGTAGTAGGTAATTACAAATTCGGCGAAATAGAAGTGGATGGCAAAATCTACACCGGCGACATCAAAATTGTTGCGGGTTCGGTGATTTCGAACTGGTGGCGCGGTGAAGGACATGTACTGGCCGCCTCCGACATAGAGGATATACTGTCCAACGCACCGGAACTCCTGGTGGTCGGCATGGGGCTGCCCGGATTCATGAAAGTTGACGCAGAATTGCGCGAACGCCTGGCTTCAATCGGGACATCTCTGATTGAAGAGCCCACGCCAGGCGCAGTCGCCACTTTCAACAGGTATACAAAATCGGGCAGGAAGGTAGCCGGGGCCTTTCACCTTACCTGTTAAGCGGGACGCGGGAGCGGGACGCGGGGAGCGGGACGCGGGGACTAAAACCCCTCAATCCCTAATCAGGTCGTAGGATCGTGGAGCGGAGAGATTGTGCCGCTTGACAGAGGCCTACCGCTCCATGAAGTTTCATAGGAGAAATTCTTTGACAAAATCCGATGGGGCCAATTTCTGCTTCCCCCTTTTGTAAAGGGGGATCGAGGTGGATCGAGGGGGATTTCAAAGCATTGGATGATATCGGAGAAATCACAGTCCTCCCGCCTCGCCTAAGAAAGAGAGGGAGCACGAAAGATATTGCGTTTGGGACACAGTCTCGGAGCGCAACCCATCAAAGTCTTTTCGTAACAGTATCTCACGTCCCCCCCCCGGGACACCCTGAGACCATGAAAAGACATTGCAATCACCCCCTTTTTCGAAAGGGGGCCGGGGGGATTTCGCACCTCGCTTGAATCTTTTCGAGACAGCTCATCACGTCCCCCCAGGACACCCTGAGACCATGAAAAGACGCGGCACCCACCTCCCCCTTTTGTAAAGGGGGGCAGGGGGGATTTTCACTCGCGAGGAACTTTTCGTAACAGTATCTCACGTCCCCTCCGGACTCCCTGAAACCATGCAAAGATCCGTTGGGTGGGCTAAATTGTAGCGCCGTCTCCCATGGCGGCGTTCCTGGCATCACCAAAGCGGATCTTCAATTGCGGAACGCAGCCACGGCCCGGCTGACGGCAACAAGGCCAGTGCGCCAACTTCCCGCTTCCTCGCCTCACATTAGCAACTGCAACACCGAGTCTATTTTCAGGAGCTGGACGCCTATCGCACGGCGCTGCTCCATGGCGATCCCGCCCGCTTTGTGCAGGGAATGCAGGCGCCCGACCGCAGCAAAGATGCTATCGATTGCTGCGGCGGTGTCCAGATCGTTGTTCATCGCCGTTTCAAAGGATACCTTAAGCTCGGCGGCAAGCTCGTCTAAAGGTGACTCCGTTTCGCGCTCCCAAGGCTGCGATCCACTGAGCAGGTCCACGATATTCTCTCTTACCGTGTTAAGCCTGGAACCAACCTTGCACATTTCATCCATGTTCAGGTGGAGCTTTTTCCGATAGTGTTTTGAAAGAAGGTAAAAGCGGACCTGCTCCCAGGAGAAGCCCTGGTCGACCAGATCTTCGGGATAGACTATATTGTGGAGGCTCTTCGACATCTTCTTTGCGCCGGCGAGAACGTGCTCGCCATGCAACCAGTAACGAGCAAACTCCTCGCCCGAAACCGATTCCATCACGGCGATATTATAATCGTGGTGCCTGTAAAGGTTGTCCACGCCTCCGCAGCATATGTCGAGCGAATAGCCGAGGGATTCGGATATCATGGCCGGGTCTTCGATATTCCAGGAGGGTCTTCCCTTGCCTATGGGAGTATCCCAATAGACCTTGTCGCCATTTTTAAAGCCATGCCACAGGATGAAATCGCCAAGGTTCCACCTGCGTCCCGGATAGGTGTCCCGTTTAAACCTCTTTTTCATTTTAGGCCATTTGCTCATGTCGAGCCGAAACAGTTTGCCGAACCCCTTGAACTTGAGCGGATCGAAGAAGATATCGCCTTTGTACCGGTAAGCATAATCTTTCTCCATCAGCTCCCGGACCAGGTGGACGGCCTCTTCGATGCTTGTGGACGCGCGAGGAATCTTCTCGGGCAATTTTATCCTCAACGACTCCGCCTCCCGAGCAAAACGCCCGGCTATGGCGTCCGTGAGTTCGTGAACAGAGACCCCACGCTCTTCGGCTTCTTCGATAGCCTTGTCTTCAATATCCGTCAGGCTTATGCACCGTTTTACCTCGTGCCCCATGTACTCCAGGAACCTTTGGAGGACGTCCTCCCAGATAAAAGTACGGTAGTTTCCTATATGAGGAGGGGCATAAATCGAAGGTCCGCAGGTAAACATTCTAACCACACGGCTGTCTTTCGGCCGAAAAGGTTCTTTTTGTCGAGTCAACGTATTAAAGAGTTCCAACATCGATGCTATCCCTTCCGGCAACGGCTTTTGCAAACATTCCATATCCCCCGGTATCTCACTTCCAAACCTGGCTTACCCCGGCCCCGGGTGTTGCCCCGGGAGGGCTTTCAATTTCGACAAATATTTCGACAAATGTAGAACGATTCGGCGGTTTTGTAAAGCCGCCGCTGGTATGAACACGGTGAATCAGTCCGGCGGGGTCCCAAAAACAAATCATCTCCCCGTGGTAGCGCCCTCTTCCATGGCGTTTCCAGCCACCAGCGACGCTCACTACTCGCCTTCACAGAGTTCACTGCCCGTCGGCAGCTTTCTTACCAGGACCTTTCGGACCCTGCGACCCTCCATTTCGATCACTTCAAAACTATAGCCGCAGTACTCGAAGCGGTCGGACACAGCCGGGACCCGCTTCAAATGGGCCATGGTGAAACCGCCCAGGGTCTGAAAAAGCCCTTCCCGCTCCCCCGGCAGTTTGCGCAGGTGAAGAAGATCTTTTAACTCGTCGATTGGAAGCATTCCTTCCACCACCCACGAACCGTCCTGCCGCTGTACTATCGGAGGCGCCTCGACCACTTCTTCAGAGGGGAGGTCGCCTACAATGGCCTCCAGAATATCGGTCAGGGTCACAACTCCTTCGACCGTGCCGTACTCATCCACGACAAGCCCCATTTGCAGTCCCGACTTCTTGAATAGCTCCAGGACCCTTAGCGCACGGACGTTCTCATGGACAAAGACCGGCTTGTGCATCGATACCTTGAGATCGAGCGGCTTTCCGCTCAGACAGCGATCCGCGATGTCACGGACATGGACGACCCCCTGTATGTTTCCCGCCTTCAGGCGGACGGGAAACCGGGAGTAAGGGCTCCTGACGATTTTTCGCCTTGTTTTCTCGGGCGGGTCATTTATATCGAGCCACTCGATCTTGTCTCGCGGGGTCATCAGGGCTCCCACGCGGCGGTCTCCAAGCCTGAAGACCCTCTCGACCATATCCTGCTCGGCTTCCTCGAAAACGCCGGCGACCGTTGCCTGCCCGATCAGCATGCGGATCTCCTCCTCGGTTACAGGCGCTTCCGTCAAAGGTTTGAACCTGACCAGGCGAAGTACGGCATCCGTCGAAAAGCTCAGCACATGAATAATGGGGGAGGCCACGGAGGCAAGTCTTGCCATCGGCTTTGCAACCGCCGATGCAATGCCCTCGGGGGCGGATACGGCTATCCTTTTTGGGATAAGCTCGGCAAGAAGCGACAGGAAAGTGATGAACCCTACGACCAGCGTCATGGAAATCGATGCGCTATAGCGCCCGATGTATGGGAGCGAGGAGAGCGGTTGAGCCAGGCGCCCGGCAAGTCCGGCGCCGCCGAAGGCCCCGCTTACAACGCTGATAAGTGTGATACCGATCTGAACGGCCGCCAGGAAGCGGCTCGGGTTGGTGGCCAGGTCGAGGGCCGCGCCGGCATTAACGTCGCCATCCTCTGCGCGAGTCTGTAAGCGCGTTTTGCTCGATGAAACTATGGCAAGCTCAGACATTGCCAAAAGGCCGTTCATGAACAGGAGCAACAGGACAACGATCAGGTACAAAACGCCCAACAACATTTTTTCTCCGATTATTCCGGATACTTTCAGACACCGGATACCCGAATTCGCCGCAGCGGCTCATTGCACGTGGGAGATTCCGAACGCGCCCTGCCGGGCGCACAAAATCAAAGAGGCGGGTGTTTCAAGCCCGCCTCCCGCAGAAACGATCCGGACCGGCCGGACCGTCAAGCCATAGAGACGGAGCTTGCCTGCGCTCCCTTGTCTCCGGTTTGTTCAATAAAGGTCACCGCCGTGCCGATCGTCAAAATCGCGAATTTCCCATCGAGAACCGCGTTTTCATGGAAATAGACCTCGCGGCCGTCAGGTGTTACCAGGAACCCATAGCCTTCATCCTGAAATATCCTCGCCACCCGCGCCAGCGGCTTCTCGAAGTGGGTTTTTACGTCGCCCCTGTGCTTGCCCGCATATTCCTTCAAACGCCGCTGGGCGGTCTCAAACGAATTAACTATCGCCACATGCAGGTCTTCGTCCGGCTCTCTTTTGATAACCAACTCCCCGCCGGGCACGGTTATATCTATGCTGACATTATAGGTAGTTCCGCTTCTCTGGCTGCGATGAGGTATATCCAACCTGACCCGGCATCCGATAATCTGGTCGTAGAACCTGTCGAGTTTCGAGGCTTTTTCCCGGATGAGTTCTTCGGTTGCATCGTTGATTGTCACGTCGCGCGCGCTGATTTCCAAGGGTAATTTCATAACGTTGTCCCCCCTTACAGTTTTCATAAATTCGCCCGGGGCATTGGAAAAGCTCCATTTACCAGCCGGCGTGCTCTTACCACAACTATTCCTTAAGATAATGCCGATAGCCTCGTCTAGTAGAAAGTTACACTTGCAAGTCATATGCCTGGGCCGCTCGGCTCTTGACTCACCATCCCGGACTCTTCGTCCCGCTCTTTGAGTTTGGTAACAATTCGGCTCCCCGATTCCAGCGTCCTGTGAACCGGGCACCGATCTGCGATCTCGGCGAGTCTGCGCCGCTCGGCCTGGTCAAGGTCGCCCTCCAATTCGATCTCCCTTTCGATGAAATCCACTTTACTACTCGGATTGTCACATTCCACGCAGTCTTCGGCATGGATTTTCTGATGCCTTAATCTAACGATAACGGCGTCCAAAGGCACTTTCTTGCGGTCGGCATACATCCTGAGGGTCATCCCGGTGCAGGCGCCCAGCGCCGATACGAGCAGATCGTAGGGATTCGGGCCGGTATTGGCCCCTCCGACAGTGATCGGTTCATCGGCGACCAAGCTGTGTCCGTTTGCTATAATCTCGGTGCGAAATCCGGCCTTGCCCGTGCGGGTTGTGATCCGGTTGTCGGACAACAACTTGGGCTGGACGAATTTTCTTTCCGAGATTTCGAGATACCTGGAAACCCAGGCGGCAAGCACCGAACCGACATAGAGCGAATCTTCACGATTCGAAAGCAGGTGGTCGGCCCGGTCGAGCGAGACGAAGCTCTTCGGATGCCGTGCCGCCATAAAGATCTTTGCCGCGTTTTCCAGCGCTACGATCTGGTCCACGGGAGAGTGAAAGATCAGAAGGGGTTTATTGAGGGCGCGTATCGCAGCCTCCATGTTGCCCTGCCTCAGATCTTCGAGAAACTGCTTCCTTATCTTGAACTCTTTGCCGGCAATCCTGATTGGTGCCTCAGCCCCGCTTTCAAGCTCGTCCAACCGGCCTTCCTCGATGTGGCGCAGCATACCTCCCAGTTCGGCGGGCGCGGCAATGGTGGAAACCGCCTCGACGGAAGGGATCTTTTGCGCGGCATGGATCACCGCCGCCCCGCCGAGCGAATGTCCTATTAGAAGCCTCGGCGCCTCGAAGGCGTCTTTGAGAAAATCGGCGGCGGCAACAAGGTCTGCCACATTGCTGGAGAAGCTGGTTTCGGAAAAATCCCCCTCGCTTTCGCCCAGGCCGGTGAAATCGAACCTCAAAACAGCTATACCATGCAAGGCCAGCGCCCGGTCAATGTTTACGATAGCGTTGTAGTTCTTGTTGCAGGTAAAACAGTGGGCAAAGACGGCAAAGGCGGTGGGTTTTTCATCGAGCGGCAGGTCCAGGCGAGCGGCCAGCCTTTTGCCGTCGGGATTCTTAAAAAAAAGCTTCTGAAACTGCATGACGGTCCTCCGTTGTACCCGGCAGGCACATGCGCGGCCGGAGCGGCTCAAGTGGCTTTGAACCAGCCAGAATTGAGTTTAATCATTTTGATATCTTACGCAATTGTACTCCCCTTTTGAAGAGCGCCGGTTTGAGCTGGTCGTACCTTATTTCGCTCAAGGGCCCCTGTCGGCGCCTTCTCTTTGCCCGGGCTCGGCGAAAGTCAACAAATTCACTTGTGGGCAGGAAAATATTTCATTAGAATGTTATCGGCTTGATTAGCAGTTTTCTCTTTTCTCCATACTGGCAATCTGGTTTATTGGCGGAATTTAGCTGGTTTCCATCCGGCAGGGGCTCCTTTTTCCGCCCTTCCGAATTGGGAACTGCCGGTGTCTCATCCGGTGTTTTAGGGTAGACGCCGGCTGGCAAGGGACAAAACAAAAGGAGGAAAGTCCAATGAAAAAAGGAAAGCTAGTCTCATGTTTGGCTCTCGCGGCCGTATTCATGTTCTCAGCGGCCCTGCTGGTAATGGCGGCGCAACAGGCGCCCGATGAGATCACCATTAAACCCGCGCTTTGGCCCACGTTGACCAAGACGGCCGTGGTGTTCAGCCACAAAAAGCATGCGCAGGAATACAAGGTTGCCTGCAATCAGTGCCACCATATCTACAAAGACGGCCAGAACACGTGGAAAGAGGGCGATGCTGTTGAAAAATGCGACAAATGCCACACCGAAGCCACAGTTCAAGGTGAGGCTAAACTCCCTCCGGATCAGAAAAAACTCAACCTCAAGCTCGCCTTTCACAACAACTGCCAGCCCTGCCACAAGAAGCTGAAGGCCGAAAACCCGGCGTCCAAGGCCCCGACCACCTGTGCCGGATGCCATCCGGGTGCAAAAGAGTAGGCGCAGACCGGGACATGAAGAATTTGAGAAGCCCGCGCCTCACGGCGCGGGCTTTTTCGTGATTGGCCACTATTGTCATATCATATTAACCTGACGAAGCATTTCCGCTCTGCGCTGTCCATCCGTCGCGGCGCCATCCCCCGGCGAAGCTCGCAAAAAGGGCAAGTCCTGGGCCGATAAGGGATGTGAGGTCGCCATCGCGACAAGCACAGACGCCTCGGCGCTAACCAAAGCCTTCGCTGGAACATTGAGAGTGTTCCTGATGAATCCGCCCGGTCATATACCTCCGCCCAAGCCGGAGGCCTGAAAAACCAGTGGCCGCTCAAGGCGGCTGGAGCCTTGGCATGCTCCATATTTATCCACGTGGATAGTGCGCGGCATACGCCACCCCGGCAGTTTTAAGCCGGGGTCCAGTTCTTTATTAGCCGGCACAAAGCAGCAACCGAGGTCATCGCGGACATAGAGCGAGGCGGGGGGCCGAGCAATAGCGGTTGCCGGCAATATTTCCGGCCCCGGCAACGCCCGAAAGCTTTTCGATCAAAATGAGGCGGCCTTTGGCGGTATCGACGTTCTAGCCAACAATGCCGGCGTCACCGGCATCAAACCGGTATCGGAATTCTGAAGTAGCGGCCTTTCCTAAGCAGACTTCTCCAACCCCGCAACGTGCCGAAGAGGTGGCCTTTCACACTGACGCGGAGATGAAGACCTCTTCCGAGTCAAAAAAAGCCGCTTGCTCAATGAATGAGTCAAGCGGCTGATTTTCAGGATGGGCCAGGTTCACGGAAGAGCTAGACTTCTTCCACCGTGATTGCGCCCTGCTCACAAACTTCTACACAGCTTTCACAACCCAGGCACTCGTCCTCGTTTACCGCCTCAGCCTTACCATCGACCAGTTCATATACATCGACGGGGCAAACATCTACGCATTCGGCGTCGCCTGTGCATTTGTCCTTATCAACCGCTACTTTGAAACTCATTTTTGAACCTCCACTTTGCTTTTGAGAATTAGGGCACAATCGCATATGAAATTGCTCTCACCCTATTGTTCAGGGTGCCTTACAGCCTTCCTCGTACCTCTATACAAATTTAAAGTCAAGCTGGAAATCACGAAAAAAATCCCGTGTTAAGCGATGAAAAACCGTCTCCGTCGAAGGTAACGGCAAAGACAAAAAGGCTCCCAATGTGAAATTTAATACAAAATCAACGAAGGCTTTTTACACTGTTTTTGCCCGTCTGCAAAGGAAAAAATAATCGAGGCGAATCAAAGAAGTGCCAGTCGTCTGACAAACCTTCCCCTGGCGTGCAGGAGCATGCCTGGGTGGAGAGGATCAAATCTGTTAAAGCCGGAGTCGATGTGGCGCTTCGGCAGAGGCCGTGCCCCGGTTTTCGGCCTCGCGCGCTCGGGCGCGCGGGGCCAAAAAACCGGAGGGGGGGAATCTTTAAACTGAAAGGATCAAAAAAAAACCCGGCCCCGGGAAGTATCAGAATTAGTTACTGACACTGCCGGAGGCCGGGAAAGGTTTTTTTTGCGTCAAAGGATCCGGACGGGAACTAAACGCAACCGGTCGGTTTGGGCAAGCCCGCCATTTTACATGCGCCTTTACCCGGTCCCGATGGAAAAAGTTCATAGATGTATTTGAGCTTGTATCCCGTGACCTTGGTAAGGATTCGGACCATCGGAGCGATGCCGTGCTTTCTGTAGTAATCCTGGAGCACGTGAATGACCTCCCAGTGCTCTTGGGTCAATTCGGCTATGCCTTCGGAAGTCTTTACGTAATCGACCCACTCCGGCGCCCATGTGTCGAAGCTGGCAATAAAGCCGTCCTCATCCACTTCGAAAGTCTTACCTTTGAATTCAATCTGTCCCATGTGAATTTTCCTCCTTCAACAAACCGTAGGAAAGTGAGATTCCGACCGGACCCGATCCAGGCCGTAATCGGCAGAAACTGTTGTCTTAAACCTCTTATATGACAGCGCGGCAGCGATCATGCTATCCGCCCAGTGTTCATTGCCAACCGCATGAAGGTGCGAGTAGCAGGCGAGCACGTTTTTGTAGCATACCCCGTCCCAGCCGGCCATGATTCCGTGCCCCCTTGTCAACCTGAAAATGAAGGGAAAGGCGGTTTGGTCGACCGTGCCGGCAATCTCCGAATAGTGAAATTCATGACCCCGCATCGTCGTTCCTTTCTGGAAGAAAGGATTGGACCCGACGCACTCCATAACCGTATACCCATGGCCCGCCGGCTTTGTCCCGAGAATTATCTCGAAGGGGAAGACACCCGCCATGGCATGGAGTTTTCCCCGATGACGAATTGCACGGCACAAAAACATCAGGCCGCCACACTCCGCATAGACCGGCAAGCCCGCCTCGACGGCGGATTTGACCGAACGGCGGAAAACCTCATTGGCGGAAAGCCTCTCCAGGTGGGTTTCCGGAAACCCACCGCCAATGTAGAGCGCATCGATTTCCGGCAAAGGGGCGTCATCGAGGCTGGATATCCACACTGGACGCGCGCCTCTTTCCTCGATCGCTTCGAGGTTCTCCGGGTAGTAAAACTGAAAGGCGGAATCCCGAATTATGCCTATCCTGACCGCGCCGGGGGCAAGCCCCGTTTCGGGCGCCGTCCGCGGCTGCGGGCAATCGATACCCGGAGATGCGGCCGCCAGTTTCCAGAGCGCCTCTATGTCCAGATACTCGCTCATCCTGTCGGCGGCAAGCTCGATGCTCCCCAGGATGTCTTCGGATTCCACGGGCGGCACCAGTCCGAGATGACGCTCGGGGAAAAAGTCCCGGCGCTGCCTGGGGACTACCCCAAGCACCGGGACCCCGCAACGGCCCTCGATCGATTCCCGCAGCACCTCCTCATGGCGCTTTCCGGCCACCTGGTTCAAAATCACCGCGGCGATGTTGACCCCGGGGTCCATCATCCGGCACCCCAGGACCAGGGCCGCGGCCGTGTGCGTCACCTTTGTGGCGTCCACAACCAGGATGACCGGGCACCGGAGGAGTTTGGCCAGTCCGGCGCTCGAATAGCTCCCGTTCGAGTCGACTCCGTCGTAGAGCCCTCGGTTCGCCTCAATCAGACTCCCGTCCCCCTTTGACGAACGCATCACAAACGAGCGCACCATCTGCTCTGCACTCATGAGGAACGGGTCCAGATTGTAGCATGGGCTACCCGAAGCCGCACTGAGCCAACCTGCGTCGATATAATCGGGACCTTTCTTGAAGGAAACGATACCAAGCCCGAGGCGGCGCTTCCATGCCGCGGTCAACCCCACGGAGACGACCGTTTTCCCGGCGCCTCCGCGCATGGCGGCCACCATCAGGCGAGGTCTTTCAAATTCCATATCCGATCCGTTCCGGATACCGCAGACCGGTTTCCAGGTTAGAACTTGAACTGGGTCGTCGTTCTCCAGGTCGTCATGGCCAGACGGTAATCGTCAATATGCTCATGGCCGAACTCGAGACCGGTAGTTCCAAAGAAACGCTCCCAGCCGATCCGGTTGATCCACTCGCCAACACGCTCATAGCGGCGCGCGCCCTGGGCGTAGGCCTCGACGATAGTCTTGATCGTCTTGACCGTGGTTGGCCATCTCGGCGGCTCGTTTGGAATAAAGGGAACCGCAAGCTTCGAGAACATGGGGGCCGATTTCACGTTTGAAACCTTGCCGCCCACCCAGATGGCGATTCCGTCTCCTTCGCCGTCGGCCAGAGGCAGGGCCGGACACATCGTATAGCAGTTTCCGCAGAACATGCACCGGTTGTTGTTGATCTCGACGCTCTTCATCTCGCCGACCTTCTTTGGCTTGATGGCGGCCGTCGGACATGCGGCAACAACCAGAGGAATCTCACAGACGTTTTGTACACGCTCATTCTCAACGAAGGGCGGTTTTCTGTGGACGCCCAGGATTGCAATGTCCGAGCAGTGAACGGCGCCGCACATGTTGAGGCAGCATGCCAGGGCTATGCGGACCTGTGCGGGGAGCTTGTGGCTTCCGAAATAGTCGAAAAGCTCATCCATCACGGCTTTAACGACACCGGAGGCGTCAATGGCAGGCGTATGGCAGTGCGCCCAACCCTGCGTGTGAACGATATTGGTGATGCTGTTTCCGGTCCCGCCGATCGGGAACCATGCGCCCCGGCTGCGCAGATCAGCCAAAAGCGGCTGAAGCTTAGTCTTGTCACTTACCAAAAACTCGACATTGTTCCTGGTGGTCCACCGCAGGTGCCCACCGCAGTACTTGTCGGCCAAATCGCAGAGTTCGATGATATAATCGGTACTGACGAGACGGGCGGACCCGACGCGCACCGAGTAGATTTCGGCCCCGGATTCAGCCACGTGTACCAGTACGCCGGGCTCCAGGATCTCGTGATATTTCCACTTGCCGAAGTTCTCCTTGATAACGGGCGGGAAGTACTTGTCGTATTTCGGGGGGCCAATGTCGGTAATACGTTCTTGCATGAGATTATTGGGATCGAAAGCCATCTTTTTAAACCTCCTAAGCTTGATGCCGTTGGCGGTACGCAGCGCCGTCATGCTCCCAGCCGCCAGGAACATTCGAGGGTTCATAGAAAATGTAGGGGTTGTATCTCGGAGTATTCACCATACGTGGATCGGGTTCGAGTTCGACAGCCCGGAGGAACTCGCGAAGGCTCAAACGCTGAATCGTCTCACCAAGCCGCTCGCGGTTCTTGCCCTCTTCCATCCACCAATCCCACATTTTTTCGACGAATCCCTTGAACTCTGTGTATGGCGACTCCATTTTCATAAACGGGATCACAACACTTGCGAGTTGCGCGCCATCAAGAATAGGGGCTTTGGCGCCGACCAGAATCGTCGCGCCCCGATCAAGGCCCGGCCGCAGAGCGCGCGGCATTACACGGATACAATGCATGCAGCGGACACAGTCCTCATTGTAGATTTTCAACGCTTTTCCATCGTATTCCATGCACCCGGTCGGACAAAGATCGACAACTTCGGCCTTTATGTCGAAGTCCTTGCGCTTGCCGTCGGCGCCACCGTGGGGGACGATTTCACCGCCTGCATAGGCCTGGACGGCCGCTTGGTCGATGCGCACGTCGTCGCGCCAGGTCCCGATAATCGAACAGTCGGAACGCGCGATCGAGGCAACGCAATCCATCGGGCAACCCGATGACTTGAACTTGAATTTGTAGGGGAACATCGGCCGATGGAGGGCGTCCTGGAACTCCTGCGTCAGGTCGTAAATGATGTCCTGAGTATTGATACAGGACCACTCGCAACGCGACATCCCAAGACAGCCTTCAGGGGTCCTCATGTTGGAGCCCGAGCCGCCCAGATCCATATTGAGTTCATGGGTCAGCTCGTAGAAAACAGGCTCGAGCTGGTCGGTTGTCGTTCCGAGCAAAATGATGTCACCCGTTGAACCATGCATATTGGTCAGCCCGCTGCCGCGTCTGTTCCAAAGGTCGCACAGTTTGCGCAGGATCTCCGTGGTATAGTATTTGCTCGCCGGCTGGTTCACGCGCATCGTATGGAAATGCGCAACATTGGGGAACATGTCGGGCCGGTCGCAGTAGCGGCCGATAACCCCCCCGCCGTATCCGAGGACTCCGACGATACCGCCGTGTTTCCAGTGGCCTTCCTTGTCCTTGAAGGACATTTCCATCAGGCCGAGCCAGTCCTCGCACATTTTGTTCCCTTTGGCCGCCATTCGCTTGACGTCAGTCACGAAGCTCGGCCATGGTCCCTTATCAAGTTCGTCCAGCATAGGGGTTTGGTGTTTCAGTGCCATTCGTTTACCTCCATAAACGTGTTCTCTATTTGGCTTCTTCTCGTACGCAATTTACCGCAATATCTTAACTCCAGCAAAAACGGACCCGAGGAAGCGATGACAAATGTCCCCCTTCAGAAGGCGGGGAATACTTCCGGCATTGCGCATCCAATATTTCGAATCACCTCCCTTTCCAAGAGCATACAGGCACTTCGCCTGGCAAAAATCTCAAGTTCCGTACTTCGTGAAAAAATACCCGAATGGGAAGACTCGTCGACAGGCCGGGGGAAAGGCAGGACTAGTTCATTCCCTTTTCTTCTTTGTCAACATCGCCTTCAGAGGGCAGCATGTACATGGTCGTACTGCCGCTTGACCAATACTTCAGCTTGCCTTCACTCACCAACTCGTTTACGACCTTTTTGGCCGCCATCATTTTGATTTCCGGAACGGCCTTGCAAAGATCGTTGAAATAGAGCTTCGATTTCTTCTGCTGTTTCACATAATCCAGGATTCTTT
>CAWGZP010000218.1:0-10171 GCA_963826655.1 uncultured delta proteobacterium
TGCACCGTTTGCATTTTGCCTCTTTGGGGAGCTTTGGAATTTGGTATTCCATCAAATTCAGTCTGTTTTCTCCAGCATGACGATTTACCCGGTGATACTATTCCATTTTTGCTGATGAGGCTATATTGTTTTCACTAAACCGATATCATTTCGCGGAGATACTGGAGATACTATGGAAGGAATGCACTACGAAGGCTTTATCATCCGTCCTCCAAGCGAGGCCGACAGTATTTTGCTCCAGGTTACCCTTGGATGCTCCCACAACAAGTGCTCCTTCTGCGGCGCGTATAAGGACAAGCGGTTCACGATAAAGGACGAAGCCGTAATCGAGGCGGATATCGATTACGCCTCCGAAAACTTCCGGTTTTCCAAAAGGGTCTTCCTGATCGACGGCGACGCCCTGATTATCCCGCAGCAAAAGCTCGTAAGAATACTGTCCCGGATAAGGGAAAAGATGCCCTGGATACTGCGAGTCGGAATTTACGCCAACGCCAAAGGGATTCTGCGCAAAACCGAAGAGGAGCTTTCCCAATTGCGTGGCCTGGGGTTGGGCATAATCTATTTCGGCCTGGAGAGTGGGGATGAGCAGGTACTTCGCGATATTGTGAAAGGCCACTCGCCGGAACGGATGATCGAAGCCGGACGCAAAATCCGGGCCGCTGGAATGAAACTCTCCGTAATGGTCATCCTGGGGCTTGCAGGCCGGGCCAGATCCCTTGAACACGCGCGCGCAACCGGCCTGGCCCTCACGGCAATCGACCCCAACTACGTCGGCGTGCTCACGCTGATGATCTATCCCGGCACCCCGCTGGCCACCCGGGTGGAAGATGGCCGATTCGAACTCCTCACCCCCCGGGAAATGCTCGAGGAACTGCGGGAGATGCTTTTTCACACCAATATGACCCGAGGTCTCTTTTTTGCCAACCATGCGTCCAATTACCTGCCGCTGCAGGTCAAAATGCCGGCCGATAAGCAAAAGGCCCTTCAGTTGCTGGACAGCGCCCTCATGGGGCAGACACCCCTGAAGCCCGAATGGATGAGGGGGTTGTAGCCCTTTTGCCCTAAAGTTATCCGTGTCCATCCGTGTCTGAACTGTTATTTACTAATCTCAGATCGGAGGAGCGATTGTCACAAGCACCCGCATGTCCGTTTTTGCCCTCAGACCATGTGGTTCGCTAATCTCCGATATCAGAACGTTTCCAGGCTCGGCGGGAAGGACCGCTCCATTTTCACCGACGAACTCGCCCTCGCCCTCCAGGACTACAATGCTGAGTTCGCCCTCGATATCGTGCGAATGAATTGGAAGTTCCTGGCCCGCTTTGAAATTGAAGTTAAGTATCTTGAAATAAGCCGAATCATGCACCTGGAAATTTTTGAAGCTATGATCCGAAAACCCGTTTTCAGCGTACAAATCAATTCTTTTCATGCTCACCTCCGGTGGACTCATCCGGTATTCCGGATGGACTCTGTCTAACCTTGTCGATCGACAACACTCATTCAAACGATTCATACAATAACAGTATAATCGTTGCGGTGCCTTGACTTGAGTCAAAAGCAGGATGAAAGTTCAAGTAATCCCGGGATTTCCAACTCCTCTGCAAAATTGACAACACCCGGGACAGGAGGCGCAAAATGGAAAAGGCGGAACTGAAGAGTTTCGGGAAGCCGGATGAGGTTCGTGAATTCCCAAAGGGCAGGCTCGAATTAGTCAGGATCGGCGGCGCAACAGTCGGTCGCGCAATTTTCGAGCCGGGTTGGAGATGGGCAACGTCTATACAGCCTTTAGTCAAGACGAAAAGCTGCGAGGCCCTCCATTTTCAGTATCACGTGTCCGGTGTTCTGAAAGTTCTTATGGATGACGGGACCGAACTGGAGTGTAAGCCCGGCGACGTCTCCTTTCTTCCCTCAGGCCATGACGCCTGGGTTGTTGGTGACGAACCGGCAATAGTTGTGGACTTCCATGGAATGATCGACTACGCCAAGGCCCTTTAATGGCGGCGCTCGGGGATACTCGCGCGCCTGCTTATAGAGCGGTTACACAAAGCCTCGACATGAACCCCGGCACAGGACAGGGGACTTCGCGGCTAACAGCACCCGCTCCCTTTGGCGCCGGTTTTCTCGCTGGTCCCGCATCCTTCGATGGAACAGTCGCAGCCGGGGAGTTTAAATCCCAGCATACTGTTTATCACGGCTGATGCACATCCGACGCCGACCCTTACGGAAACGGCCCCTGCCGGGCAATTGCGGGCGCATGCCCCACACTCGATACAGTAATCTTTATCCGCTGTCTGCGCTTTGCCTTGGAACATTTCAAATACCCCCCGGGGGCAAACAGACATGCACATGGCGCACCCGGAGCACGCCTCACGGTCGAGTTGCAGGGTCGCTACATTTTTTAGATAAACCAGTTTGTCCATAAATACCCGATCAGACGAAAATGGAAACTATCCAGGAAACAAACCCGAGCGCCAGTGCCGCTATTTGTGCCGGCACTGCATACCTCATCTCCTTTTTCACCCCGGAAAGAGAGGTAAAAGTGGAGCACCCGGTAAAATTCATGGCCAGGTAAGCCGAAACGGCGGGAATTATCAGCATCCACGCTGACGACTCCAACACGCCCGCGGTGGGCAGTACGCCCGTCGTGTCTCGCAGGATAAGGAAAAGGAGGGCGCATGCAATACCGGGCCAAACGCCTTTGAGCGAAAAAGCCCTTCCGGGAAGCCAGGGGAGGAGCGCCGGCGTCAACAGGCATCCGGCCGCTATCGCCATCGTGAGGCCCAGTGCGGCGAAGCCTCCAAGCCGGAGAGCACCCGATACAAACCCGCCGTGGCCGCTAAATCCACTCAACAGGAGCACAACCGGCAAAATCATAAGAAGAGTCTTAAAGGCATGAACGATCTCGACCGGGACTAACGAGAGCCGCTCGCCGATCGTGAACGTCTTGATGCGCATGCCGGGCGTGGCTTTCATACCGGAGTCCATAAAAAGGGGCAGGTCCGTGGCCCGAACCGGCCCGTAAACCACTTCGAACCCGGAAAGGCTTCGTACCTCATGCGCCGATACGCCCGGAGCGCCCAGTTGCGGGACGATAAGCTTTCGATGCCTTACCACCCTGGCGAGCCCGCTCGCCTCGATTCTTGCGGCCAGTTCTTCAGTCCCGAAAGTCCCCTTCCCCGCTGCGCACCACACGTTTATACCATGAGTGTCCAGGACCAGTATCCAGGCATTTCTGCCGGACAGCGCCTCCCGCAGAAGATCGAAGCTCAACTTGAAATTTGCCGATACGAGAACAGGCGAATCCGCATCAGGCGCTCCCACCGCATAAAGTCCCGGGTCGACCATGTAATTCATGCGCCCGACGCCCCAGCGGACCTTAAGAGTACCGAGCCTGTCCCGGAGTCGAAGGCCGGCTTCGACTACCGGAGCCTTTCCGGATGGGGTTTCGATAGAACTGCAAACAAACGCCTGGTTCAAACGGGGAAGGTCCGGCCCGATCTTTGCGACCGTGGACGCGCAGCAACATGGGGCCGTGAGCGAATTAAGCGATACCTCCGAACAAATATTGCCCGGACTTTCCACATTCTTCGCCCCGGTCTGCTCACCGCAGCAGGTCTTTTCTCTTATCTCGAAAGCTTTTTCTCTGATCGGATTCTTTTTCAATCCCTGTTTTGCCATCTTTTACCTCTTGATCCGAAAAGGATGCCCACAAAAGGCTGCGCTGCTATTGGCTCACGCCCAAAGGGGCAATGCTACGGCGAGGTAGCGCTCAACAAATCAAGTGCTCGTTACCGAGGCGAATGCGTGTGAGGCCGGCCTGTTTTGCGGCGTCCAGGCAGGCCCGGGCCTGGGCGGCGGAGGTGGTCGGCGAGTCGTCCATCAGGAATTGCGGAGCGTAGGCGAGTAGAACATAAGGTATATCGGGATTTATACGGGCGATAAAAGAGGCCAACCCGTAGACCTCGTATTCATCGACATACCCGGGGATAAGAGGCGTACTGGCTACCAGGGCGGGCGGAGAAGTGCGCTCCGAGGACCACTCGGCGGCCCTTGCGAAATTGTCCAGTATTTTCGAGTTGTCAAAACCGCAAAGCGCACGGTGCATTCCGGGGTCCCAGGCTTTCAGATCGATCTTTACACATCCGCCGGATCGCACGGAGAGCTTTGTCATCGCCTTTAACCCCGAAGGACGCGAAGAGCCGTTCGTTTCCCAGCAGATTCGCAGAATTCTTTCCGGGTTTTTCTTCAGCAGCTCATGGCTTACGTGAAGCGCGTATGGGAGTTGGGGACCGGGATCGCCGCCAAAAAAGCATATGCAGCTCGTATTTTCCTTTACTGCCCTTCTCAAGGTCTCAACCTTCGACCATCTGGGCGAAAGATGGGCTTTTTTTAAGGACCAGTTTTGGCAATAGAGGCAGTTGAAGTTGCAGGCTTCGAAGAAAACGGCCAGGTTGCAGTATCCAACCTCGGGACCGCAATCGTGGGCAAAGCGGGGATAACCGGCCCCGGTGCCTCCCGCGCAGACCCAGTCGGCCACGCAGTCAGTCGGGAGGGGATCATAATAAAGCGAGATCAGGCCACGGCTCCGGCCATCGGTTCGCATACTCGCCTTAGAACCGTTCCTTACCGCGCAGTACCCCTTTTGGTTCTTTCCAGGTTTGCACCGCTGAATACACAATTTGCATTCGATGCCGTCGGGGCTCGCAGCAGGGCGGGCGGGCAGGCCGAACATTTCCCTCGATTCCGCGTGAATCTCTTCGATTCGGCCCCTGCTCTCCTCCGGCCGGCTTCTTATGCAGGTCGGGCAAATCCTTAAACAGGTAGAAACGCCATCGAGACCGCCGCCGCACAGAAGGCATTTGGCCCCTTTTCTGGCTGATATGACTTTGCTTCTTATGAACATCGGGTGTTCCGAACCGGGCTTTCAGATAGAGGGAACGGTCAGCAGATACGCGGGAGCTGTTCGCCGCGCAGCATATCCACGAGGCGGTGTCCCCCGATTTGAGTCCTGAGAAAAACCCTCCCCGGATCATCGGCAACAACTTCCCCTATGAGGCACGATCCGCGCCCGAGAGGATGCGACTTCATTGCCGAAATTACGGCGTCCGCGCCATTAGCAGGGACAATCACCAGGACTTTTCCCTCATTGGCTACATAAAGGGGATCGAGTCCGAGCACTTCACAGGCGCCCTGGACATCCTCCCTGATGGGAAGGGCCTCTTCGAACAGCCGTATGCCCACGCATGATTGTTCGGCTATCTCGTTGAGGGTCGTAGCTACTCCACCCCTGGTGGGGTCGCGAAGGACGTGAATGCCTGCGAAGGCGCCCAGGATAAGTTCTACCAATCCGTTGAGGGCAGCCGCATCGCTCTTGATTTCGTTTTCGAATGCAAGGCCTTCGCGTTTGCAAAGTACAGCCATGCCGTGATCGCCAATCGTGCCATTGATGAATACCAGATCGCCCGGCCTGGCATTCTGGCCGCCAAGGTCGATACCGGGCGGAACGATCCCGATCCCTGCCGTGTTGATGAAAAGCTTGTCGGCCTTTCCTTTCGGCACCACCTTGGTGTCGCCGGCGACTACCTGTACGCCTGACTCGCGGGCGGCCTCGGCCATCGAAATAACGATCCTTTTCAGATCGGCGAAGGAGAACCCCTCTTCGAGGATGAAGCCGGCCGTAATATAGAGCGGTTTAGCCCCACGCATGGCGAGGTCGTTGACCGTACCGTGAACCGAGAGGCTTCCGATATTGCCTCCAGGGAAAAAAATAGGGTCGACCACGTAGGAATCCGTGGTCATGGCCAAGAATCCTTCCGGGACCCTAAAGACGGCGCTGTCGTTTCTTTCGGCCAGGAGCGGGTTATCGAAGGCGCTCATAAAGAGATTATCTATGAGTTCGTGCATAGCACGCCCGCCGCTTCCCTGGTCGAGTTGAATGAGTACTGGTTCCATTCCGTTGTCCCCTGGCAGTATCCGGACCGGATCGTTTTTGCGGGTCCGATTCCCGATCATTCCTGATGATATCTATAATAAGCGCCGCACGTGCCCTCGCCGGACACCATGCAAGGTCCCTTCGGGTTCTGCGGAGTGCATACTTTGCGGAAAAGGCCGCATTCCGGTGGGCTAATAATTCCTCGAAGCACCTCCCCGCACTTGCACCCCGGATGCTCTTTAACCTCGATCACGGGCATCGAAAACCGGTCGGTAGCATCAAATTTCTTCCACGCCGGGCGAAAACCGAGTCCGCTTTTCGCAATAACCCCGATGCCGCGCCACGTGCAATCTACAGGTTCGAATATTTCCTCTATGAGTTTTCTCGCCGCGGCATTTCCGTCCCAAGTGACAACCCGGCGATACTGATTTACGACTTCGGCCCGCCCGTCCTCTATCTGTTCGATCAGAAGGGAAATCCCCTGGAGCAGGTCCAAAGGTTCGAACCCCGTAATTACGCAGGGCACCCTGTAGTTCTCTACGACCTCCACGTACGCGCTTGCGCCAATTACGATGCTGACGTGGCCGGGGCACAGGAACCCGTCCAGTTGGACCTCTTTAGCCTCCAGCAGCGCCCGCATCACGGGTGGAAGCAGCTTGTGAACCGAAAGAACCGAAAAGTTATCCACGCCCAGCTTCGAAGCCTGATGGACCGCGGCGGCTATCGTCGGCGCAGTGGTTTCAAACCCGATGCCTATAAATACGACCTGGCGGTCCGGGTTGTCGCGGGCGATCTGGAGCGCATCCAGGGTGGCGTAGACCATCCGTACGTCAGCCCCTTTGCTCCTCTCTATATGAAGAGATGAAGACGATCCGGGCACCCGCATCAAATCCCCGAAAGTTGTGATGATGACCCCGGGCTGCTGAGCAAGCCATATCGCCCTGTCGATGTCTTCGTTGGCCGTCACGCACACTGGGCAGCCTGGACCGCTGATAAGCTTTATCTCGGGCGGCAGAAGCTGTTTCAGGCCTGACCTGAAAATGGCGACCGTGTGCGTGCCGCAAATTTCCATCAGCCGGATCTCGCGCTTCGAAAAAGACCTGCGCTGAAGTCCCTCGATGAGGCTTTTTGCAAGCTGAGGATCCCTGAATTCATCAAGGTATTTCATTTGGAACGGCTCCCTGAAAAATCCCCAACTCCATATCCCCTGGGAAAAGATATGAAAAGGGGTAAAGCACAAAATTTTTCAAACATATCAGACCCCGGTTTTTTGCCCGAGGATCATTTTCCGCGCGCCGATCCACGCCTGGCCAAGTGAAATACACGCGTCGTTGGCGGGAAGCTCGATATGTCCGTAAACCTCCAGCCCCTGCCCCTGGAGGTCTCTTTCCAACCGCTCCGAAAGATAGGCGTTCTGAAACACTCCACCGCTTAGTGCGATACGGTTGAGACCTGTTTTTTCGGCCGCAATCACTGCCGCCCGGCTAAGAATTCGAATTACGCCGTTGTGAAAACGGGCGGCAATTTTTCCTGCGGAGACCCCTCGGCGCACGTCTTCGATCAATGCCTCTATTATCGGGAACTGGTCAATCAGAATGGAATCCGCACCACTTTCCAGTCCTCCGTCGTAATGACCGTCATCGGGCTCGATCGACTGTTCGAGTTCGATTGCCGCCTGCCCTTCGTAACTCACAGACCGGCGTATCCCGCAAAGAGCGGCGGCTGCGTCGAAAAGCCTGCCGCACGAGGAAGTAACCGGACAATTCAATCGCCGCGCAAGCATTTGCAAAATTATCTTTATATCCTGCTCCGGCCAGGCGGACAGGATATCGGCATATCGGCGCTCGACATTCTCCGGGTCGATAGACCAAAGATAGCCGAGAGCCGTGCGCCATGGCTCCTTTATAGCCTTGGCGCCCCCGGGCAGAGGGACCTGCCGCAAATGGCCGAGCCGCTCGAAACCAAGATCGTCAACGCGAAGGATTTCCCCGCCCCAGATCGTCCCGTCCGTGCCGAAACCCGTCCCGTCGAGCGCAAGACCCACCACGGCCCCATCGAGCCTGCGCTCCGCCATTACCGCCGCGATATGGGCATGATGGTGTTGGACCGCCATACTGGGAAGATCTCCCCGCCTCAGCGCCCACTGGGTATTCAGGTAATCGGGATGGAGGTCGTGAACGATAAGTTGGGGCTCTATCTCCAGGATGCGCTCCAGGTGAGCGATTGAATGCTCAAACGAACGCAGCGTCTCGAGGTTTTCAAGGTCCCCGATATGCTGGCTGACAAAGGCTTCGCTTCCCCGCGTAAGGCAAATGGTGTTCTTTAGCTCTGCCCCGGTGCCAAGGACCGGGGGGACCGAATCGCGCAGGAAAATCGGCTGTGGCGCGTATCCTCTTGCCCGCCGCATAGGCCGGATAACGCTACCCAGGACCCTGCTCACGGAATCATCGCATCGCAGGTAAATCTCACGGTCATGAAAAAGAAAGTAATCGGCAATTCCTTTAAGGTGCGACCGGGCGTCCGCATTATCCGTTACGATGGGTTCATCGCTTTGGTTCCCGCTGGTCATCACCAGTTCCCGGTAGGGGGCGTTTTCGAAGAGGAGAAAATGCACAGGCGCATAGGGAAGAAAGCAACCGAGGTACCTGTTTCCAGGCGCGACGCTTTGCGCCATCTCAGACTCCGTGCCGTCCGTGCGCCTCGCCAGCAGCACGATGGGCCTGGCGGGGCTTTTCAGCAGCTTTTCTTCGTCGCTGCTCACGACGGCGTAACGCCTTATGTCCCCGAGTTCGGCAAACATCACGGCGAAAGGCTTTTCCTCGCGTATTTTGCGGCTTCTCAACCGGCTCACCGCCGCTTCGCCGGTTGCCTTCGCTGCAAGATGAAACCCGCCGAGTCCCTTGATCGATACAATAAATCCCTGATCGAGCAGCTCCACTGTTTTCACAATGGCCTCGTCTCGGGCGGCGATCCTTTTTCCCCGGGCATCTTCGAGCCATACCTGCGGGCCGCATTCCCAGCATGCATTTGGCTGCGCATGGAAACGCCGGTCAAGGGGATCGTCATACTCCCGGCGGCACTCCGGGCACATTTTGAAATGCGCCATCGTGGTCTTCTCCCGGTCGTACGGTATGTCCTTGATTATGGTGTAGCGAGGACCGCAGTTGGTGCAGTTGATGAAAGGATAGCGAAACCTTCGATCCCGCGGGTCGAGAAGCTCCCGCAGACAGTCCGGGCAAGTACAGGCGTCAGGCGAAATAAGGGTCGAGCGCGACTGAAGCACCCGGCTTCCTATTATCTTGAAACCTTCGAGATGCAGGTATGGCAGATCGGTCGTTTCAACATTGACGATTCTGGCCAGGGGAGGTGGCTCGCTCGAAATTGAGCTGACAAAATCCCCAACCGGCTCAGCAGGACCGGCCACCTCGATTTCCACACCATCTGACTGGTTTCTAACCCAGCCGTTCAATCGAAAGCGCCTGGCCAATTGGTAGATAAAAGGCCGAAAACCGACGCCCTGGACGATTCCCCGAACCTTCACCTGGACACGGCGACCCGTTTCCCCGCATGGCGTCGCCCGAAGTTTAAGAAGGCGTCTCTCTTCGGCTGAGGAGTTCACTATAAGTGTTTGCCCGCCCGGAGCTTGCGGTGTTCGTCCACCCTCTCCTCGACCCACGAAAGCCAGGGAGCGAAACCTTCTCCGGTCCTGCATGAAATCTCGAAAATATTACCCCTGGCGTTCAACTGCCTCACCCTTTCCCTGATCTTGCCCATGTCGCAATTCGTGTATGGCAGCAGGTCGATTTTGTTCACCAGGATGACCGAACAAATCTGGAACATCAGCGGATATTTGATCGGCTTGTCATCCCCTTCGGCAACGCTCAGTATCATGATCTTCTCATGCTCGCCCAGGTTGAATTCAGCCGGGCACACCAGGTTTCCGACGTTTTCGATTATGAGCAGATCGACTTTGGACAGATCGAGGGATTCAAGCGCGATCTGAATCATATTACCGTCGAGGTGACAGCCCCCATCGGTGTTGATTTGCACGGCCTGAACGCCTTTTTTCTGTATACGTTCGGCGTCGTATGAAGACTGGAGGTCGCCTTCGATGACCGCGATCCCGATCCGCCCGGTGAGTGCCTCGATGGTCTTTTCCAGTAGCGAGGTTTTTCCCGCGCCTGGCGAACTCATGAGGTTCAAAACGAAAATTCCAGCTTCATCAAACCGCCTGCGGTTTTC
>CAWGZP010000219.1:0-10582 GCA_963826655.1 uncultured delta proteobacterium
GATTCCTCCGGTTCTCCCGGGAGATAAGACCCACGACATCCGCGGTTGCATCTGGGGTATGGCCTGAAGGTAAGCTGGTGTGGCAGAGATGTGGATGGAAGATGACTTGACCTTTGTCGTCTTTGAGAGGTGCGAGCCCTACCGCATTTTTCGCGTTACGGTTCGATCAAAAAATTGAACCGCTTTATGGACTCCTCCTCCATGATACCCAACCTTGCTATCGCCTCGGCGTTGAAAAGCCTGAATGTCCCCGCCGACTCCGCGCAGAGCGTATTTTCTCCTTTGTAAATGTGGCCCTCTACCGAGGCGTGTCGTTCTCCATTGACTTCGACTACCCTGCTTTCCGCCCGAATCTCCTCGCCAATATAGACAGGTTTAAGGAACTTGACCGACATTGCATTGGTAAGGGCGAATTTCTTCGAGAAGTGAATAGCCGTCCAGCCCATGATTTCATCCAGTATCGTAGAAAGAACGCCACCGTGGGCCAGCTTATCCCATCCGCACAGGTGGCCGGGAATTGTTACCCATGAGAAAAGAGACTTCTCATCCGTAAAAAACTTCATTCGAAGCCCGTAAGCGTTGGTCGGCCCACACCCGAAACAGTTATGACCATCCCTGTTCGGAAGTTCCCTGAGATCTTCACTTCTTTTCATTATTTATCCTCCGGCATGTCGATCGCACCACTCATATCACATCCAAGCCATGTTGGTCGAAGAGAAGTGCGAACCAAAACCACGGACGCCGCCATGGGAGACGGCGCTACCGCCCCAATTTGCCATCCACCGCCTACAGCCCAACCCCTGTTCCCCAGGATATGTTTTTCCTTGACGGCGCCATATACTTGAATGTAATTTCACTTGAATAAATATTTAACCGTTGGGAGGCCACATGGCTTTGGAAAGCATCTATACAAGCGAATTTTGTTCTCGTCGACTCAAGGCAATAGCCGATCCAACACGATGGGCGATTGTAACACAACTCCTCAGGGGCCCCAAAAATGTTGGGGAGTTAAATATCTCGCTAAAGCTTGACCCAACCCTTCTATCCCATCACTTGAAGATCCTGCGCGACGAAGGTTTTGTCGTATTTTCGCGGGAGGGCAAGAGCAAGCGTTACCGCCTGTCCCCCGAAGTCGAACTGACCTCGTCCGGTCGTGGCATAAACCTGGGGTGCTGCTGTTTGGAACTGAACAATCCTATTTCGGAACAATAATATACGGGGGAAAAATGGACACGGCCGGATCTTCTCTTGAAGCGGTTAAAGAGTATTACGGAAAAATATTGCGGGGAATACAGGATTTAAAGGCTGGCGCCTGTAAATGCACCGAGTCTTACCCCCGGAGTCACCAGGAAATTCTCACTATGATAAATGATGAGATTCTGGAGAAGTTTTACGGCTGCGGCTCTCCCATTCCACCGGCCCTGGAGGGATGCACCGTTCTTGACCTCGGCTGCGGAACCGGTCGAGATACGTATCTCGTGTCCAAACTCGTCGGGCCTGACGGTTTCGTGATCGGGGTGGATATGACCCGGGAGCAGCTCGAAGTTGCGAAACGTCACCAGGTATCCCAGGCCAAGCGGTTTGGATTTGATAAAAGCAATGTGGATTTCCGCACCGGCTATATCGAAGACCTGGCCTCTATCGGAATTGCCGACAGTTCCGTCGATGTCGTCATCTCCAATTGTGTCATCAACCTTTCACCCCGGAAGGAAAGGGTGTTTTCTGAAATTTTCAGAGTGCTCAAACCGGGCGGCGAACTCTATTTCTCAGATGTATTTGCCGGCCGGCGCATTCCGCAGGGACTGCGTAACGATCCCGTGCTATTGTGCGAATGCCTTGGCGGAGCGATGTACATCGAGGATTTCCGCCGCTGCCTGCGCAATGTTGGCTGTCTCGATTACCGGGTGGTATCAAAGAGTCCAATCCTGATTGATAATCCGCGAATTGAGGCAAAAATCGGCATGATCGACTTTTATTCCATAAAAATCCGGGCCTTCAAGCTCGCATGCCTCGAAGACATCTGTGAAGACTATGGCCAGGTGGCATATTACCTCGGCACTATCCCCGACCACCCCCACCGGTTCCCGCTCGATGACCATCACACTTTTATTACAGGAAAGCCGATGCTGGTCTGCGGCAATACTGCCGCCATGGCCGGCGAAACTCGTTTCGGTAAGCATTTCAAGATAGTCGGCGATTGCTCCGTTCACTTAGGCCCGTTCGATTGCGCCCCGGCGGCCAAGGGCCCCACACCAGCCCCATGCGGCAGCGGCTCCTGCTGCTGATGCGCAATATGGTCGACCATTGAAGATTATGTTCTCGGGCCGGTTTGCGGAGCCCTTATTGCTGCCGGAATATTTACTCACGTGATCGAACCGTTGATGAAGACAAAGGGGGGAAACGAGTGTTCCATGTACCCCTCCGCTATTCATCAGCGGCGGCCTCATACCTGAGAAGCCATCTTCCAACAGGGCCAAGGCGGTCAAGAAAGGGCTTTGCCAGATCCGGTATGAAGTAACCCGAGAGGAATGCAAATGCGATCCCGAAGCCCAGTCCGCTCAGGATAATTTCGGAGAAGGCCGCCAGGCAAGGAGAAAACCGGGGGTCGAACGGATTTGTTTTCCCGGCTGCCCAAGCCGGCAGGAGAGAGATCACGGACAGGATCAGGACTTTGCCTGTCCCGGACAGAAGCCCGGAAAAAATCGCGGCGCCTGATTTGGCCTTCCACCAGGAGGTCATAGCGGCGCTATAGAAGAGAAGGGAAGCGGTGCTTGCGCAGGCCACCCCCAGGACGCCGATGCGAACCGTGAGCAGGTAGTAGACCGGGATCATGAGTATCGTTATGCAGGTCCCAAGCACGGCAGGGGTCAAGGTATCGAGCCTGGCGTAGAAGGCGCGGGTCAACACCTGCTGGTATCCCCAGCACGAGACGCAGATAAGCAGCACCTGCAACAGCCGGGCGGTATTCGCGGTGTCGGTGGCGCCGAACCGCCCCTGCTGGAAAATTAACCGTATCGTTGGTTGGGCGACCAAAACCATCCACACGGAAAGTGGAACCAGGAGGGTCAATACATTTTGCAGAGCGGAGTTGATGGTTTTGAAGAACCTGGAGATCTCATTTTTTGCAAACAGCTCGGCCATAAACGGATAGGAAGCCACCCCGGCGGCCTGTGCCACCACGCTCACCGGGACCATCATGATTCTGCGCGCATAGCTCAGCCAACTGATCGCCCCGACTCCGGCGATAGAACCGAATACCCGGACGAACTGCTCGTCGACAACCGTAATTGACTGGCCTATCATGAGCGGCAGCGCCAGGAGAAAATATTTCTTGAGTCCGGGATGATAAACCGACCATTTGATGTCCAAACCTCCTCCGGACCTTACCGCAAGCAGGGGGAGCAAAAAGTTGCCCACAAAGGCCCCGGCGAGGACGCCCCAGCAAAAGCCTTCCATGCCTCTCGCCCGGAGCAGTACGCCTCCGGCTATGATGAAGAGGTTATAGACGATCGACACCAGGGCCGGGATGAAGAACTGCCTGCGCATGAAAAGGATGGCGCTGAAGCACGAGCCGCAGAGGAAAAATATCTGGGCGGGCAAAATGATCCGCAGGAAAAAGGCGAGCCGTGAAAGGGCTTCCGCACTCAGCCCCGGGGCTGTCAGACGCACCAGTTTCGGTGCAAAGAGGAGCGCCGGCAACGTAAGTGCGCAAACCGAAACTCCCACCCAGAAGAGAACACTTGAAAAGAAGCGCCACCCGTCTTGCTCGTTTTCCTTGAAGTATTTGGTAAGAAAGGGGATGAGGGTGATCGAAAAATAACCACCGGCAAGCATATAATTCATAAAATCCGGGATTACGAAAGCAGCGAAGTAGAGGTCCGATTCCTGGGATGCCCCGAAGAGGAGCGATATCAGCTTGTCGCGAAAAAGCCCCATAAACCGTGAGAGCAGTATCCCCCCACCGACTATCAGCGCTGCCAGCCCGATCTGCTGGCGGGTCTTCCAGAATTGCATCCGCTTCTTTCTTTATTTTCAGGGCCGCATTTTCGACGCGAGGTGTCATCTGGCCTAACAGCCGGTAAGAATACTACAGATTAGATCGATTCCAAGTTCAAACGGAATTTTCAGGTAAGGGACCGGCAACCGGCAAAGGACGGCCAGTGCCGCGGCCGAATTCGGAAAGAATGCCCACACAAGGGCTGGACTTTGGCAAGGACGGAGCTTTTCGTGGTTTCGGGATGTCCTGAAAGGGACACGAATAACCGGATTGAAATATTCATGCCGGATGATAATTGCCCTTTTCAAAAGATCTTCGAGCGCATACATTCGGCTTTTGGTTTGAGGCTAACAGACGAGGGGACAAAATGAAACTTGGAATAACAGGATTAGGCAGGGCCGGCAAGACCACCGTATTCAATGCCCTTACCCGGAGGAGCGGCGAATCGGTCCCGGCGGGGGGGCAGGTCGTACCGGCGCTCGGGGTCGTGCCGGTGCCGGACCCGAGGGTGGACTGGCTAAGCACACTCTATCTTCCGAAGAAAACCACCTACGCGCAGATTACCTACATGGACCTGCAGGGTATTCCCGGCATGGCGGACGACAAGCGTGAGTATATGTCCCTGCTCCTGGCCCACATGAGGCCCATGGACGCATTCATCATGGTGGTGCGTAATTTCTCCGACCCGGTGCTTGGCCCCCCCGATTGCGCCCGGGACTACCGGGAACTGGAAGACGAATTCCTCATTGCAGACCTGGCATCGATTGAAAAGCGGCTCGAAAAACTGGACGCCGAACTCAAGCGCGGCAGAAAACCGGCCGGGGCAGAAAAGGAACTCCTTGAAATGTGCGCGGAAGTTCTCAATGCCGAGCAGCCATTGCGCACACGCCCCGAACTTGCCAACGCGCCGGAGTTGAGGGGCTACACGTTTCTTTCGGCAAAGCCTCTGCTGGTGGTCGTGAACAATACCGATGAAGACGACGCCATGGCGTCTCTTCAGCTCAGGTCGGCCGAGGCGATCATAGTCCGCGGAAAGCTCGAGATGGAGCTTGCCCAACTGTCGAGCGAGGAGGCCCAATCATTCATGCGGGATTTCGGGATAACCGAATCGGCCCTGGACAGGGTGATAGAAAGTTCGTTCGCCCTTCTCGACCAGATCACGTTCCTTACAGTAGGCGAGGACGAGGTCAAGGGTTGGACGATCTTGAGGGACACCCCTGCGATGGAGGCCGCCGGCGCCATCCAC
The DNA here is from genome assembly GCA_963826655.1 of uncultured delta proteobacterium. Lineage (GTDB taxonomy): Bacteria > Desulfobacterota > Syntrophobacteria > Syntrophobacterales > Syntrophobacteraceae > SbD1. The sequence continues at coordinate 5,244 of CAWGZP010000219.1, forward strand.
TCAGACATACAAAGGGGGTTCATCCGGGCCGAAGTCGTAGCCTATGAGGACCTGAAAAATGCGGGTGATTACGCAACGGCGCGAAAGCAAGGAAAAGTCAGGCTGGAGGGAAAGACTTATCCCGTAAAGAACGGGGACATAGTTAATTTCAGGTTTAACGTTTAGTGGAAGCGTGGAGCAAAGCAAGGACGCAAAAGACCCCACCGGGAAAAATTTACAGGGGCGGGCTACGCCCGGCCTTTCCGGAGAGTAATAAGGGTGATCTCTCCAGTGCAATTAAACCTTACGGGCACGCCTGAAACACCGGCCCCGGCGCTCGTATAGCCCGGCATCCCTTCATATTCCCATCTCCCATGGCAAAACCGCCTTGGGGCTTTACTGTGAGTGAAGACGGGTCCGATTCCGGGGAGCAGTATCTGACCGGCATGGGTGTGTCCGCTGATAAGAAGATCGGGCCGGTACTCGACGGCTTCCCTGTAAACTTCATTAGAGTGAGAAACCAGGATAGAGAAGGTCTGGAGCGGCAATCCGGTAAAAGCGCTTTTCAAATCATGGGCCTTAAAATAGTGGCAGTCGTCGACGCCCACTATCCATATTCGCTCCCCATCCCGTTCAACTGCACGGGAGTCGTTTATAAGGAGGCTAACCCCACGATCCTTGAATGACTCAACCATTTCAAGACAGTCGTGATTTCCGAGCACCCCCAGGATGCCGTCCTTTGCGCGAATCTCGGGCAAAAGGCGGCCCATCTCGTCAAGCGCGGCAGTAAACGAACCGTAAGTCCGCATCCTGAAGTCGCCTCCAAGAATGCACAGGTCGGAGGATGTCTGGCGAACTATTTCGACGATTTTTTCCGTCAACCCGTCGAGACAGTCGAGGTGGAGATCGGTTAGAAACAAGATCTTATAGCCGTCAAAGGCAGGCGGCAGATCGGGAAAGTAGAAGGAGATCTCCCGCTTTTCGATAACCAAAGCATTTCGCTTACCGCGCTCGTAGATGTGCATAGCTTTGAATGCGGACTTCATAACCAGGTGATAATAAACCGCATCTTCAAAATTGAGGATGTAAGGAAAGGGTTCGGGCGTTATCCTGCATGAAACCAGTTCACGAAACCGGGTCAAGGCCCGGATGCGCCGCGGATAGGACTGTGACGGTTTTTTCAAAAGCACCTGGTTGAGAAAAACCGATCCATAATAGGCGCCCAGCCCAAATACGATGGCAAACGGCAAAACGTATCCGACCGAAAGCGAATAGTAAGGGCCTATTAACGCAAAAGGCAGAAGGCCCTCCGGAAGCTGATCGATTACCGGCACCGTCTCACCGCTGGAAAATGAGAGGCGCCTTTTGAAAAAACTTGAAAGGAGGTCTCCGGACATGCTCAAACACGCGACACTCAGGCCGAGCCAGAGGGGGAAACCCAAAACCACGCTTATTGCTCCCCCGCAGATTATACCGGCCAGAACGCCCCTGATGGTTTTATTCTTTCCGAACAATGGCCTACCGTCGAAAAAAAGGCAACCGCCGTCAACGGGGCGGCCACCTTTGGACTCAAGCATATGAGCCAGGAAAGGCGGGGCAAAATTTGTGAGCCAGATCAAAATCAGCAATCTAATGAAGAGCATCGTTTTCAAATTCCAAGATGACAGGTCTGTTTGATAATCTTGTCGCGTAACGATAGTAGCGGAAGAAGTCGCAAGCAGCAAAAGCACTTTGCGAATTTAATCCGCTCACTATAGAATCTATCGAATGGAGCATCTTTCGAAAAAGCAACCCGACGGCCTTTCAGCGTTTTCTCAAGGCTGGATACGTGCGGCAATTTAGTCCATTTTGCAAAAAAAGAGAACAGAGAGCGACCCCGCCAATGGAAAAAGATCACACGAGAACCCGCGCCGCGATCCTGATCGTCTCTCTCGTGTTGCTCTTTTTATCTCTGGCACGCTCGCGCGGGAGCGTGCCCCTGCCTGCGCCGGAGGGATCTTCCGCGGTCGTGGTCGAGGTCAAAGGGGAGGTCGCGAGGCCCGGAATCTATATACTCGACATCACCACAGCCACCGCAGGCTTCGCCGCATCCCTGGCAGGCCGCACGGAAATGCCAGTGGTTACTGCGTCCCAAAAGCTCATATCAGGACAATCCATGGAAGTTCTCGGTCACGGAACTGGGACAACAATTCGATTGGGCCACATGCCGGGGGCAGTCCTTCTCACCTGTGGACTGAAACTCGATCTGAATTCAGCCTCCCGTGACGAGCTTCTCCTTATCCCGCACATGAGATCGGTTATCGCAGACGCCATTGTGGACGGGCGGCGCGAAAAAAAATGGGAGCAAGTCGATGATTTGACCGAAATTCGTGGAGTGGGTCCGAAAACCGTGCAGAAACTTCGAGATTACCTGGAGGCATCGCCGCTCTGCGAATGAGGACTGTCGGAAAATAGCGCCTCAAGACCTAATCACTCGATTCAGCCGGTCGACGAAGCGGCCCGCTCTTTGGGACGAGTGGTCGCCGTCAAGAAGAGGGTGCTCCGTAAGATCGGCCATAACGGGACCTTTGTGAGTTTCGAACGTGATTAACGTAACGGAAGGACATAATGACCAACTATCAGCCAAGGCGAGTTCTGGGCAAATGGCGCGAAGGGTTTGCTCTCAATGTTCATACTCTATCAAGCATACCAATAGGTTACAATGAATATGGCCACATGCAGTATGACACCACGAGATCTGAGCTTGGGGAACTTTTCTACAGACTCAAGTACAGGTCTGATGATACTGTTGTCTCCGAGATTGCCGATACCGCCGCCGCGTTTTTAAAGGAGTGGAAACCAGGTGTGGAAATGATAATTCCTTTCCCTCCGTCAAACCCAAGGCCGCTCCAACCCGTGTACGTTCTTGGTAATGCCCTGAGCCAGCGGTTAAATATCCCCCTGGTGGATTGTGTGAGGAAGACTTGAGATTCGCAACAACTCAAAAATGTCTATGATCTCGATGACCGGTTGCGACTCCTGGAGGGCCTTCATGATGTCGATGCTTCTGCCACAAGCGGCAGAAAAATATTGCTTTTCGATGACCTTTACCGGTCGGGGGCAACGATGAACTCAATCGCGACTCTACTCTATGACCAGGGCAAGGCCTCCGACGTTTTCGTTTTGACGATAACACGGACAAGGAGTAACCGATGACAAAGGTGTTCATAGGCGGTTCACGGAGGGTTTCCCGTGTAAGTGAACCGATCCGGATGCGGCTGGATCGGATCATTGAAAAGGGATTACCTGTCATCATTGGAGATGCAAACGGAGCCGACAAAGCCATCCAGCAATATCTGACCAGCAAAAACTACCTGAACGTGGAGGTTTTTTGCTCTGGGGACCTTTGCCGGAACAACGCAGGAAATTGGAAACAGCGAAAAGTATCATCGGCTGCGCGCGGCAAGACTTTTGATTTTTACGCCACGAAAGATCGCACAATGGCCGATGAGGCTACGGTTGGCCTCATGGTGTGGGACGGGAAAAGCAAGGGAACGATCCTCAATGTCTTCAGGCTACTGAAACGGCAAAAAAAAGCTGTTGTTTACAACGTCGCGGAAGAACGCTTCTACGAGCTTAAAGCGCTCTCGCACTGGGAAGAATTCATCTCTCACTGCACAGACGAACTTCGCAAGAAGGTAGAGCAACAGGCAGCGCATGAGGATCAAGAAAGTGGCCTCTTGTCGCCAGAGTCGTCGAAACCGCACCGGGCTGCCCGACGTGTAAATGATGGGGCAGTAAACATACCTGCCTCCTAGATTGTTTGGGCGTCTGAATTCAGCCTCCCGCGACAAGTTTCTTGTGCTTATAATTTGGCTGCCAGTAAGCCGGCTGGTTCCCCTTAACGATGCTCGCTTTTTGTCAGCGGGTCTAAGTGCTTGCCCGCTAAGGGCAATAGAGGAAGGCATCGCTGCCGCAGACAGAGGAGATGTCGTAAGCCATGAAGAGGCGCTTGCAGAACTGAAAAGATGGGGCAAGCATGCATCTTGAGCGGGCGCGGCCTGCACTCAGGGATATAAAAGAAGCTGGAGACTTCATTGCACCCGACAGCCCTAACGCAGCGGAGTGGAGCGGATGGCTGAATCCATCCCGGCGATTCCTTTCCAACTTCTCGAAGCCAGCGACCAGCGCCGCACGGTCGGTCCTGGTGGCGCCCGGCACGTATGTGTCAACCCGCAGCGGCATCCGGTAAACTTCCGCGAAGCCTGTGAACGGTTATATGAAGCAAAAGCGCATCATCCCCGCCCCGGTGTCCCTCATCGTTTCATCCGTACAAATACCGGCAAATGGCAACAGCCGCTATCACTGCAACGAGTTCAGCCGTAAGACCCGCAACAAGAGCGTGGCGTATCCGCCTGACCTGTACAGCGCCAAAATAGACGGCTAAGACGTAAAAAGTGGTCTCGCTCGAACCCTGGAGTGTGGAAACAAGATAGCCGGTGTAGCTGTCGGGACCGATAGCGGGGTTTTTGATTATGGATGCGACAACTCCGTATGCACCGGAACCCGAAAGGGGCCGCATTATAGCCATTAGAAGGCCCTCGGGCGGAAGCCCTGCCGCCGCAGTCCAGGCGCCCAACATTTTGACGGCGGCATCGACTGCGCCGCTTGCTCTCAACATGCCGATGGACACCAGGATAGCAACAAGATAAGGGATGATCTTCACTGCAACCTGAAAACCTTCCTTTGCCCCCTCGACGAAGACTTCGTATATCCGCACCCCTTTTGCAACCCCGAAAGCAAGGAAAGCCACAGTGATGCTCGGGATGACCCAGGGCGAGACGACCCTGCCGTAGACGACTGTGAGTGGAACAATCGCGATAAAAACTCCCAAAGCCAGGCAGCTGAGCCATAGCGGGTAGGGCCCGGGCGCTTCACTGGAATGCTCGGAATCGACTTCTTCCCGGTTTCTACTTACATGGTTTTCGATTCCCGCGTGTTGGCCTGTTCCGTCCGGAAAAGGGAAAAACCTCTGGTACGCTCTGGTGGCAAACAGTGCGAAAAGGGTGGCGCAGAAGCTTGCAAAAAGGGTCGTGGGGAGGATGCCTGCCGGATTTGCCGACCCTGCCGCCGCCCGAAGCGCGATAACCGAAGTAGGGAGTAGGGTTATACCGGCAGTGTTGATCGCCACAAAAAGAACCATCGCGTTTGTGGCTGTGCCGGGGCAGGGGTTTAGCTTCTCGAGTTCCTGCATGGCACGGATGCCGAAGGGCGTGGCTGCATTGCCCAGACCCATGAGGTTGGCGGAAAAATTGAGGATCATCGCGCCGGTTGCCGGGTGGTCCGGAGGCACCTCCGGAAAGAGCCAGACCATCAATGGA
>CAWGZP010000220.1:0-28531 GCA_963826655.1 uncultured delta proteobacterium
TTTGAGCCCAACTGACATACCAGCCGAGCCCGGCCTTGACTCCCATCATCTCCGCTACCACCAGGGTGAGGAAAGCTGCACAAAGGCCTATGAATAGCCCGATGAAGATATCGGGCATGGCCGAGGGCAAGGCCACGTGAAAGACCAGGTAGCGCCGGCCGGCGCCCATGGTCCTGGCCACCTCCAGATGGGCTATTCGCACATTGGAGATGCCCGTGCTCGTCATGATCGTCACCGGGAACCACACAGCGAGGGCGATGAGAAAGACCCCCGATAGCCACGTGGTGGGGAAAAGCACAAGGGAAAGAGGAATCCAGACGGTGGCCGGAACCGGACCGATGGTTTTCAGCACGGGCATTATCCAATACCGGCAGGCAGCGTACCAGCCAATGAGAATCCCGGTCACTGAGGCCGGCGGCAACGCCGACAAAATACCCGGTCAACAAAAGGATCATTGAGTGATAGACACATTCGGCCAGAAGTACCCGGTCCGCCCACAGGCTCTTCAGGATGAGGTCGGGTCCGGGAAAATAGGGCAGGGGGAGGAGAGCGAATTTAAGCGTTATCAGGTCGAAGGCAGCCACATGTAACACGGCTGCCGAGATCAGGGGGGACATGGTGCGGTAGCGCCGCCGCCATGCGGGCAAAAGAACTGAAGGACCGCCGCGGCCAGGGCAATGGCGAGCGACACCTTCAGGACAAGCCCAGAGTATCCCGATACGGGTGATGTTGCCGTGCCGGGAGGCCGGCATGGAGGGCCAGGGCCAGCAGCAAAACCGCCGCCGGCAGCAGTGTTAAGGCCGTTTGGGCTGCGAGGTCGAAATATCGACCCCGCGCGGGACCTTCGGCGGCAAGGGATTCCCGGGGTGGCAGAGTCAAGCGATACCGTCGTCATTGAGAAACTTTCTCCACCTTGACGGAATCGATCCACTCATCGGTCAGGCCTCTTACCGGTCCAAAAATGCGGTCGGCAAACTGCTCGATGTCGGTTGTGGAATCGAGCATTTGCGAAGCTTTCATTTCAGTGCCCGCCAGGACTATCGCTTTGCGGCCGCCCGACACGGACGGAATGAAATTGAGAGAGCTTAAGCTCTTGGCGTTGAGTTCCACCGTGCCGCCGACATATTTCTTTCCACCGCCAGGGCAGCAGCGGCTGCGGGTCGGCCGCCACCCATTTAGCGGCTTTGAGAAGTCCGCGGGAGACGGCGGCAGCGGCTTCAGGGGATTCGCGGTAGAACTTTCCGGTCAAGAAAACCAGGCAGCAGTACTCGTCCTTGTACGGCGGACTGGAGGCGGTGCTCAGGATGCTCCGCCCCTTGCCGTCGGCGAGGATCATTGTCCCATGGGGGTCGGAAACGACCACCGCGTCCACCTCGCCCTTGTCGAGCATGAGTTCGAGCTCAGAGGGAGGGAAAGCGCGCCAGTCCACATCCTTCTTCAGGTCCCAACCCTTGGCGCCGAGCACCCTGTTCAGAAACATGAAGGGTGTGCTGCCAATTGCGGGCACCCCGATGCGCTTGCCTTTCAAGTCGTCGACGGTCTTAATGGCAGTGTTGTTGCCGGCGATGACGTGGATGCAACCGGTGTGTACGCCGGCCACTACCTTCAGGTCGACGCCCTGCTCGGCTGCTTTGAGCCAGGTGAGGGCCATGCCCTGGGCGCCGTCGATTTTGTTGAAGGCGAACGACTCTTTGATGAAGTTCCAATCGCCCTTTACCAGTTCGACGTCAAGCCCTTCAGCCTCCCAGAACCCTTTCTCCCTGGCTGCAAATACCGCCGCTTCACAGGTGGCTCCGATGTAAGCCCATCGGACCTTGGTGAGGGGCTTGACGGAATCGGCGGCCCACGCGGACCATGGGATCAGAAATGTGACAGCGGCAAGGCCGGCCAGGGTCACAAGCCAAGACTTTTCTTTGCGCGACTTCTGCTTCATCACCTACCTCTTGATTGAATTGATTATCGTTCCCATCCTCAATCGGCTTTTTCCGCCAAGCTATCCAATTTGGACAGCCGACCACTCTTTCAGACCATCCGGAAATCTCGTGCAAGTTTTTCGATGGATATAGTGAACAAGATGCTTTACTGTCTATAGCTTCACGAACCGGGTGTCAAGAGAAAAATCTTTGATTTCCCCGCAAGGGCAGGCCCCACCGGGCTCTGCGTCCGAGTGGCGTGGTCTCGCTCGAGTGAGAGCAAATCGTGAGCCCGGCCGGAAAGTATGGTCTAATCCGGCTCCCTGTAAAGGTTTAATGAACAAACAAAAAAATAACTTGACAAAGTGAGTGTGCTCGCCGTTTAATCTAGCATGTCGATAGACGTGATGAACATAATGGGTCGACGAAGTTCGCCGGCCTGCCGGACAACTTGATGATCCTGACATGAGTTTTGGACCGAACCTTGGTGAGAAGGGGCGTGTAGCACGATGAAGTCTATCGCGCTGTTTGGAGGGTTGACCCGGCTTGAATCCCATTACAAGGCCGAGGCGGAGAGATTCGGCGTCGCCGTCATGCTCTTTAACGAACCGGGAACTCAAGTGGCGTTCAGGATGAGGAACGCGGACGCCGTGGTGATCTTCACCAATAGGGTGGCGCACAGCTTGAAGATCAAGGCGGTCAAAGTGGCCAAATTAAGGAAGGTCCCGGTTTTCTGTTTTCACACGAGTGGCATCCACGCGTTGAGAGGCTGTCTCGAGTGCCTGGAGAGTGAAAAGGAACGGACGACGATTCCTCATCCCAGGCCGGCATAGTGCGAAGGTAAAAGTTTAGTGATCCAGCTTATCGGATAGATTCGGAAATCAGGCGAAGCTCCAGGAGGCGAGAATGTTTAGAGCGTTAGTGAGAGTATTTGGAGTGGTGGTTACGGTTCTTTTGATCCATCTGGCGGCCGGGAACCAGGCGGTTTATGCCTTGGATCATGTGCGGGTAGGGTATCTGCCGGTTACGGGACATGCCAAGTTCTTCGTGGCCAAGGAATTTGGCATCTTTGAAAAAGAGGGTATCGATGCCGAACTCATCGAATTCATCAACTCCGCGGACGGGCTCGGCGCTCTGCGCGCGGGAAAGCTCGACGTCGGCGCTTTTGGCACTACGGCTCCCCTGGTTCACATCTCCCAGGGTGCAGACCTCAGGATCATAGCCGGGATTATGGGCGAGGACGCTGCCATCATCACCACCGCGGAAAATGCACCGAAGATCAAGTCGCTGGCCGACTTGAAAGGAAAGAAAGTGGCCACCATCCGTTTGGCAACCGGGGACGCGGTCCTGCGCGGCGCCCTTGAAAAGGAGGGAATCAACTGGAAGACCGATTTGCAGATCTTTGAACTCAAGAGCCCGCCAGCCGTGGCTGAGGCGGTAAGATCGGGCCAGGTTGACGCTGGAGTCACCTGGGGCCCACATGACATCACGGCCGAGAATAGCGGCCTCGTCGTCGTCATCCGCAGCCGTTCCCTGTCTCCCGGCCACCCCTGTTGCCGCCTGGTAGCGATGGAAGAAGAGATCAAGGGGCATCGGGAGACTCTTGTCAGGTTCGTGCGGGCTTTGCTTCTGGCGGAGAAGTTTGCCAGGGAAAACCGGAAAGAGACCGTCGAAGCCATTGCGAAATACGTGAAGCTCGACCCGGAAATAATCCGCAAAGCCTACTACGAAGGGTTTCTTGACCAGAGCACCGACCCCAACCGGGAGGGCGTCAAGTACTTCTGGCACACCATGCAGGCCAGTGAGTTCGTGAGTTCCAAACAGGATATTTCATCCTTTATCGAAACGGATATCTATGAGGCTGCGCTCACCAGCCTGGCCGGGGAAAATCCAGGGGACCCATACTGGAAAGAGCTGCAGAAGGTCTTCGCCGCGAGGAATGCCTGAGAATGGTTTTCGAATTAACCAAGCGGTTGGATCCGGAACGCCGGACATGGAGTATCTCAGTCCCCTGCCCGGATCGGCACCGTATGAGGAACTATATCAGAGTTGCGGGGCGCCATGGGAGGCAACGATTATGACAGCGGAATTATTCATAGAGACCATGACATCCAGGGAACGTGTAATCGCCGCCGTGACCGGTAAACCTTACGACCGCATCCCGGTCAATCTCTTGATCAGCGACCATGCAGCCCGGGTGATCGGCGCGAGCGTAGGTGAATACAACAGGTCGGCGCGGCTGATGGCGGAAGGGCAGCTCGCGGCCTGGCGCAAATACGGCGCCGACAATATCAATACCGGCCCTGGCTTGGTCGGTATTCCCGAAGCTATCGGGAGCCGCCTTGCCTTTCCCGACAACAGCCCCTGGATCGCCGAGTATGCAGTCAACGAGGAGGCAGATCTTGACCGTCTGAAAGTGCCTGACCCGGAGCGGGACGGCCGCCTTCCCCTGTTCCTTGAAGCGGCGGCAATCGTGTTCAAGCAAGTCGGGGACCAGGTGCCGATCAACATGACCACTTCCGGTCCATTCACGTCCGCTGCCGGTATAAGAGGTACGGACAAATTCCTGCGAGACCTGCACAAAAACCCGGGGTTCGCCCATCGATTGCTACGGTTGACAACAGATACCATTATTCGTTTCGGCAGGGCCGCCTTCCGCGTCGGGGCCAGAATCGGCCTGGCCGACCCAACTTCCTCCGGGACTATGATCAGCTCCCGGCATTTCCGCGAATTCGCCCTGCCTTATCTCAAGGAGGTGGTATCGGCCATTGCCGAAACGACCGGCGCGCCCCCTTCGCTCCATATCTGCGGCAACACGGCTAAAATCTGGAGCGAAATGGCCGACACCGGAGTCGCGATACTCAGCCTCGACAACGCCATCGATCTTGCTGAAGCCAAGGCTCAGGTCGGCCATCGGGTGGCGCTGCTGGGCAATATTCGGCCCGCGGCCGTCATGTACCTGGGAAAACCGGAGGACGTGCGGGCCAACGCCGGGGAATGCCTGGCCAAGGCCTGGGACTCCCCGAAAGGTTACATCCTGGGCCTCGGTTGCGGCCTTCCAATCGATACGCCGCCCGAAAATATCCACGCCCTCGTGGCGGCGGCGCGGGAATTCGGCCGTTGGCCGCTCGACCCGGCCCGGTTTGCACGAAGTAGCGTCGCCAGGCAGGCCGCGGCGGTTTAACGGAAGTGGCTTACGCTGTGGCGGGATACGCTGGGCCCGGACCCTGTCAGATTCGCGCCGCGGGGCATATTCGTTGCTCTGCTCCAAGAGGTCGACGAGCGCCTTGCACTCGGCTCTCGGATTCGCGGTGCAAACATACTGCCGGCTGCAGTCTCTGCATTTTACCAGCAGGAGCTTGCAAGTGGCCGTCCCGCCCGGGGTTCCTTGTTCGCTTTCCGGCAAAATTTTGAATCTGTATGTACGAATCGTTCTTGAGACAAGGATTGGAAACAAATCGGGCGGGTAAACTCAGTGAGGCGTGGCCGAGACAAGAGTCCCGAATGAACAGGCACGCCGCGGAGGTTTGCTGCGATCAGATTATATAATCGAGGCAGGACGAATACTTCCCGGCCAGTTGGGATTCCTGGTCTATTAAATTTTGGAAACTGGTGCCGTCGTAGACCTGTGCCAACGCATTCTGCGCCCTTTCCCACAGGGGAAGGAACACGCACTGGCCCTGGAGCGGACAGGGTTCGGTGTTTTCTTCGTTTACGCAACCGACCGGGGCAAAGGTGCCCTCTATAAATCGTATTACTTCACCAACCGTCAGCTCGCTGGCTGAGCGGTTTAGATAACAACCCCCGTCTTTGCCTCGGACTGCTCTTATAAAACCGCCTCGTTTCAGTTCGTTGAGAATAATTTCGAGGAACCTCAACGGAATCGTTTGCCTTCGAGCTATTTCCGCCATTTTCAAAGGTCCTGCGCCGTTATGTTTAGCCAATTCATAGAGTGCTCGCAGGGCGTACTGACACTTTTGAGAAATCGCCATTCAGAACTCCTCGATTTTGAAAAAACCACCCGCAAGAAGCCAAGTCAGCATGGGAGCCAACACGAAGAAATCGTGCCTGCCGGCAGCTTTTTTTTATGGTTCGGAGATATTGTCCTGTATTCACATGAACAACTAGACTTTTATTCTATCAATGATTGGCTTACAGGCAAGGATAAAGGGAATCAAATTCGGATCAGCGGGAAAATAATGTGGGAAGCAGCAAAAGTGGAATCATAGATCCCTGCCCTTATCAAGGAGCTTTTTGTAATAGAAGCCGGTGGTGTACAGGGCCGCGGCCGGGTTGTGGCCCAGCACGCGGTCCTTTGTGATAAGTGTCGTAACCGGCGCTTTCGAGTGGCGCATGAAAAGCGAATCATGACCTACGCACAGGCCGACGACCACGTTCAGGTCTGTTTTCTGCCGATTAAGGAGCTTTGCCTGGAGTATCGGATTGCAAATAGCCTCGTAGGAGCCTTTCTGGACTTTCATCTCCTCCGGGACGCCGATTTCGGTCTTGTCCACCGAACCCACTTTGCAGATCACCGTGTAGGGTTCTAAATCATTTGCCCGGAGTATTTTTACAAAAACCTTGGACTCCTCCATCAGTCCGATACACGTGGCTACGCCAATTTTGACGGCACTTATTCTGTGTGCGAAGGCTATAATTTCCTCAACGCGCGTCAGCTTGCCGTAATATGTCCCCTCCACCTCGGCGGCGCTGCGCGCCATCCGGGCATCGACGTTGCCGCCCCTGTAAATATCATTGCATGAATCGATAAGCGAGGCATCGGCCGTTTCGGTCAGGCAAAAGCCCGGGAATTTAGAACTTCTGCCTGTAGCAGTTGAGAACGGAGCAGTCCGCGCAGGTCAAGCCGCCATTGGTGTTCTTCGGCATTTTCCGGTCCTTTCAAAAGACAGGTTTCTGATGAATGTTCGTTCGAACTCAGGCTCGTTGGCGAGTTCAACCACGTTTACCCGGCCGGCCAGCTGTAGCGCTTCCCTCCTCAGGGAGCGATCCAGAAGCAATGCCACGGCGCCTGATTTCGAAGTATTGCCCACCAGGTCGATCTTCATTTCCAGTTCGTCGGGAATGATCCCAATGCTTACGAGGTTTTTTGTCCTTAGATGAAAGCCGAAAGCGCCGGCAAGAAGGACACGGTCCACGTCCGAATAATTGAGGCCGTTTTTTGCCAGGAGAATATCGATTCCCGAACGTAGTGCCCCCTTGGCGAGTTGTACCTGCCGAATGTCCTGTTGGGTCAGGTAAACTTCATCGGAGATGCGGAAAACAGGCTTCCCATTTTCGGAACTCATATGCTCCCGGACAGGACCGGGAATGCGCCCGTTTTTGGAATAACGCCCGTTTGGGTCCAGAATCCCATGTGATACGAGTTCCCCCACAATATCGACCAGTCCGCTCCCGCAAATTCCGACGGGTTTGGCATTGCCTATGGCGCCGACCGAAAGGCGTCCATCGTCGCCGATGCTGAATTTTTCAACGGCCCCTTCGGCAGCCCTCATCCCGCAGGCGATGTTCATCCCTTCGAAAGCGGGCCCCGCCGCTGTCGATGTTGCGCTCAGCCGTCCGTCTATCGACAGGACCATTTCTCCATTTGTTCCGATGTCTATGAACAAAATGACGCCGGGCTCCCGGCAAATCCCCGTGGCAATGATTCCGGCCGTGATATCGGCCCCCACATAGCCGGAGATGACCGGGGGAAGATAAATCCGGGCGCCGCCCGGCAGGCTGAAGCCTGCGTCGCACGCGGGAATGGATTCTGCCTCCCCTGAGCGCCGGGGTGTAGGGATACCTCCCAAGCGGGCGGGGATCTCACCCCGCAACCAAATGCAACATGCAGGTGTTGCCGCTCAAGACAAGCTCGTAAATATTGACAGGTTCGATGTTATTGGCCCGGGCCAGGGTGAAGAGCATACTTTCGAGTTCCCGGATAATGACATCCCGGAGCTTCACAAGACCTTCGGGATCTGCCGCCATCCTGATCCTGGAAAGTACGTCATGACCAAACACTGTTTGCGGATTTAGCGATGAAGCCGCTGCGAGTTCCTCTCCCGTGTTGAGGTCGATCAGGGAGGCAACCAGGGTGGTGGTCCCGATATCGATCGCCGCTCCATAGCAAAGGCCCGTAGTGTCTCCCGGCTCTTCCCGGCCGGGCAGGCCGTCGAATCGGACCTGGGTGACATTTAGGTCTTTCAGAAATATTTTTCGGATTGAAGGATCGAGATTTGTATCGGCCTGTTTGCCTGAACTTAGAATATTGGTGGAGACGGGCTCGCCGCCGAAGAATTCGACTTCGAGATCTCCTTTGAGGAAAGCGTGGCAGCCCAGAACGAATCCCTGCCTCAGTTCGTCTTCCGACAATGGACCAGCCGCCGTTATGCTGAGGTTGGCAAGGTGCTCTCCACTCACCTTCATCCTGCACTTGCCGCAGTGGCCGGACCCGCCGCAGGGAGACTCGACCCGCACCCCGGCAGCGCGAGCGGCCTCGACAAGGGTGGTCCCTTCAGGGACGAGGGCCGATACTCCCTGCGAGGCAAATTTCACCTTCAGCATGTCTCTCCTCCTTCTATCACTCGCGGTAAGCTTCGAGTGGGATGCCTTTGACCGTATCGGTCAACGCCCGAATATTTTCAATCGGGGTCGAAGTGCTCAAACCGCATGCCGGCGAAACGATATCGATACCGTCTCGCACGAGGCTGCGGGCCAGGCGGGCTATCTTTTCGGTTGGGCCCGATTCTAGGATATAGGTGCTAAGGTTTCCCATGGTGGTGAGGTGCGGATATTCTTCTTTGAGAGCCCGTAGATTGACCATCGCGTCGGTGCTCAATGCGCTTGCGCGCAAACAGGCCGCAAGGTGGCGCACGGGGTTTATTTTGCCGCAGATATGAACGATCGCGGGTATTCCCAAACCTTTCTGAATATGATCGATCAGTTCGTTAAGATAGGGGAGGGCGAATTCTTCGAACATTTGCGGCCCGAGGATTTCTCCGGTAGCAGTTGGGTCGCCGATTCCGATTGCGGTTGCCCCATTTTGGGCCAGTTTGCCGGAGTAGGCCTTGAGGAAACCGGTGACATATTCGAGCAGGCGGTGGGATTCCTGTTTTTTCCTGCGAAGATCTTTTAAAAATGTCATCGGATCGACCACGGAGGCGGCGGTGCTTATCGGGCCGGTTACAGCGGCGATAATCGGAAGATCGGGATGTTTCAGCGAGAGAGCCCGGGCCGCTCCCGCTACCGTATTTGTCCTGGATTTGTCCAGGAGAGAATCGATATCTCGAAATTCTACCTCCGATGCGGAGGCAAAAGCTTCAGACGCAATTTTGGGTTCACAGGCAAAAGTGCCGGGATCGATGCGGCTTCCCAGAGCTTCGGCTTCAACCGTCATGCAGAAGGGTATGGCGATATTTTCAAATCCGGTGGATTCTTGAATCGCGAGCGCCAGTTTCGCCATGCGTCCTTCGTCGAAATGAGCTTCCGGCAGGGTTTGCCCGGTTTCTTTCATTATGTCGACAACCGCCGCATTCATCATCCCGCCGATGCAGATGACCGGCGGCCTGTCTACGGGTTCTTTTCGCAGAACGTGCCCGAGGCGTTCCACGGGACTGATTAAATTCAATGAATTCATAGGCTGTTCCCATTCGCCAGGCCGGAAGCGTCTATCGGATAGCCGATTTCACGGACTGCGTTCATCATGGCGTCGATATTGGAAAAAGGGGTTTCCGTCGGCAGGCTGCATCCCGTGGCCACGATATAGCCTCGCGGGCTGTCGTGGGCTTGCGACACGCACTTGCGAACGGCGCTTCTCACTTCGTCGCAAGAACCCTGAAGCATGACGGCGGCGGGAGGGACATTGCCCATCAGCCGCACGCGGTTCCCCACTTTGGCCTTTGCATCGGAGAGGACGGCTTCGTTATCGATGGACAGGCAGTCGGCGCCGGCATCGGCCATAAGCTCCCAGACAGGATGAGTCTTCCCGCAGATGTGCAGGGTTACGGCTTTCCCGTATCCGTGGATGAAGCCGATCAGCTTTTTCAGGTACGGGAGGCTGAATTCCCGGAACAGCCCGGGGCTGATCAGGGTGGAGGAAGACATGGGGTCGGTCAGGCTTGGGGTGCACCCGGTCTTAAGTATCGCTTCCGCGTAACGCAGACTTGTTTCAAGGGAAACTTCGCAAAGGTGGTGCACGGCTCGTGGCTTTTTGATGGTGAGCCGAACCAGGTTTTCGGCGCCGATTAAAAAGGATGCGTTCGTGAACGGCGCGGTGAGCGCTCCGCTGACCGGGACCTCACTGCCCACCTCTTCCCGGGCTCTTGCCATCGCATCCAGGTGTTCAGGCAAAAGTCCCGCTTTCAGTGGATCCACGGGCCTGATTGTATCGACTTGGGCGATGTCTGAAACGGCCGGGCTTTCCAGGTATGCCGTTTCGTCCGATGGGCAGCGCACTTTGGCGCCCATTGCCTCGGCCTGAATGTAGAGGTCCGTAAAAATCCTGATTCCGTCGTAGCCGAACCGGCCGATACGCGTCCACCTGTGCCCTGGCGAGGAGCTTTGCGTTATTCCTCAGCTCGGAGACTTTTACGCCGATTACCCTGGCTGCGGTGTTTCCGACAATCGGGACGCACGGAAGCCTGTCAATGGGCCTGCCTTCCGAGTAGGCTTTCAATCGCTCAACCGGGTTCATCCAATCAGCGGGCATCCTGTATGGCTCCTTCCGAGATTGACTATATATGGGCTAAAAGCTGGGGGCTCGTGAGGTCCTTTACCAGCCGCACGGCATCCGAAGAGTTCGGCGCATAGCCGTCAGCCCCGATTTTTTTAGCAAAGGCCGCTGAAACCGGGCCTCCGCCCACGATGACCTTGTGCCGGCCGCGCCTATTTTCATGCTCGAGGATTTGGATCACCTCGGCCATGCCCTCCATCGTAGTCGTCATCAGGGTGGACAGAGCAATAATTTGAGCCTGCGCCCTGCCGGCTTCCTCGGTGAACGAGCGGGGTGAAATATCGCGCCCGAGGTCGATTACTTCAAACCCGGAAGTCTCCACCATAATTTTTACCAGATTTTTCCCGATGTCGTGAGTATCGCCTTCGATCACACCGATGACCACGCGGGATTTTACCTGCCCGGTTTCTTTTTTGAGATGGGGCTGCAATACCGAAAGCCCGGCGTACATGGCATCGGAGCAAAGGAGCAGCTCCGGAATGAAATACTCCTCCTTTTCGAAAAGGTCCCCCGCGCGCATCATCCCGCTGACGAGCCCCTTATCGATTGCCTCATATGCCTCGATCCCGAGTGTGACGGTCTCTTCGGCCAGCCGTACCGTTTCTTCCTCGTCCATGTCGACGACGGCATCCGAGAGGCGTTGAAATGTCTCCGCATTGGATAGTACTGCCATTTTTTGTCTCCTCGATCTTTACCTGACCCAGAAAAGTGCCCGACGTTTGATTCTTTCGAGCAGTTCCATTGAAACGAAGGTGATAAGGCCCGTATAGACGATCCCTGCAACCATTTTGGGATAGTCCGCAAAATCCGCGTAATACTGAACAAATCTGCCCAGCCCGGCGTTCGCGCCGAACAGTTCGGCAACGGTCAGCAGTATGAAGGACAGAGCCAGACCCACGCCCATGCCCGTAAAGCTTTGTGGAAGAGACGCGGGAAAGACGACTCGCCATAGGTACTCGGCTCTGGAGAGGGCGAGGATGCGCGCGTCGTCGCGGTATCTGGCCGGTACGGCCGCCGCGCCCGATGCGGTGCTGATGAAAATGGGCCAGAATGCGCCGATAAAGACGACGAAAATCGCGGACGTGCGGAAAGTCGGAAGAAGGGCGATCGCGTACGGGATGAATATGGTGGGCGGAATCGGCGCCGCAACCTTGGCAAACGGATTGAACGCGCGCTGAAGCCACCCCGTGGAGCCGACGAGAATGCCCCAGAAAATCCCGGTGAAAACGGCTAGAAGATAGCCGGGAACGAGAATGAGAAAAGAATGCCAGGTGCCCTTGAGCAACTCCGGAAGCGAAAGCGTAGAGGGCTTTGGCGGTTACCGTTGGAGAGGGGAAAAGAAAACGCTGCTGTCCTGTCGAAAATTCCGCGATTGCCTGCCAGAGCAGCACCAGCCCTAAAGCAAATATCAATCCCTCTTTTCCTTTGAAGACGCATTGGAGTATGCGGAGCGCGGAAGAGGACCGCTCGCCAAATGCCTGTGCGATCCGGTGATCCGGCGCCGGGTTTGTTTCAACCGCCACGAATTGTTCCCCCATTTAAATACCCTCGCAGATGCTCCGGACGGTGTCTTCGGCCTGGAGTCGTTCGATTGCGTAATCTCTAAGAAGGTCCATGACCCGGGTTCTCAGGCCATGGAATTGGGGCGCCGTTAAATATGCCTGGCGGGAGCGGGGCCTGGGGAAATCCACCTCGAGATTTCCTATTATGCGGCCCGGCAGCGACCCCAGTACCACGACGCGGTCCCCCAGATAGAGCGCCTCATCCATGTCGTGGGTAACGAATACGACTGTTTTGGCCGGCGTCGAATGACTCCAGATTTCGATCAAAAGATCCTGCGAATCTGGCCCGGTTTATCGGGTCCAGAGCGCCAAAGGGTTCATCCATCAAAAGGAATGGCGAGCCCAGGGCAAGCGCCCTGGCGATGGCAACCCGCTGCTGCATGCCTCCGGAGAGTTCGAACGGGTATTTACGGCCGAGGCCGGCAAGACCCACCATGGCAAGATATTCATCGGCCAGCGCACGCTGTTCGCGCTTCGAAAGCCGGCTGTTGGCCTTGGATATCGCCAGGGCGATGTTTTCCACGAGGTTCATCCACGGAAAAAGGGAATAGTCCTGGAAGACCATGCCACGGTCGATTCCCGGACCGCTTACAGGCTTTCCCCTGCAGATTATCCGCCCTCTCGAAGGCATCTCGATCCCGGCGATCAGCCGCAGCAAGGTCGATTTTCCGGAACCGCTCGGACCCAGCAGGCAGAGGAACTGCCCTTCTCCGATATCAAGGGAGATGTCTTCGAGTACCGTTACCCCGTTGTACCCAAACGACACCCTGTCCAAAATGAGTTCGGGGCTTGAGTGTTGAAAAGCCCCCACGTTTTTGTGGACCATGACAGGTTCCTTTCCGGTTGGATCAAACCGCTCCCAATACACATGAAGATGATGTGAATAATGAACAATGCACACTACAATTACTCCTGGATCTTGTCAATAAAAAAAGTGAACATGATGCCGCAATTTTGCGGGTGGGGGGGCGCAATGTATTCACGGATTCGAGTTTTCAGATTATGTTCATTATTAGAATTGACTTAGAGCATATTGGGCGGGTATTGTTTCGCTTCTCAAATATTGTGCCGGCGTCACTTGTGGGGACATGGGGGCGCCGGGATGCGGGGACAAAACCTTATCTTCGCGTTACTTCCAACGCGCCGCCCTCCCTTGTGTTTGAATGGGAGATGGGATAATTTAACGGGTTTTCCGGGTCTTACGTGAGGTCTTCTCGAGTAAAATCCGGGTGCAAATGGCGCTTCGGCATCCGTTGGTTACAGAGTCGGCGCACTACTCAGGACCAGGTAGGAATCCCCGCCATAATCAAAGCCGTCAGACAGCCGGGCGGCATCGCGGGGGGCATAGGAGAGAGTATGAAAATTGAAACAGTCCTGGCTCATTCCGGACTCTGTACCGATCCAACGACCGGCGCCGTCAGCACTCCAATCTATCAGACCGCTACCTTCCGGCATCCCGCCCTGGGAGTATCCACGGGCTATGATTACTCCAGAACGATCAATCCGACCCGCCAGGCACTGGAAAACGTAATGGCCCAACTGGAGGGCGGCGACCGGGGGTTTGCCTTCGCATCGGGCATGGCTGCGATCACGGCGGTATTGATGATGTTCGCCTCCGGGGACCATATAATCGTTTCGGACGACTTGTACGGCGGGACGTATCGCATTTTTGAGAAAAATTTTCGCCAGTTCGGGCTTTCGGCCACCTATGCGGACTCTTCGGACCTGGAAGCCGTCAAAAACGCCCTCATTCCAGGAAAGACCAAGGCGATTTTCATCGAAACCCCGACCAATCCGCTCATGAAAATCACCGATTTGAGGGAAGCCATCGCCCTGGCGCACTCAAACGGGCTTATGGCTATCGTGGACAACACTTTCATGACGCCTTATCTCCAGCGCCCCCTCGAGTTCGGCGCCGATGTCGTCGTGCACAGCGGCACCAAGTATCTTGGAGGACACAACGACGCGCTGTCGGGTGCGGTGGTCACACTTTCACCGGAACTAAGCGACAGGATCGGGTTCATCCAGAATTCGACAGGTGGCGTTTTGGGTCCGCAAGACAGCTGGCTTGTCCTGCGCGGATTGAAAACCCTGGCGCTACGGATGGAAAAGCAGCAGGAAAACGCCAAAAGAATAGCTGCCTGGCTGGCGCGAAACAGTAAAATCAAAAAAGTCTATTATCCGGGCCTTCCCGAACATTACGGGCACGGCATACAGCAAAAACAAAGCACGGGTTTCGGTGCGATGCTTTCGTTCAGGGTCCCTGATTCGAGTTGGGCGGAAAGAATTATCAACCGGGTGCGGGTTGTGACATTTGCCGAAAGCCTGGGCGGAGTGGAGACCTTGATCACCTATCCGGTCAGGCAGACCCATGGCGACATTCCGGTGGAAATCAGGGAAAAGATCGGGGTTACCGATGACCTGCTGCGGTTATCGGTGGGAATCGAGCACATAAGCGACCTGATCGGAGACCTGGAACAGGCGATGGAAGAACAGTGAGCAGTGAAGAGTGTGAGGAGTGAAGAGATGGCGTATAATTGAAAGGTAAATCTCCGGCCCTGCCGGCTGACTCGCAGAGTTCGACCTTTCCGGGAATGCACGAAGGTTTGCCTTAAGGGCAGCTTAAAGCTCCACGAAAGGTCAGGCTCCGATGTCGTCATTCCGGCATGCTTTTGGCCGGAACCCAGTGTCCTTGAATATCTTGATTTATAGCCCGTCTCGGGAGGAGTTAGACCGATGAAGTATGGTACCCTGATCCTGCACAACGCCAATGAAGTCGATCCGCATACAGGTGCTTTAAGTGTACCTATTTACCAGGCATCAACCTATCACCAACAGGATGTGGATCGTCCCGGCAAATATGAATACTCCCGGTCCGGCAATCCCACTCGGGAGGCCCTTGAAAAGACACTGGCGGCACTGGAAAACGGGACCAAAGCCTACGCGTTCTCTTCAGGGATGGCGGCGGTTTCTTCGAGCCTTGCGATCCTCGAGCAGGGAGACCATGTAGTGGCAACGGAGGATCTCTATGGAGGGTCTTACCGGATTCTAACCCGTTTCTTTAATAAGTTCGGGATAACGACCACCTTTGTGGACATGACCAGGTTGGAGAATATCGAGCAGGCGATCAGGCCGAACACCCGCATACTCTTCATGGAAAGCCCGTCCAATCCGCTCCTGAAAATTACCGACTTGGCCGGCGCCGTCGAGATAGCCAAAAGGTACCGGCTCATTACGATGATCGACAACACTTTCATGTCGCCCTATTTCCAGCGGCCCATCGAGTTGGGAGTCGATATCGTCATCCACAGCGCAACCAAGTTCCTGGGCGGGCACAGTGACGTGATCGGGGGAGCGGTGATTACGAGGTCCGAGGATCTGGCCTCCAGAATCTACTTCGTTCAAAACGGCTTCGGGGCGATCCTGGGGCCCCAGGACAGCTGGCTGCTGTTGCGGGGAATCAAGACCTTGAAGGCGCGAATGGAGTTGCAGCAGCAGGCCGCGGTGGAGATCGCCCGGTGGCTGAAAAGGCAGCCCTGGGTCACCGATGTGTATTATCCCGGTCTGCCGGACCATCCGGGCCACGAGATCGTAAAGTCGCAGGCCTCCGGTTTCGGGGCGGTGCTTTCATTTAAGACCGACACTGTAGAACGTGCAAGGCAGATCATGCAACAGGTGAGGGTGTGGTCGGTTGCGGTCAGCCTTGGCAGCGTCGAATCGATACTTTCCTACCCGGCAAAAATGTCCCACGCGGCTATCCCTCTACCGGAAAGAGAAAGACTGGGCATCACCGACAACCTGATCCGGCTCTCGGTCGGGCTGGAAGATGCCGGTGACTTGATCGAGGATTTGGGGACGAGCGTAGGAGCGGTGGGGAGGGGGGGTATCACTCAGTCTCACTTTTAAGGCTCCGGGCCAATTCGAGATTATTTCGGGCCAACTCGAAATGCGGGTCGATTGCCAGCGCGCTCTCACAGGCCGCGACAGCCGGTTCTTTTTTCCCGAGCCGCACATAGGCGATACAGATGTTGTTGTAGGCCTCAACATAGTTTGGTCTCAACTTGAGCGCCAGCGATGATGCGTAGACGCACCTGTCGAACTGATTGTTTCCGTAGTAGGCCAGGCTCAGCCGGAGGTAGTTCTCCGGGGTTGGGTCGAGTTGCGTGATGAGTTCCTGCGCCCGCACCGGCTCACCGGAATTGGTCAGCACCTCTTTGTAAGTCATGGCGACGGGATCCCGCGGGGAGAGCTTCAAGGTCTCATCCACAGCCTGCCCGAGAGCCTTCCACTCGCGCTGCCGCGCATAGATATGCATGAGAAGGTATCTTGCCTCGGAAAAGCCGGGGCTCAACTGCATGGTTTTGGCGAGAAGCGGCAGGGCTTCGGCCGGCCGGTCGTGCTGCTGGAGAAACCGGGCGTAGTAAAAATAGCACCCGAAATAGCCGGGATCGCACTTCAGCGCCTTCTTGAAATTCTCTTCGGCAGCGGCTTGCTGTCCCAGTGCGTCCCGTGCGATCGCCTCGTTTATGTGCAGATAGACGTAGTCCGGAGCAAGCGCCAGGCCGCGATCGAAGTAGCCCAGCGCCCCGCGGACGTCGCCTCCGGACATCAGGGCGCGGCCGTAGTTCATCAGCCCCCTGGCATTGCCGGGGCACTTGAGGGTCACGTCATACCAGAGGCTTTGCTCGTTTTTCCAGACCTTGTTGCGCTGGAAAGTGCCGTAGGCGTGCGCGCAGAAAAGGGCAAAAACGAGCGCGACAGAGCCGGCCCTGAGGGCCGGGCCGCGGTTTAAAATCCCCCCCGGCTTTCGTGCTGCCAGCCCTAAGCCCCAGGAGGCCGCAATGGCCAAGCCGATAAACGGGAGAAACATCCTGTGGTCGTTCATGACTTCGGACAGTGGGACAATACCGCTCGACGGGGGCAGCACGCCGATCAGAAACCACTCGATCCCGAAAGCAACGGGCATCGTGCGCTCCGTTCGGGAGGCCCAAACCGCGGCAGCGGCCATGCAGAGAATGAAAGCCGCTCCAACGACGACGCGGTCGTCGAAGAGGTTGCCGATCGCGCCCCAGCCGGTGTCTGCGCAGAGATTAAACGGCAAAAGGAAACTGATGAAGTAGTGCAGGATAACGAAAGGCTGTGCCAGGACATACGAGAACCGCGAGGGGTTCCCCGGCGTATATGTTGCGGGGACCATTCGGGAGGAGAGGGCGATGAGTGCGCCGCAAACCAGGACTGAAGGAAGGACCAGGAGGATCGAGCGGCCGAATTGGCCTAATTTGTCCGCCTTGAAAAGGCCGGTCAGGGGAAGTTTTTTCTCTACCAGGATGTAGGCAAGCAAAAAAAGTGGAAAAACGGCCGAAACTTCTTTCGTGAGTACTGCCAGGGCCGCCGGGAAAAGGTAGAAACCAAACTTTCGCAGTGAGGGCCGTGCGGCGTAGAGGAGCAGGGAGGATACCATCAGAAGTGTAGAGAGAAGGTCCGAGCCTGCGCTGATATAATTTACGGTTTCGGCGTTGGCCGCATGCAGAGTGTAGAGACCTGCGCCAAGGAGGGCGACGGTATCATTTTCGCCGTCGGGATCGCACAGAGCGAATATCTTGCGGAAAAGGAAGAAGAGCAGCACCGCAAGGACTGTGAACAGGAAAAAGGCGGTAATATGGAACCAGACCGGGGAACCCCCGCCCGCGCGGTAGGCCAGTGCGAAGAGGGTGCTAAGGACCGGCCTGTAGGACTGATTGGCCGGTAGAGAACTAAAGGTTGTCGCATCGGTAAAAAACTTGGGGATGTTCTCGAGTGCCCTGATATTGAGGTTTTCCGCTATGACGTGGCTGTCGTCGAAGTGGAAGCCGTTTTCGAAGTGGTTGGAGTAGGCGGCGGAGACGGCGACCGCCAGGACCGCTGTGAGAAGCCAAAAGAAGCCTTTTCGTTTCACTTTGTCCTCTCCTGGAGATGCAAAAAAAGCCGTTTCTTCTTATGAAGAGAATTTTAGCAATGCACCGGGTCGCCACATTTACGTGCTAGCAGCGCGGCCCCGATAAGGGCGGCGTTTCCGCCAAGGCTGCTTTTCGAAACGACGGCAAGACCCGGGTCGAGCATGGAAGAGTTTTCAGCCAGCGCGTTTTGCAGCGGGCCGCTGAAAAGGTCCCAGGCCGCGCTTACTCCTCCCGCGATGACCGCGCATCTGATTCCAAGCAGAGAGAAGATATTTGCCAGGCACGTTCCGAGTGCCCAGCCCATCTTGTCGAAAAGGGCCAGGGCGGCAGGGTCTCCCGTTTTAGCGCACTCATAAATCGTTTCCGCGCTGAGTTCTCCGGTCTTGTCCAGCATAAGGAGCGGGGAGTCTACCTCCTGGAGGCTGACGGACCTTTTGGCCCCGGATACCAGGGCTCGCGCCGATGCGAATACTTCCAGGCACCCTTTCGAGCCGCAGGGGCATAC
This sequence comes from uncultured delta proteobacterium, assembly GCA_963826655.1. Classification (GTDB taxonomy): domain Bacteria; phylum Desulfobacterota; class Syntrophobacteria; order Syntrophobacterales; family Syntrophobacteraceae; genus SbD1. The sequence goes on from CAWGZP010000220.1 coordinate 18,648, forward strand.
CGGTCCCCCCGGCTCAACGATCATGTGGCCGATTTCGGACGAAAACCCCAGGCCGTCTCCTTCCCACAATTTTCCATTGAGAAAGAGGCAGCCTCCCGTGCCTGTGCCAAGCGTGATCCCGACCCAGTTTCCGACTCCTTTGGCGGCCCCCGCCCGGCTCTCGCCCAAGCCGAAGGCATTGGCGTCGTTTTCCATGCAAACCGGGATCCCCAAATTCCGGCTGAGTTCATGCCCAAGAGGATATCCGTCGAGTGCGGGCAGGTTGGGGGAAAAAATCACCGCGCCGCGGGCCCTGTCGATTTTTCCGGCGACCCCGAGTCCCACGGCGCCAACCTCCAACTCGAGATCTTGCGTGGCGCTAATGAGCGCCCGGCACTGTGCGGTCAACTCTTTTAAAATGTGTTCGGCCCCCGGCGCAAGAGGCACCCGGGCCGTCCTCGACTCGATAATTTTCCCGCGCCGGTCCACCAGGGCCGCCCTAAGGTTCGTTCCCCCGAGGTCGACACCGATATCGGCTCTTTTTTTAATGTTTTTCATGATTTTTCAGGCCCGGATGCGCGGACGTACCTGTCCCGGAGCCTGCCGATTACCTGGATAGGAAAGTTTCAGGTACATAGAAGACGTAGCTTTGCGCCAGGATGTCGAACTGCGAGCCTGTCCCATCTTCTATCCCGGTCCGAGCCTTTTAGACAAATCGATGATGTCCGCCATGTTCTCACAGAGCAGACAAGAAGCCGATGGTTGAAGGATGGATTTCAATTTATAAAAACGTTCCTGTAGAAATCCAGATTATCTATGATTGCACCGGCGCCTCGGGCCACAGCGGTAAGCGGGTCCTCGGCGATATTCACCTTGAGCATGGTGTTTTCGGCCAAAAGCTTATCCAGGCCCCTTAAGAGCGCTCCTCCGCCTGCGAGCCAGAACCCGTTGTCATGAATGTCGGCGGCAAGGTCCGGAGGGGTTTTTTCGAGCGCCCGCCTCACGGATTCCACTATTATTGCCACGGGTTCCTTTATCGCCTCGCGAATTTCTTCATCGGACAGCGTAAATGTCTTGGGTATGCCGGACAGAATTTCCTTGCCCGTAATCGAGATTGTTTCAGGCTTATCCAAAGGAGAGGCCGAACCTATTCTCATCTTTACAGATTCGGCGAGCACCTCGCTTATTATCATCTGGCGCTCGCGCTGGACGTAGCGCAAAATGGCCTCATTGGCCTCATCGCCGGCCACCCGGACCGACTCGCTGTAAGCCACGGCGAACATGGAAATCACCGCGACCTCGGTGGTGCCTCCCCCGATGTCCACCACCATGTTCCCATAGGGCTGGTCAATGTGGAGTCCTGCCCCGATCGCTGCCGCCATCGGTTCTTCGACCAGGTGAATATACCTGGCCCCGGCCTGTTCGGCCGCCTCGATAACGGCCCTTTTTTCGACCGAGGTGATCCCTGTGGGAACGGCCACGACGAGTTTTGGGCGAAAAAGCTGACTTTTGCGCAAAACTTTCGCCAGAAAATACTTGATCATAACGGCCGTTACCTCGAAATCGGCAATTACGCCGTCTTTGAGGGGGCGAATAGTTACGATCCTATGGCCATGTCTTCCGATTATGGCTCTGGCGTCGTGACCCACGGCTACGACCTGGTGTGTATCCTGGTTTATGGCCACGACCGAGGGTTCGTTCAGCACCACCCCTTTACCCCGCAGGTAGATGAGCGTGTTGGCGGTCCCAAGATCCATCGCCAGATCTTTTGAAAAATATGACAAAAGCCACCCGAACATACATGACCCTTCTGTTTGATTATTTTTACTGCACGGAGTCTATAGATAACGAATCAACCGGTCAACTACTTATGAGACCGTTTTCCCCTGCTTGAGTCCAAAGGCCGAAAAGAGCCGCTGGCTGACCAGGGGCCAGAGTTCCTCTATTTTTGCCGCATCCTGTGGGAAAGCGGCCGAAGAGGTATAGGGGTGGAGCTTGATCCCCTTGATGCCCTTGAGCGCGATTTTCCCGTAGCGAGCGAGTTCGGCAAGTTGTTTCTCAGCCTCCTGCACGGTCGTTCCAGCGAATAAAAGGCCAAAGCGGTTTTGCGCAAGCTGTGCGACCAGGACTCCGGGCGGCAGGGCTTCACAAAGAGCTGAGGCGAGTTCGCGCTGGAGTTGCCGGAGTCTTTTGGGCAGGACTTTAGTGGTAAGTATCTGCCAGGGTTCGAACTGAATGAGTCCAAGACTAAAAGGTGCATTTGACTGCATGGAGGCGTGAAAGAGACCTTCGACCCTGGACTCGAAAGCCGGGGCGCTGAAAAGCCCCGTGCAGCCGTCGTATGAGTGGAGGGCCTCGTTTTCTTCCTTGTAATAGATCTGTTCGAGCAGAAGCTGAAGAAAATGAAACGCATGCCCGACAGCGTCCTCGGAATCCGAGTTCCACTCGATCATCTGGCGCGACAGGAAAACGAGGGCAAGCTCATAGCCTAGCGAAGTCTGCCCGGGCATTCCCCAGAGCGTACCCGTGTGCGGGAGGTTTTCGCCCGGAGAGAAGAGGTAATGGTCCGACGTGTCGGGATTTAGGCGGATGATCAGCAGCTTTTTTTGGGTTTGCAATATCCGGCCGATCAGCCCCTGTTTTGCCGGGAAGCTCTGAGTCGCCACACCTCTTGGGGTATTTGACGTGTACCCTAAGGTGCCGAAGGTCTTCTTCCCGGGTTCTTTGAAGGCGAGAAAGCCGTAGTCCATGCCGAGCAGCTTTGCCCATTCGGTCACAAAAAGCCCGCAGTAGTTATCGAGGGCATGGCCCTTGAAAGCCACTTCGTCGAGCCGGCTAAGAACCTCGAATACCCTGGCGAAGTTCTGCCGCCTCTTTTCTGCTTCCACGTGGTTTAAAATCCCCCCGAGGAGTTCGCCGAACTCCTTTATCCATTTTTGCTGCTTGTCGTTAAAACCCCATCCGTATTTCGTATCGACGTAGAGCACCGCTGCTCCGCCCGCAACCGGAACGGCGAAGAGCCCCTTTATGTGCGATTCGCCTTCCCGGTAGAAAGGCAGGGTAAGGGATATGGAAGAAGTGGCCTCATGGAGCTTGTCAAGGTGTATAGTCTGCCCTACTTTTTGCACTTGGGAGAGTATCCCGCATCCTTCCAACGGCAGTGAGACCTCGGGCGGAATGAATTTGCTGAGGCTCTGGACGGCGGCAAGATTCAGTTGGCGGTTTCTTTGATCGTAAATAAAAAAAGCTGTAGTATAAGCTTCCAGGATATTGGAAAGAAGACTTACCAGCGGCTGATAAGGATTGGAATCCATAGGCCTGCTCGATTCTTTCGACCCCGCGGGAATCATTTCCGAGTGGCGCGGGCCGCATGGTTGAAGTGGTCCGCAAGACCTCTTTTTATCGAGGTTTTTTTAACTGAAACAAAAATCCCTGGCGCCGTTTTTACCTGGAGATTATCAGGTATGATAAAATGGATAATAGAACTCTTTTGTAGTACTGGAATGAGAGTTTTCTGTCAATAGGCTTTAGCCTTTGGAGAAGCGAGTGGGTAAGATATCGATTTTACCGGATATTTTGTGTAACCAGATTGCCGCCGGCGAGGTCGTGGAACGTCCTGCCGCCGTGGTGAAAGAACTCGTCGAGAACAGCATCGACGCATCGAGCACCAGGATCTCGATCGGATTACTCGAAGGGGGGCGCCGGGAAATCCGGGTGGTGGACAACGGGTGCGGAATGAGCGCCGAAGATGCGCTGATGTCCCTCGAGAGGCATGCGACAAGCAAGATCAGGTCCGCTCAGGACTTAAATTCCTTGTCATCACTTGGATTCCGCGGGGAGGCGATCCCGTCGATTGCTGCCGTAAGCCGCTTCGAGGTGAGCACCAGGGAGCAGGAGGCCCTTTGCGGAACCACCATAAAAATTGAAGCAGGGGTAATAAAAGATGTTCGCGAAAAGGGATGTCCTCCCGGGACCCAGGTGCTCGTGCGCGACCTTTTTTACTGCGTCCCGGCAAGGCGTAAGTTTTTGCGGACCGTGGAAACCGAACTTTCTTACATAACGGACCAGTTTTTGCGCCTTTCACTGGCAAACCACCAGATTCACCTGCAACTGCTGAGCGGGGAAAAAGTCATTTACGAACACTTGAGGTGCGATAGCCCGATTTCCAGGGCCGCCCAGGTGCTGGGACCCGAAATTGCGAGGTCGCTTTCGCCGATCGACTCTGAAAAAAACGGCGTAAGGCTTTCGGGCTTTCTTGCGCCCCCCGACGTCCAGAGAACGAACACTCAGAGTCTTTTCCTTTATGTCAATGGCCGGGCCGTGTGGGACAGGCTTCTCCAAAGGGCGGTCCTTTCGGCTTACGAGGCCCTTGTGCCCCGAGGTAAATTCCCTGTTGCCGTTCTTTTTGTGGGCATTTCACCCGAACTGGTGGATGTGAACGTGCATCCCGCGAAAAGGGAAATCCGGTTCAGAAATCCGGGCGAAGTAGTATCGATTGTCCGGGGTGCGCTTTTGGATGCCCTTTCGGGGATTCGCCCCAAGTCCTATGGATACGGGCGGCCGGAAAGCGCATTTTTTGAAAAAGAGGCGCCGGCGCAGGTCGGGATGGCATTTGAGAGCCAGAAGCCCCTTTTTCCGGGGACATCGTTTCGGGACAAATGGGCCCGCAGTGAGGCCGGGGGGAATTATGCTTCCTACCCGGCTTCGGGTATCTTTGCCCCGATACCCGGAGAGGAGCGGCCAAACCCGGCCCAGGGTGGGGCTTTCGCACCGGCGGAGATGGATGAGGCGCCATTTGCCTTTTCGGGTTTAAACCTCATTGGACAGCTCGCAAATTCGTTCATACTTCTCGAAGCTCCCGACGGCCTTGTCCTGATAGACCAGCACGCGGCCCATGAAAGGATTGTCTTTAACGACCTGAGCAAAAAGAACACGAGTGCCGCTCAGCTCCTCACCCGGCCCGAGGTCGTGGACCTTTTGCCCAAAGAGGCCATGCTGCTAAAGAATATTCTGCCCTCCCTGCGTGAGACGGGATTTGACGTCGAGCCGTTCGGGGGCACGAGTTTCGCCATCCATGCGGTCCCGGCGATCCTGTCCGAGTTCAGACCCGAAGAAATACTAAGAGACTATCTGCGTTACGCCGAAGAGGGGTGCGCCGCAAACGAGGGAGAAATTCTTCTCGGCCTCGCCAGGGTGGCCTCCTGCCACGGGTCGGTCCGGGCCGGGCGCAGGCTCAAAACGGAAGAAATAAAGCGCCTTCTCGAGTTGCTCGATTCGGCCGACGTCCCTTTTACCTGCCCCCACGGCCGGCCGCTTTCATACAAGCTGACATATGAACAGATTTACCGATTCTTCAAGAGGAGTTGACCGGGAGCGTAACACTCCCCTGGTCCTTCTCGCCGGCCCGACCGCATCGGGTAAAACCTCGCTTTCGATCGAACTGGCGACCCGGATCTCGGCGGAGATCGTAAACGCCGATTCGATGCAGGTTTACCGTCACATGGATATCGGGACGGCCAAACCCACCCTGGAAGAGCGCCGGACAATCCCTCACTATCTCATAGACGCGGCGTGTCCCGACGAGCCTTTCGATGCGGCAAGATACCTGCACCTTGCCCGCCCTGCGGTCGAAGATATAAAAAGACGCGGCAAGGTCCCCCTGGTCGTTGGAGGCACCGGCCTCTACATGAAAGTCCTGACACGGGGTCTGTGCCCCGGCCCTTCATCGGACAGCGAGCTAAAAAGAAAGCTGATTGCCGATGAAAACTCCCGGGGGCTGCCTCAGCTCTACGGCGATCTTTTGCGCGTCGACCCCGAGTCGGCTGCCAGGATCCACCCGAACGACCGTCAAAGAATTCTTCGCGCACTCGAGGTTTTTGCTCTTACGGGCGTTCCACTTTCGGTTTCACAGAAGGACCACTGCTTTAAAGAAGAGCTTTTCCCATCCGTCAAGATCTTTATCAACCGGGAGCGGGAAGCACTCTATGAACGTATCGACCGGCGGGTGGAGTTGATGATCGAATCAGGGCTGAAAGGCGAGGTCGAGGATCTCCTTGGCATGGGCTATGGGGCCGAACTCAAGCCCATGCAGTCGCTTGGCTACAAACAGATGAGCGCCCACATCTCCGGCGCCATATCGTTAAGTGAGGCGATCTCCGGGATAAAGCGGCAAACCCGGCATTACGCCAAGCGGCAGATCACCTGGTTCCGCGGCGATCCCGAATTTAGATCTTTCGATGCGGACGATATCGATGGAATCTTGAGTTATGTAAAAACCGGCATTCGGCGCGGTTTAGCATAAAGGCCGGCTCACGCGGAGACGCGGAGGCGCAGAGAAAAGCTAAGGATAGGGCTTTACAACCATTAACCGTAAAGAAGTGCCGGCTTACGAAGAGTGCGCGGAGAGAGAAGCCGGGGAGAAGCGGTTCACGCGGAGAAAAGCTTAGGAGATGGTTTCTCGACCATGATTGACGGACACGCTCATTTGAATGAAATAGAGGATATCGACGCCGCGATCTCGACCGCAAGGTCTGCCGGGATTAATGCAATAATAGCCGTAGGGATGGACGTAGAGTCGAACCGGGCTACACTTGATATCGCGGGCAGGTTTCCCGGGATCGTCTATCCTGCGGTTGGATATCACCCGTGGTCGATTGTTTCCGGAGAAATCGAGCGCAGCCTCACCTTCATAAAGGAAAGCCTTTCCTGCTGCGTAGCCCTTGGCGAGGTCGGGATCGACTACAAGGCAAAGGTGAAAAAAAAGGTGCAGTGGGAAGTCTACGAACGGCTCCTCTCTATTGCAAAAGATGCGGATAAGCCCGTAATAATACACTGCCGTTTCTCTCATTCCCGCACGTTCGCCATGACAGCCCGGGCCGGAATCGAGAGGGCAGTATTCCACTGGTTTACCGGTGAAAGGGAGGTCTTGACCGGGCTTCTCGATTCGGGCTACTTCATCTCGGTAACCCCGGCCCTTGCCTATAGCCCTTTCCACCGCGACGCAGCGGCCTTTGCGCCCCTTGAGCGCATACTGGTCGAAACCGATTCCCCGGTGAAATATCAGGGCAGGATATCGAGTCCCTCCGACCTGGTGCTTACTCTTCGGGAGCTTGCTCGGATCAAGGGCATTTCGGTTGAAGAAGCAGGCATGATTACGGAGCGCAACACGCGCTCCTTTTATCGGCTGGAGTAGATAGTGCCGGGTCAACAGATAATGGGCGTTGAAGCTAATAGGGTATCTTTCTTTCTTGCATCGATGTCGTTTTGCCATTAAGCTAATTTCCTTGGATTAAAGTGGCGCTCTTTTGCAAACACTACTTAGAAGGAATTCAAAAGATGGCACAAGGTACAGTAAAGTGGTTCAATGACAAAAAAGGTTTTGGCTTCATCACCTGCGAAGATGGTGGAAAAGATGTCTTTGTGCACCATAGCGGCATCGATGCTTCCGGCTTTAAAAGTTTACAGGAAGGTGATCGCGTCAGCTTCGAAATTGAACAGGGGGCCAAAGGCCCATCGGCTGTAAAAGTAAAAAAGCTCTAGTGTCATGAGTCATTAATTCGTTGACGAAATCGCTTGAGATTATTTTCAGGATTTCATCGGCGTTTTGGTCCATATAGAGAAGTTTGTGTCTTCGTTGGGGAGGCCAATATATCCTCTGCCGACGTTGCCGGACTGATTTGCGTTCAGTCACGTCTGCTGCAAGTGCAGCCGTGGCTGAACCCGCCGGTTACATCAATGCGCTATAGTCAGCAGGTGGCCGCAGGCAACATCACGAGCGGTGACAGGTGATGTACGCCCAGATCCAATCACCACCGGCACGCCGACCGGTTCAGCTCCTGTTTTCTTTGATATGCTCTTCTTCGCGACATAATTCTTGCCAGTATGGCCCCACTATGGAAAAGAACTTCAATTCCTTGAGACCGGAAATCGTTATAGAAGCCGTGAAGGCTGGAATATTGGAAATCTTTGGCGCCGGTTCGTCTTTCATGATCACCCGGTACCGAGTATCGGCTATTATTGTAAGCAGGTTGGTTTTGCGGTCACGAATTCAATCAATTTTGGCGTAAGTCGAGGGTCCGAATGAATGAAGAAAATGGAAAAAATGAAGACAATGAAAAAGAAGAAGAAATAATGGAAGAAGAGAGCTTTGCCGATCTTTTGCGCGAAAGTAGCCTGAAACCTCTCCGGTTCAGTCCAGGGCAGAAGGTGAAAGCTCAGATCGTGAAGATTTCGGGGGAGTGGATTTTCATAGATCTGGGTGGAAAAAGCGAAGGCTATATCGAAGGGAAGGAATTTTTAGACGAGGAAGGTAAGCTCACGGTGGGTCAGGGCGAGGTGATCGAAGTTTATTTCCTCTCGGCGGACAGTAACGGACTGCGTTTCAGTGCCCGGATCAGCGGGGGCGAAGCCGGACGATATTTTCTGGAAGAAGCCTGGCAAAGCGGAATACCCGTGGAAGGTCTGGTTGAAAAAGAGATCAAGGGCGGCTTTGAAATCAGGATAGCGGGAGGACTTCGCGGTTTCTGCCCATTTTCACAGATGGGCTTGCAGCGTGAGGGCAATCCCAAGGACCTTTTGGGCAGGCACCTTGCGTTTCGTATCACTCAGTATGAAGAGAAAGGGCGAAATATCGTCCTGTCTAATAGATCTATACTGGAAGAAGAGCGTCAAAAGCACAGGGAGGAACAAAAAAGCCTTTTACAGGAAGGGGCCAGGGTCAGGGGGAAGATCACCTCCATCCATGGTTTCGGCGCCTTCCTTAAAATCGGCGACATAGAGGGGCTCATCCCAATTTCGGAAATAGGCTGGGACCGGGTGGAGGACATCAACACGCGGCTGACAGCCGGCCAGGAGATTGAAGTTATAGCTGTGAAACTGAATTGGGAGGAGAATCGTTTCTCTTTCAGCTTAAAGCGCGCCTTACCAGACCCATGGGAAAGCATCGAGAGGGATTTTCCTCAGGGATCCAGCCACAGCGGTACCGTAGTCCGATTGACGAATTTTGGCGCCTTTGTCTCACTGGCCCCCGGTGTGGACGGTCTTGTCCACATTTCCAGGCTTGGGGCCGGCAAAAGGATCAGGCATCCGCACGAGGTGCTGACGAATGGCCAGGTTATCGAGGTTAAGGTCGACAGCGTCGACGGGCCCAACAAGCGCATCTCGCTATCATTGGCAGATCGCGAACAGTCGGAGGATCAGAAAGAAAATGTTGGAGACTATTCGCAATATTTAAAAGAAAGTTCGCCTATGGGTACTCTCGCGGACCTTTTGAGGGACAAATTCGATAAGAAGACAAAAAAATAGCTCTTATAATCCGAGATTACCTGCCCGTTGCGAAAAGACTGTTGCAAGAGACTGACACGCCCGTAGCGTGCAACGAGCCTAAAGGGGTTTCCGAGCTGAGATATCGGGTTAGCAAAAAGGGACAATGGCGCGACTTTCAACTTCCATTCGATGGGTCGGCACCGAAGTAGCCTGAATTACTTGGCCGACACCTCGAACATGGGACAATTTGATTTATTTTGTCCCATGGCGTCCAGCAAAGCCTTTCCCGGTGTGCTTCTTTGGGGAATGTTATAGGTGCGGCAGCACTTCTACGTGGATGGGTGCGCCTGCCTCGCAGCAGCGAGGACGCGACGAAAGACGGGCGCTCCGAACAATGGGCGCTCGCAGAGCTTATCTATTTTCTCGGCAATCTCCCCGTAAGGATCGGCCCGAATGATGTCAAGCAATACGGGAATTTGCGAAGTCGAAGCAGATGTTGAAGGGGATAACCGCCGCAGCCGATGAGTTTATCTCGCGATGGCCCGAGCTGCGCGGGAAACGACTGGCGCTTTCTCTGGGGCGCATCCATCCCAAGAAGGGCACCGACATTCTCATCGAGGCATTTGCAGCCACGTTGGCCA
>CAWGZP010000221.1:0-17824 GCA_963826655.1 uncultured delta proteobacterium
ATCATGGGTGGGAGCGGTTCGCATGAGTTCATGCTTGAGTCTCCGAACGGCGAGGACCGCTTTGTCGTATGTCCCGCCTGCGGCTACAGGGCGAATACTGAAAAAGCCGTTGGAATCAAGCCCGAGCGGGGCCTCACCGTGTCTATGCCTTCTTCCATGGAAAAGGTCCATACTCCTGAGGTCAAAACGATTGCCGACCTGATGCGGTTCTTCAACGCCCCTGAAGAGCATTTTCTGAAGACGGTGGCCTATGTGGCCGACGAAAATCTCGTGCTGGCTGTCATCCGGGGGGACTTCAACGTATCGGCTACAAAGCTTGCAAACCATCTCAAGGCGGTCCACCTGGACTATGCGCCCGAGAAGGTGTTGTCGGAAAAGGGGCTTCACCCCGGCTTTCTGGCCCCGGTCGGACTGAAAGGCGTAAGGACCGTGGTTGACACTTCTATAGCGGACGGGGTCCCCTATATCGCGGGAGCCAACGAACCGGATGCGCATTACACGGGCGTGCTCCCGGGCCGGGACTTCGAATGCACCGATGTTACCGATATAGCGGAAGTGCGGGAAGGGGACCGTTGCGCCGCGTGCGGCGCCGCCGACCTGGAGATACGGCGCGGCATCGAACTGGGACACACGTTTAAGCTCGGAACCAAATATACTGGTCCCGACTCGATGGACGTAACCTACCTGGACAGATCCGGGGCGCAAAGCCGGGTGGTCATGGGGTGCTACGGCATAGGAGTCGAACGGTTGATGGCCTCGGTTGTCGAAAGATGTCACGATGATTCCGGAATCCAATTTCCCTTCACGGTGGCGCCTTTTCACATAATAATTTCCCCGCTGGGCAAGAAGCCCGAAATTTTGGAAATGGCCGAACGCATTTATTCAAACCTGAGCGCCGCCTACGAAGTCCTCCTGGACGACCGGGATGATTCGGCGGGCGTAAAACTCAAAGACGCCGACCTTATCGGCGCCCCGATAAGGATAGTAGTCAGCCAGAAACACCAAAAGACCGGGGACGTTGAAATGAAAATAAGACGAACCGGCGAGGTGCGGATTTGCCCTGAAAAAGAACTCCCGGAGATTATCGAAACCATAGTGAAAGACCTTCAGCCCTCGCTGGAGGGTTTGCCATATATGCCGGAATAGCGAGGGAAGCGGGAAAAAATCATGCGGCCGCGCGCGCTACGAAACCGCGACCGTGGAAGACCGCGCTACCATTAAAAGCTTGCCCGCTTCCCGCTCCTGAAAAGATCAGCCGCAGGTTTCTGCCGGAATGCCGGTGGCGGCTATTTGCTGTATCTTTAAACGGGAATAGACTTGGGTTGTCGGTGAGGTCTGAGCTTCGGTGACTTGACAGAGTTGCTCCTATGGCTGTAGTGCCAGCGCTGCTCCATCATTGGACTCCAGCCAACTCCTGTAGTTTGCCGCGGAGATAGCAGAAACTGGGAGAGTTGTTGCCAGTTATGACCATTTTCGGGGCAATGGTCTCCGCCCACTTCGATTTTTCAATGCCGACTGCCTGCCAACCCTTTGCCGAGAGCGCATGTGACCCACCCGGATAAATAGCATCTGCGAGCGTTTCCCAAGTTCCGCAAATGCTATCATTCACATAAGAGATTAAGACGTTGTTTTTGGCTTTAGGATAAGAGAGTTTGACCGCGTTCAAGTCGCCAAGGAACCAGGCCTCGCCTTCTTCAATTGCAATGCAGAAGCGCGTCTCAGGTTTCGGAGAACACGCATTCAAAATCTCGAACAAGTTCTGACGAAACGCTTTAAGACACTTGTCGTCGAGGTCACAAACCAAAATTACAACCGCTCCATATCGGTTAGCGTGACCTCCAAAGGTTCTACCATATCCCTTTAACAACTTGGGCAAATTATCGAGCAGAATGCGTTTCTCAGCAGCCTTGGTATCTTTCATGTCCCTGGGGATACGCCCAATTCCTTTGTAAGGGTGGACAACGAATGTATGTGCATCCCCAACAATCTTGGGAACCAAAATGTCCAGGGCCTTTTTGCCCGACCGATCTTCAACGAGTATCTCAAAACGCATTGGTTCACCTCCTATCAAGATAATCGCTGTACCAGAGGCCACCCAGGGGAAGGCCTTCGGCCACCATATTTCTCACCGTATCGTCATCGCTGGTTCTCCGAATCGTCGCGAATCCATCTGCGCCCTTTTCCAGCACCCAGACTTCCTCGGGTTCGAGAGCATCAACTAAGTATGGTTGATGGGTCGTAATAAAGATTTGAGACCCCCCTTTCTGTCCAGTTGCGTGCTCACGAAATTCTGTTGCCAGGGCTTCAAGCAGTTTGTGGTAAAGTCCGTTCTCGGGTTCTTCAATACATAGAAAAGGCGGCGGTGTCGGATCCTCAAGCAGTAGAAGATAGGCAAAGACTTTCAGCGTACCATCGGACATCTGCTGGGCGTAAAAGGGATCCTTGAACCCCTTGTCATTAAACCGAAGAAGCAGTCTTCCATCGGGCGTCGGGTGCGTGTCTATCTTGTCCACTCCGGGAATCTTCCTGGCGATGCGGTCTAAGATAGCCTGAAAGCGCTTGGAATGTTCCCGTTCCATGAATTGAACGACGTTCCCCAGATTGTCGCCGTGAATATTCAAATGCTTTTGTGGACCCGCCAAGGGAAGACTCCGCGCGGCATCCGGCGTGAAGTAGCTCAGATACCACCCTTCGATGAAACGGCGAAAGGCTGAAATCCTGGGATGCTGTTTGAGCGCCCCGAGAGTTGCGATACCAAGCTTGCGTTTATCCTCAAGCTCCACAACCTCCGTTTCTCTGCTTTCCTCCTGGCCTTGATCCTTTTTAAAAGAGTCAAAGAGCTCGACTAAGTCTAATTGACCTTTGCCCTCGTCTATCTGCCGACCTTCCGTCTCTCCCTTCCAAACAATACCGCTCCCTTCATTCAGCACCAGAAAAGAGAACGGCCAACCGCGACTTTGCCCCTTTCTTCTCTGGCGCAGGCGTTCTTTTTGCACATAGGGGCGCCCTGAAGAATCAAGATCAATTGCGATCTCATACGTGATTGGCCGCGTGTTCCTATCTTCTTTGTAATAAATCTCAAACTCAATGGGGCCGTATTGCCCTTGCGATCTAATTCGATTAAAGCCACCTCGACCTCGAAGATCGCAGGCTTCTTCGACCCCAGACTTCAGACAATCCGCCAGGAATCCGAAGGCGTCGAAGAGTGTGCTCTTGCCGACCCCATTTTTACCGATTACAGCAGTCATCGGCGTCAACGGATCTGCCCTCTGTAAATTCCATAGTCTGCCGAGTGTCACATCTTTTAGAACTCGAAAGCTTTGTATCCTGATTCCTTCTATCTTAGCCATAAAAACCTCCAAAACTTCCTTGCACATCCATATCCATTCGTGGATTCTTCCCTGCGAGTAACCGGTGGATCATACAATATGTGGAGATCAGGTCCTTCCTGGAGGTTCTGACTACCTTGAACCTGCTGCAGATTTTGTTCGGCAGCATTTGCAAACTCCGCCGTTGTTGAGGGCGAGGCTAGTTCTGCGTTTTCGACGCTCACGGAGATCACTGACACGACGCACGACGCAATCTCTTTCGAATTTCGTAAGCAACGGTATCAACTCACAAATCTCACACGTTTGCAACTGGATTGTCAACATGATCCGATGCATTGGGGTTCGTTCCACTTTTTGCAATGAAGCAGACTTTTGCAATATTTGGCTGGAAAACTGCCTGAATGGCAACTGGACAGCGTCCAAGCTACACGGAACGGGGGGAGGTGGGGCGACGCGGAGAGGGGTTTCATCCCAGCGTTTCCGTATCTCCGCGTCAGTCTTTCTTCCCGCTCCTGAAAAGATCAGCCGCAGGTTTCTGCCGGAATGCCGGTGGCGCCGGACAACATGCAATCGAACTTTTTGGCCGGGTCGGGAATTGCCCTGGCCTGCATGTTCAGTGGATCGGACACGCCGTAAAAGTTCTGGTTCGCGCTGAAATCAAAAGAGAGTACGGACCCCTGTACAGTTGCACCAATGAAAGCCCCTGCGCTGTTTACGTAGGCATACGCATCGGGTGTTTCGGTCGTGACCGCGACACCGGTTCCGATAGGACCGGCTGCAACAGAAACGTCTCCACCCAGGTCGAGACGTCCGTTCTCGATCATCTGAACGCTCCTTGGCGAATTAAGGACCAGTACGACGTCCCTGGCCTCGGCCCCGATCTGTAAGCCAAAGCTGCCGCCCGCAACCGTAATGAACGCCGGCGGACTCCAGGTTCCATCCGGGGTTCTCGCCACCAGGACCCCCTGCCCGGCTTCGCCGCCGAAGATGAAACCGGCCTTGACCTCGCCCGGAATTATCGCAATCCCGCGAGCGTCGGCCAGAACGGGGGCTGGAATCATTTCGAGTGCCTCATTGAAAACTCGAGTCGCAGCCTGGAGACGGTTAATTGCTCCCGGAGACGGCTCCGCCATAGCGGCAATCGGTCCGAGAAGGAAGAGAAGACCACTCAGCACCGCTACTGGAATATATTTCATTTCAGGCTCCTTTGTATTCGGATCAAAATTTTTGGGTGAACGCGTATCAAAAATATAATCATTTGAAGGCGCACGCAAAAACTATAGCAAAATAGGGCACTTAAACGGTACTAATTAGCGCAGCGCGTGGCGCCGGTCTTGATTGTCGTTGCGAAATTTGTCACAAGAGTCGCAATTTTTGTCCATTATTGGAGATATTTAATGAAATATCGTCAAATCGCAGATTAATTGGAATAATCGCCAGGATTTAGAGAGACGCTGGAATAACCGCGTTTGAATACATCGCAAAATAATGTGGCATTATAGTTAATGATGTCGGTTTGTTAGCGGTAGAGCGGCCAGGGAGGCGCCTTTCACGGATGATTTTTTAAATGATTGGAACAAAACTTGCTCATCCTTTCGGACAACGGGAGGACGACATGATGAAAGGCATAATTCAAATGGTTTCCGGGATCGCAATAGGGGGCACCGGCTTTTTCCATATCGCAGAACATCCCGTCCAGGGAATATGCGCCCTGTTTCTTGCAGGTTTCTTAGTGATGGCCGGTTTCGAAAACAAGCTTGCCGGACGGTCGCAGGAACCCGGAAATTGAAGTCCGCTCGAACCGTCACATAAGTGACTCGAACTCCAGTATGCCCTGACTACTTCGAGGACGTTCGTCTTATGTAATCCGTAGGGAACAGTTTCCCGGGGCAGTCGGTTTTGGCGCCCGATACTTCACGGTGTCCCATAATATTCGAGGCAGGTATCCCATAATACTTGCGAAGAAGCGAAACCAGGTATGTAAGAGATTGCATCTGGTTCGGGGTTGGTTTCTCGTAATCGAAATTTCCGACCAGGCAGACCCCGATCGCTCTTTCGTTCATGCCGTTGGCTTTGCAGTGGGCGCCACACTGCTGTCGAATCCACCGTGGGGACATCTCGATTTGGCCGTCACCTTTGCCAAGCGTCCCGTTATCGATCAAAAAATGATACCCGAGGCCGTTAAAGAAGCCACGTGCCCAGTGCGCGCGGTGTATGGTCTTGGCGTTTCCCTTACCGGTGGCAGTGTGGTGCAGGATGATGTATTTCCATTGCGAATTCCGGTAGAGGTTTATGATGTTGCGTATCGTCCTTGCGTTCGGAACGACCAGTGTTTGCCCTACCTGCAGGGGATCGTTGGGACCGAGCTTGTTTGCAGACAGGATGGATTCCGGCGTGACATCATACATCCGGGAGACCCGCCAGATCGTTTCCATCGGACCCAACTCATGATAAATCGTCTTGGGCCCGCCAAGAGAGGCGAAGCTCTTCTCGACTACTTCAACCGGGCCGCCTGACCGGGACGCCGGTTGCGAGTAAGTTTGCGGCGGCGAATATATTTGTGGTCGTGAATTTGTCTGCGGTGGAGAATATCCCGGCGGTTGCGAGTATGTCTGCGGTCGGGAGTACGCCGAAGGAGGAGTGCCCTGATACGGGGTGGCTATCTCTCGTCTTTCGCAGCCCGGCATCAGGGCCGCAAGAAACAAAAAGACCAGTATTGCCTTCGGAAAGCCACTCGGGTGGAAATATGTCATAACACCTTGTAATTATAAGATAAACATAATCTATGTCAGCCATGGCCCGTTACCTATATTAGCTATATTCCTCCCTTTTGCAAGTGAGTTCTGCCGGCATACGGTTGAAACGTTGTCCGGTGAGGAAGAACGCAAATCCAAAAAACTTCAGGAATAAAAAATGGGTGAGTTTCCGGGGTTCTTTTTGGGCAGCAATCTCTTCATGAAGTATCATACGAACACTTGGTGGCGGCATTTAACGGCGGCGCCTCAATCGAGGACGCCGCCGTTTTTAATAACGGTGCACGAAGAACCATTCCAGAGGGTAATACCCTGTACCAGTGAGAGTATCGAATTGCCGGAAACCGTCAACTCCCGGGCATTTATGGCGTAAATACCCAGATCCGTTTTTGAACGTGAAGCCGCTGATGGATATCCCGGGTGAAGTTGAAGCTGGTATGTAGAAGCCGGTCTGCAACGTGGTGCCGGGAATAGCGCTTGCCCCGGGTCCTATTACCGGGTTTCGAATGCCGACCAGGTTGACGGCCTTAGTTATTTGAGCCCCATCGTAATATGCCGGGGTGGCCGACTTTCCAGTGCACACCAATATGGTATCCCCATCTACGGCATCTGCAAGCGCGCCGGCGATGGTTGTATAGCCTCCAGAGCCGTCTAAACTTACAATCAGTGTTGCTGCGAAGACAGCCTGTCCCAATAACAACGTAAGAACTGCGGCAAAAAGTATTCCAAGCGGTACTTTCCTCGTGGCAAACTCCTCCCCCTCAATTAAGTAAAAAGATATTTCCGGCCCGGCCCCTTACGTTTCAAATTTGGCAAATCGTCTATCAAACTTTAGCTCTTTCAAGCTCTGTGTATTTAGGCCGGTTCGTAATTTCAACAACCTGATTATTTTGGTAAAACTATCCAAACAGTTTTGGGATATCGACGGATTTGTCCCCCTGAAAACCAAATCAATAATTAAGCAGTGAACTTGAATGCCAGGTATGAAGACACTCCGGGAAAGTTTGACCGGGTTGTAAAGGAAATAAATAAGCGGTCGGAGAACCCCAGTTTGTAAGTAGAATCGAGCTCAGCCAGGATATACCGAAAAACGAAAACCGGAGGTTCACGAGGAGGTCACAAGAAGGCTACGATATAATATTTATCTATAGCAAGAGACGATACAATATATACGCAATATCCCCACCATGATGACATGAAGAGAGGATTAATCACAAAATGCCGGTTCTTTGGCGCGGCGTTGTTTTTTTTGACATCCTTTTCCCGAAAAGTTTTTTCCGAAAAGACTTGATGGGTTGTTCTCCTCCCCACCCATCCTACGGATCTGCTTCCCTTCCGCAGTTCACCCTTCACGGCTCCTCATTGGCAGGATAATTGCTAATAATCAGTTGGCGATGAATTTTCTACGACGGGATGCGCTACTCAAACCGTGGCGCAGAGCGATAGCGGATCGGAAAGGGACGGGGCTTCCGACAGTTTTTCAAAGCAAATAACGTTGCATTTGTGCGACACGCACGGGAGAAATGAAGGGCTTGCGCATTTTATCGGTCGCGTGGAGCAATACCAATAGTTGTTTTAGAGCTAATGACAGGATTTGACATGCATTTCCGTTGGTAGGCACTTCCCCCTTGACTTAGGTTAAAGGGCCGATGTACGTTGGAAATACGTTCCCAAAAAACTCAAATAATCATTTTTTATCAGCTCTTAGCTGAAGAACGGACGGTTAATCGCTATGCGCCAGCCCGGAAATCGATCGGTATAATCCGTCCGGGCCGCCCGTGCGTCTGTGCCCCTGGGCCTGCGCTTTCTCTCGTGTAATTGAGTTTGCGGAGCTGTCTGGAACGAATGAGCCCCTCTGAGCAATGTCGGCCCAATTTTGGATCTTCTAAAAACAAACCTATAAATACACTTTTACACTTTCTTAAATCGGTTCCTAATGGATGCATTGGCTCTCGATGTCGCCAGGGCATTATTCCTGGCTGACTGATAGGAAAAGATTTATTGCCGCATAAAAACATCAAGGGGGAATTAACCGGTGCAAAACGAGTCCGAAAAATTAGATTTGGCGTGCTTGCCTGCTCCCGTGTCCAAGGATAATTTTCAGCCGCCTTCCCAGTATGTAAACCAGCCGGACCCGGAATTCGACGATTCGGCCGATATTCGGGATTACCTGGAGATCATACTCAGGCGGAAATGGCTTATCCTGGTTATCCTCCTGATTTCCGTAGTCACCACCATTGTCGTAAGCCTGACGATGAAGCCTCAGTACAAGGCCAACGGCAAAATCGAGCTGACGCTCGAATCACCGCGAGTCACTAAATTTGAAGAGATGGCGATGCTCGGGTCTCAAATCCAGACCCGCGAATTCATGCAGACCCAACTGAAGCTGTTGAAAAGTGAGACCCTCGGGGACCTCGTTATCGATAAACTTCAACTGGATCATAATCCTGCATTGGCTCCCCCGCCGGACTGGGCAATCACAAAACTCATAGGCTCCGCAAAAGCCGAGGTGGCTGACTTTATTAAAGGCTTATTTCATACCACCGGCGACATATTGGCCGGCAACCCCGACCTGCCGGAATTGAAGCTCCGGAAAAAAGTCGCCGACAAATTTGCCAAAAACCTCGATGTGCAGCCCGAACGGGATACTACAATTTTTTCCCTTGCGTTTGCTTCGACTGATCCCACGGTTTCCCGCAACGTGATCAATACCCTGATCGAGGAATATATAACGTGGCAGGTCGACAAAAAAATAGAGGCGACTATCGCCGCCAAACAGCGTTTGGAAAAACAGATCGAGCTGGCCAGGATCACCCTCGAAAAGGCGGAAACAAACCTTAATAATTTCGCCCGCAAGGCAGGGATTGTATCTCTGAACGCCAACCAGAACCTCGTTTATTCTCAGCTCGAGGATGCAAACAAAGCCTACTCCGCAGTCCAGACGGATCGCTTGAGCAAAGAGGCGCTGTACAATCAATCGAAGCAGAGTGGCGGCTCGTTTCCCGCTGTACTGGAAAGCCCGCTGATTCAAAGGCTCCGTGAGAATTATGTGACCGCCGCCGCCGACTACAAGCAGTCGAGTGTTACTTTCAAAGACAACTATCCAATGGTTCAAAATCTAAAAGCAAAAATGCAGGATATAGAGAAACAGATCAAGATGGAGGAGAACCGCATCCTGGAATCCGTCAAAAATGAGTATCTCTCGGCAGGAATGAAAGAAGAGTCACTGAAGAAGGATACCGAGGCGAAGAAACAGCTTGCGATCGCGCTAAACGACAAGTCTACTCAGTACAAGATCCTCGACCGTGAGGTCGAGACAAGCAAGGCGATTCACCAAAGTCTTCTGGAAAGAAGCAAAGAAATTGATGCGAAGGTCGGAACAGAGCTTGGAAACATCCAGGTCGTGGACTATGCCAAACTGCCGCTGAAACCATATTCGCCAAATATTCCCCAAAACATTCTTCTTGCCGCGCTGGCCGGGACGGTGATCGGGCTCGGGTTGGTTTTCCTTCTTGAGTACCTGGATAACACGATCAAGAGGATCGAGGAACTCTCGGATCGTTTTCGCCTGCCGGTTTTGGGGGTTGTTCCAGTGGTCGATGCCGATGAAACCGGCAAGATCGCCCATCTCGTGCGGCTAAAACCTACGGCCGCCTTTTCGGAGTCTATCAGGACCGCGAAAGTCTCCATTCAACTCTCCAGCTCGATGGACCGGCCGCCCAAATTGCTTTTTATAACCAGTACGAATGCCTCGGAAGGAAAGAGCACTGTTGCCCTTAATCTTGCCCAGGCTTTCGCCTCCGACGAAAGGGTGTTGATAATCGATGCCGACCTTCGCAAACCGAGCCTCCACAGGGTCATGGGCAAAAACGGCAACGGCAATGGGAACGGCGTCCTGATCGATAGAAACATGGGTCTTAGCAATTACCTGACGGGGACGGGCGCCAAAGTTATCCAGCAAAGCGGGATACCCAATCTGAACGTGGTCTATGCGGGCCCGATCCCTCCAAACCCATCCGAACTGCTTTCATCGAACCGCATGCGGCAGTTCCTGGCGAAAGTCAATGAAAAGTATGACCGCATTATTGTAGATGGACCGCCGGCGATGGGTTTCGCCGACGCCCTGATCCTCGGCCATTACGCGGACGGTGTGATCCTCATAGGTGTACTGGGGCAGACGCATCGCGAGGCCCTGCGAGTTTTCCGCAGGAACCTCGAGAGCGTTGGGGGCCGAATGATCGGCACAATCGTCAATAAACTGAGTCAAGGCAGCCCTTACGGCGGCTATTACAAATATTACAGGTATTACAGCTACCAGTCGTCCTACAAGCAGGCCAACGTCCCCAATCTGCCGCCGAACGAGGGGGAGCCCAAGAACGGTGCGGAGAGCTGGGAAGAACAGCATCCAGGCTGAGTTCTCGGGAAAGCGCAAGCCATAATAGAAATATCGGGACACACGATAAATTCGCCGTATTTTTCTTGTTGTTTCCAATTTAAAAGGCAAGCGTAATTCGGGGATAACGGTAAGAAACGATGACATTACAGATCAGGAATCCCAGGCTCTACATCGTAGTGATCGTCGATGCGGCCAGTTTCGCATTGGCTATCTTTGGGGCATATCTCCTGCGCTTTGAGTTCGACCTCACAGCCGGTCAATTCAACGAGATCGTGCGCCTCATTTCCTGGCTCATTCCGCTGAAACTGGGTATTTTCCTTGCCTTTGGGCTTTACAAGGGAATGTGGCGATATTCGAGCCTGCGCGATCTTTGGTTTCTCGCCCTGGCGACGTCGCTCTGCTCGGTTCTTGCCGTCGCTGTTTTGCTCTATCTCTATCGCTTCGACGGGTTCTCCCGCGCGGTTTTTTCGCTGGATGCCATGGCCACATTCATGATTACGGGCGGCTTCCGCATGTTGATCCGCACTGTCTACCGGTTTCATCCCGGTTCATTGGGCCAGCCCGGTGTACATTTGGCGGAGCATGTCAAAAGGAGGGCCCCTGAAAGAGTGTTAATAATAGGCGCCGGGAACTCGGGAGAAAAAATTATTCGAGAAATATTCGATAATCCGGCAATCGATTACAAGGTCGTTGGCTTTCTCGATGACGATCCGCGAAAAATAGGCAGGGCACTGCACGGGGCGCCGGTTCTGGGGCCGGTGGACGATCTTCCGGGTATTGCCGGTCAATACAGGTTGGACCAGGTAATTATATCCACTCCGTCGGCAACCGGTCCCGAGATGCGCCGGATAGTCAAGATCTGTAAGAGCTGCGGCGTCGCATTTAAGGCCCTTCCGGCGATCGGTCAGATATTAAACGATAAAGTCAGTATCAGCGCCCTTCGGGATGTCCATTACGAGGATCTGCTCGGACGCCCTCCCGTGCGTCTGGACACCATGGGCATCCGCGGTTACCTGGCAGGCAGGAAAATCATGGTGACAGGCGCCGGGGGCTCTATCGGTTCCGAGTTATGCCGGCAACTGATCCGGTTTGACCCGGAAAGGCTCATCCTGGTCGATGCCGGCGAAGCAAATCTTTATGGCATACAGATGGAGCTTCACCATCAACTGAACTTCGATGCCTTTCACGCAATTCTTTCCAGTGTTCAGAATCAGCAGCTCATGGAAGAGGTCTTCAGAAACTATCGCCCGGATGTCGTTTTTCACGCCGCGGCCTATAAGCATGTGCCGCTGCTCGAGGCGAACCCCTGGGAGGCTGTCTCCAACAACGTCCTGGGGACCCGCGTGGTGATGCAGTTGGCCGAAAAGTACGAAACCATGCGTTTCGTGCTGGTGTCGACTGACAAGGCGGTGCGCCCTACTAACGTCATGGGTACGAGCAAGCGCGTCGCGGAACTGGTTTTACAGTCGATGCAGAATGGCGGCACGCGCTTTATGGCCGTGAGGTTCGGAAATGTTCTTGCCTCCCGCGGGTCCGTGGTCCCACTTTTTCGAAAGCAGATCGAGCATGGTGGCCCGGTCACCGTGACTCATCCCGAAATGACCCGGTACTTTTTGACAATTCCGGAGGCCGCCCAGTTGGTTCTGCAAGCCGGCGCCCTGGGAGAGGGTGGAGAGATTTTCGTTCTCGAAATGGGTACTCCCGTAAAGATCGCCGATATGGCCGCCGATCTCATTCGCCTTTCGGGCAAAGAGCCCGGAAGAGACATCGAGATCATTTTCACCGGCCTGCGCCCCGGCGAAAAGCTATATGAAGAGCTTATCACCGGGGGGGAGGATGTCCATCGCACAAGCCACGAAAAAATCATGAGTCTTCAATATAACGGTCGTTGGAACTGGGGTGGCCGCGGCTGCCAGGATAGTTTCCGCAACTGGCTCGAAAAAGGGATAGACGAGCTTTACCGCACAGCCGCACGCCATGACGCATGCGCTGTCAGGCAAAAGCTCAAAGAACTCGTGCCGGAGTATATGCCGCAGGAATCGGATTGCGCACTGAAGGGCGGGGCATTGAGCAAAGTTATCCCGTACATCCCGCCATGTCCTCCAAGTGTGAACAGATATCCCGTTAGAGAACGCGTGACCAGGGATAATAGCGCCGATCTTCTCGAGAATCGTGTTGCCGTTAATCAGGAGTAATGGCTTTCCCGAGCGACGGAACCTCGCCAACGGGGAGGGCCGGTCCAAGGCCGGCAAGTGCAAAAGGAAATAGATACCGTGAACGTAGTAAGTCCGGCCACCTCCAGGTTAAACGGCCCACTTTCCCTTACGAGGAACTTCTCCTGGACGCTGGTCGGCAATTTGGTCTACATGGGATGCCAGTGGGCAATGCTGACGGCTCTTGCTAAATTGGGGACGACCGGGATGGTCGGACAGTTTGTCCTGAGCCTGGCAGTGACAGCGCCTATCCTCATGTTTTCAAATCTCAACCTCAGGGCAGTGCAGGCGACCGACGCCAGGCAGGAGTACCAATTCGCCGACTACCTCGGTCTTCGGCTGGTCTGCACCCTGCTGGCTGTGGCTGCTATTATAGCCATTATCGTTCTTTCGGGATACCGAGGGGAAACAGCCGCCGTCATCCTGACTGTGGGGGTAGCCAAGGCGTTCGAGTCCCTCAGCGATATTTATTATGGGCTGCTCCAACAACACGAGCGCATGGATTATATAGCGCGTTCGATGATGGTCAAAGGCCCATTGTCGCTTATTGCCCTCGCTATGGGCTTCTACCTGACCGGACGGCTCGTCTGGGGCGCATGCGCGATGGCCCTTGTGTGGGGGTTGGTCCTTGTTCTCTACGACATTCCCGTCGCCGGGAGGGTGCTTATCGGGAAAAATGCGCGCACTGGGGAAAGAAAAGGGAATTTCTCCATGCTCGCTGCCATGAATCCACGATGGAACTGGTCCGCGCTTGGCAGCCTCACACGGTGTTCACTGCCCCTTGGACTGGTTATGATGCTGATTTCGCTGAACGCGAACATTCCCAGATATTTTATCGAACACTACCTCGGGACGGAGCAGCTTGGCATCTTTGCGGCCATGGCCTACTTCATGCTCGCAGGCAACACGATCGTAGGCGCACTTGGACAGTCGGCCTCCCCCGTGTTGGCGCGACACTACTCTGAGGGGCAAATCGGGGCATTTCGAGGCTTGCTCCTCAAACTTGTAGGGACCGGCGCGCTGCTTGGCGCAGTCGGGATCCTTGTGGCCGCATTTGCAGGGCGGGAATTGCTTACCATTTTTTACACCCCCCAGTTCGCGGAACGAGAGGATGTCTTCGTGTGGTTGATGGCGGCGGGGGCGGTTTCCTGTGTCGCGTCGTTACAGGGTTACGGCATGACGGCGGCCCGGTATTTCCAGGTGCAAACGCCACTGGTGGCGTTCGTTTCGCTATGCTCTGCCTTGGCATGTTTCTGGCTGATCCCTGCCAGCGGTATGTTTGGCGCTGCCTGGGCGATACTGCTGACAGCGCTGCTGCAATTGGCTGGAAGCGCTTTAGTTAACATGCATGCAGTACATAAGCTCAAAAAGAATGCAGCCAATAGACTATGAATATTTTAACTGATATATCAATGGATTCCTGATGCGGATCAGTAATGGAAGAACGTTTCCCGCTGTGACTTGTGGTTTAATCGGCGTCATAGTTACGTTAACTCTAATGACGCCGGATGAGCGTTATGTAGCCGCGCCAGGTTTTGCGTGTGTCATCATTGTGCTGTGGCTGTGTATGAGCTTGTGGGATAGTGATCAACAGATTCCATTTTTCGATATAGGTATCATCTGCGCGGCTGCCACGCTTATTTATACGATCTATCCCCTTCTAAACTACTGGAGCGACGGCCTACAATTTGGATCGTCCGCTGATTTTCGTTTGAGTTTGTTCTGCATTTCACCAGCTGAACTCGGTTTTTTCCATTTGCGACATGTACTTTATCTAACTTTCTTTGTAGTATCTTACTCTTCCTTTAGAGGTAAGGGAACCCCAGGATGCGGTAATGTCGGTGGCTTAGATAGACATGCTGCGCATGTAATCATTTTCTGTTTACTTGTGTTAACAGGATACTTTTATGTTCTTAACTTAATGACAGGGGTCACTTATGATTTTGGTTATGAAGAAGAATCATTTACACATCACGTTGACTCTTTGACACATATGCCATTGCTCTTGTTGCAGATATCCCACAAACTGCATGGCCTTCTATTCGTTTTTAAACTATCCTTGTTGATGGTTGTATTCAATAAGTTGAAGAGTAAAAAATGGCAGTGTGTTCTTTTTCTATGGATTGTGGCCGAGATTGTCCAATGCGTCATGATAAAGGGAGCTCGAACCGACTTAGTATTGTTCCTAGGTGGCATTGCGCTCCTTTATCACCGGATGATCAAGCCGTTTAATGCTAAAGCTCTACTAGCGCTAGGTAGTATTGTTTTTTTTCTATTTATATTTATGGGACTATATCGATCCTATTACAGCCTTGGCGATATGCAATCTTCTTTATCCCGTAGCGATGCACCTGTGCTCTCAGCAACAAACGAGTTTCAGTCGCTGCTTGGAACATCCTATAGTGTGCTCCGGATGAGGGAAACGGGAGTTACTTTTCCATGGTATCTCTACTTGAACGATTTTATAACAATACTTCCGCCACAGCAAATATTGCCCTTCCGGAAGGTCGCCGCACCGGATTGGTACCTGGAGGAGATTGGCTTGAGTGGAAGCGGCATTGGGCTTATGTGGGGAGTCATAAGTCAATCGATCGTGGGGCTCGACTGGTTCGAACTTGCTTTCAGAGGACTTCTATTGGGTTATATTCTAGCCAGACTCCATCGCTGGTATTTGAAGCGCAAATCTGGGTTTATGGAAACTTTTATTTATATGTTTTTCTGCCTTAGGGTGTATTACACGTTCCGAGATACTACATTCAGCCCTCTGGCAGATTTGGTATGGGCTATAATTCCTTTTTACCTAATCTTGTTTATGTGGGGGCGCATCCGTTCTCGCAAGGTACGTGATGTAGCTCATAACGTACCTTGCGATGATTCCCCCTACTACAAGCTGACGTAGGCGTGAGATCCGCAGAACAGTGACATTTTGAGATAGTGTCACTGTTTCGGACTCGACCGGAATAACGTGCATAGATTGCGTTGGCGCTTCGATTTATTGAGGGTGTCATGTTTAAGGTTGTTTGTAGATTAAAAAATGAATCATTTAAGAAACTTCTGAGACGACTGCGGCTATACTATCCGCCGTTGCAACATATAATGGCTCTTTCAGAAGGGGGGGCGGACTCACTTATCACCAGAGCGAAACAATTTAGCGAACTTTTAGACGACGTTCTGGTCCGCGGGGTATGGAAGCGAACGGGTTTGGGTCGGCTGACCGAATTGGATAGATGGGTTGTTCCGATTCTTAGGGGCACCTTTTGCACACCCCTTCGGATATTGGACGTGGGTGGGTCCGATGGCAGCACTACGTTTGACACAGTGCATTACTTTCGAAAAAATCTTGGGGCTGAAGTTAAGGCAACTATACTTGAAATGCAGTTACGGCTGCATTGCTTTTGTAAAGGGTGCTTACGATATTATCTTACTCATGACATGAGTCCATTATTGGTGCAAATAGGACTACTGGGTGTCTTGCTTGAGGAGACTAAGGCCAAAGAGGGGTTTATTATTAATCCAATTGTCCGGGTGGCGAGAAAATGCTTGCAACGCTGTTCTTTTGAAAAATACCTGCAGGATTGCGGTGATGTTCTTTTAGCGAATCCGCTGGTTCGAAATCACCCAGACATTGTTTGGCTGGAGCGAGATCTTTTCCTATTTGATCCAGCGTTGGTGGGAAGGTTTGATTTTATTCGCTGTTGCAACGTGCTCAATTGCGGTTATTTTAGTGAAGGGCAGATTTCTGATGCGGTGCATCTACTTGCTCACTATCTAAAACCAAAAGGCTTACTCCTGGTATCTCGAACAATAGAGGATTTGACTGTGCCTTTTCATACAGCAAGCTTGTGGATGCGGACCGGTGAATACTTGGGCCATGTAGCTGATTTGAACGGCGGGTCGGAAGTCAAAGACGTGGTGTCAGTAATCCAAAATGGATGAACAGTGGTCCTTCGGCTGCGACTAAAGCCTATGGGATGCGGCTCGCTCAAGTCTATGTTCCGGAAAGCATGGGGGGGGAACGCGAGTGGGGGGCGTAGCTTGCAGTTTGGCGGAATCTCACTTGAAGTTCGTGATCTCCAGCGCGCCTGTTCCGAAAGCCCCCCTGCGGCTTGACCCCGGGACGATGGGATTTTGTGCTGTGGGGCAGATCGTGTGGCATGACCAGAGCTTTTATCCGCCAGACTTTCTCATGGTGAAGGCGATATCGCCTCCATGGTGGCAGCCTTGAACTTCGTCGTCCTTTTCAAGTGTTGCGTTCCGTTAATTCTTTGAGGCAGTTTAACTGCCTCTCCCATGTTATGGTGCGGTCCGTGGCCTCGATTTGCTATCATAGAGCTTATGGGACGCAACACTAGATCACTGGTTTGTCGAGTTTGCAGCAACTATTCCCTAGCCACACGGACGCGTCGTAATAGGCGGCGAGATAATCCTGGTCGTTAAAAATTTGTTGCCAAATAAGATTTTAAGTCAAAGACAGGGTTCGGTATTCCCATTTGGGCATGCCTGCTTGTGAAACTATGGTTTAGGGAGTTTATCGATTGATGCAAGTTAAATCTTCCGTCTTTTTCAAAGGCTTGGCTTCCTATATTCCAGGTGCACTAAAGTATTTCTGCTCAAGCTCGGGAGGTACTGTATCTTCTCGATATTGTTACTCTGTCTGGATGCGTCATTTTGTCAGGATTCACGAGGCTGGTCTCGGTGCTCGTTTGAACAGGATCGCCGAGCTGGGGCCGGGAGATACGCTGGGTATCGGCCTGTGCGCTGTTTTATGTGGCGCGCAAGAGTATTATGCCCTCGACATAAAGGCCCATGCCAACTCGGAGCGAAATAAAGAGATCTTCGAAGACCTTGTCAAAATGTTGCAACGCCGTGAACCGATCCCTGACCGGACGGAGTTTCCTTCTATTTCACCTTTATTGAAAGATCATTCTTTTCCTGACCACATACTGACAAATGAAATTCTCAAAGAGTCCCTGCATCCTAATCGGCTTCGCGCCATCCACGAAGCGCTGGATGGTAACAGGTCCGGAAACGATATTAATATTTCTTACGTTGCACCCTGGCAAGATGTTTCCTTATACGGGTTGGGAGAGACATTGGACATGGTTTTTTCTCAAGCCGTGATGGAACACGTGG
>CAWGZP010000222.1:0-3251 GCA_963826655.1 uncultured delta proteobacterium
TGACAGGACTTCCATCAGGGGCTGCGAGGCGGGTTTCCTCGCCAGGCCTCCCCAGCGCCTGAGAACGTAGAGACAGGCGAAGAGGACCCCCAGAACCAGCGCCAGAGCGCCCAACATCTTCACAAACTGCAATCCTGTTTCCATGGATAAACCTTCAGCGGACCGTGTTACAGACCGCCCGCGCACTCCGGTTTCTTAATTATCCCAACTGTTTTACACGTTCAGTCAGGCTGATTATGTCGGTTATTCTCACCCCGAACTTTTCGTTTACTACGACTGCTTCACCCCTTGCCACGAGCTTCTGGTTTATCAAAATCTCGAGGGGCTCACCGGCCAGTTTGGACAGTTCGATGACCGAACCTTGTCCGAGCTGAAGCAAATCGTTGACAAGAATCTTGGTGCGGCCAAGTTCAACCGAGATTTCGAGGGGAATGTCGAGCAGGAAATCCAGGTCTTTCATGCTCTTCTGCGCGTGACCCTTTTCCAGCTTTGGAAATTGAGCTTGTCCATCTTCCATTTGTTTTACCTTCCCATTTTGAACAAGGAACCCAGCCGGCTACTCGTCGTTATCTTCGTCGCCGACTACCTCGAAAGCCATATTCCCGCGATAGATTCCCGGAGCAGCCCTTAATTTCGGCACTCCTTCCACTTTCACGACAAGGGGTTTGTTGAAGTCGTTATCGAGCATTATTACATCGCCGACTTCCATGTTTATCAGTTCGGAGCCCATTATCGTGCTGCTGCCAAGTTCCACGCTAAGGTCGACAGGCACATCGTGAAGCAGTTTTCTCAGCCGCAAGATCCAATCCTCGTCAACTTCGAGTTGATCGCTTTGGAAGCTTGCGTAGAGCTTCGTCCTGATCGGCTCGATCGTGGAATATGGAAGCACCAGGGCCATCCTTCCCATCAGGCGGTCCATTTCCAGTTCATACCGAACAACTATCACAACGTCTGTAGGAGGGATAATGCTGGCAAACTGGGGATTTACCTCAGACCTGACGAAGCTGAACGTAACGGCCGTAATCGGCTGCCAAGCCTGCTCGAGATCTTGAAGAACCTGTTTCACCACCTTGTTTATCACACGGTATTCTATCGAGGTAAAATCACGGCCCTCTATCTTGTAGCTTCCCCTGCCGGTACCGCCGAAAAAACAGTCGACCAGGTTGAAAATAAGACGACTTTCAATCATGAACAGAACGTGCCCTCTGAGCGGCTCCATCTTCAAAATATGGAGGCTCGTCGGGACAGGCAGTGTTCGGATGAATTCACCGAATTTGATCATCTCGGCCTGGCAGACATTTATGTCCAGCATCCGCCGAAGTGAACTTGAAAGCGAAATGCGGTGGGTTTTGGCAAACCTGTCGTTGATGATATCCAGGGTGGGCATCCGCCCGCGTACAATCCTGTCCTGGTTTGCCAGGTCGAACGAATGAATGTTCTCCTTTGCCGCTGCCGATGCACCCGCCGCTTCGCCTTCTTTAACGGGTTCGATATCGCCGTCGGATAATCCCTTTAGCAGGGCATCGACTTCATCCTGTGAAAGTATCTTTTCCATATTACTGACCGACCGCCTTCACTGGACCAGAAAGTCCGTGAAATATACATCCAGGGTTTGCCCTTTTTGCAGAATGCGGTTAAGGGCATCGACTATCTGCTTCTTTAAAATCAACTTATCTTCCGGTTTGATGATCTCCTCGGACTCCTTGCCGGTAAGGAGCACCAGGACGAGGTCTCTTATTTCGAAACCGCGCACCTTGCATTCTTCCGCCACTTCCTGCGAACTCACCTTCAACCTGATCGTAGCTTTCAGAAAACGTTTCCCCCCGGGGTCTGCTAAATTCACCATGAAAGTGTCCATTTCAAAATAAATGGGGGCTGCTTCCGGCTTCTTTTCTTCCGCAACCTCACCGGAAGCCCTGGCAAATTTGAAGTAGGCGCCCGCTCCTGCTCCACCCAGCACAACGATTAAAAGTGGCAGGATAATCAAGAGCTTCTTTGATTTGGGCTTCTCGGCGACTTCCTTTTCTTCTTCAGACGGCATTTTTTTCGGCCTTTCTGCAACATTGAAAGTATTCGGAGCATTTTTGTGCTCCCGGACTAACCCAGAGAGCAATGAGCATGCCATACCCGGAAACGGCCGCAGCAGCCGGTTCTGCGGGTTCGAGACAAACCAGGGAAGTCGGAGAATTTGGCGCACTGGCTGTCAGGACAGCCGTGGATCACGGGTCAACCGTACTTTCCCCGCGACAAGTCCGGCGTTGACGAGCCGGGCCATCGCTCCAGAGCCAAGGGTTCGCAAAGTGCTTCCTGACGGCTGGCGCAGTTTTGGTCAAGCTTTTGACGTAGATGCATTTCATACGGGAAAAATGTGCATGGTCCCGGAGAAAATATTTCCCGCATGCTGACTCCGGACAGGAAACACAGTTATTTCAAGTAGTCGAAATAACTTAATTTTTATAAAAGGCTTGCGCTGGTATCACTCTTGCTCATTCACCGGGCGTCAGGTTGGATCGAAACTTTGGAATCATTCGTCGAGGAGATAATATGTCAACCCAGTCTATCTACGGTATCGGTTCCGGACTCAGCAACGCCACGAGCACCAGTACATCCGGTAGCACCGCAAGCTCCCTGAGCTCGAGCGATTACATGACGCTCTTTCTCGCCCAGTTGCAGAATCAGGACCCGACCAACCCGATGCAGTCTTACGAACTGGCCGCCCAGCTCGCTCAGTTTACAACCGTTCAAGAATTGTCGCAGGCTACGACGACTTTGAGCAATCTTCAGCAATACTCGGCTGATATAAACAACGCTCAGATATCGACGCTGGTAGGACAGGACGTTACCGTCCAGATGAACACAATGAACGTCAGCTCAGGCAGCCCCTCGGAACTCGACTACAAGCTCTCGACGCCCGCCACGGTCACCGCCACCATAAAGGACAGCTCGGGCACCACGATCGATACTTTGAGCCTCGGCTCTCAGAGCGCGGGCAGCTATACCGTGCCCTGGACCGGTAAAGACTCGAGTGGAAAAACGGTATCCGATGGCGCCTACACCTGCACGGTCACGGCAACAGCGACCGATGGAACCGCCTCGACCGTTCAGACCACCATCAACGGCCAGGTCTATTCATGTAACCTTAGCAGCACCCCCCCGACATACACCCTTACGGGGCCGAACGGAATCGTGGTGCCGGTGTCGGACGTCTCCGGAGTGGCAGGCAAGAGCCACCACGAATTGAACAAAATGAA
>CAWGZP010000223.1:0-4928 GCA_963826655.1 uncultured delta proteobacterium
AACGATCAAATACAGGAATTATATTTTCGACCGGCTCCATGCGGCGGTTCAACTCGGGTTTCCCATCCTCTCCTACAACGAGATCAGGCTGGAGGAAGAGGTCGCCGGACTGGGCGTGATTCCGGCGTTCTTTTTCGAGAGGCAGTATATTGCGGGAATCGTCACCGACAAGATTCCAGTCTCCTGCTACGAAAATCCGGATTTCATAATAGGACTCGCGGATTTGCTCGGCGCCGCCGCCACTTTCACAGTTGTACTTGGAAGAGCAAGTCCTCGAACCGGAAAGATTTTCTACGATGACGGTGATGAACTGATCCAGTTGAATCACCTGTGTATTCCTGTTCGGCTTGTGATAATAGAGACCACCGGGTCGTTCACAGATTGGACAACCCCGCTTCTTTCCCTGCTTCCCCAATGTCTCAGGTGCTTTAGGGCGCACTTGGACAAAGCGCGCGAAGCCGGCGTGTCGCTGCAAGTGGTGGAGGAGTCGGTTGCGATCTTTGCGGGGGCACTTAGAGATAAGCTCCTTGCCGTTAAAGAAATTGCTTTCGATTCTTCTTCACAGGTACGGGATCTTTTTTCCGACAGGCCTCAGGAACAGGGAGGCATAAGGCACAGGTGGGAGGGGATACTGGATCGCCTGCAAGCTGCGAACGCGGTGGAGTTGCACGATTATGTAGTCAACAGCCCGGAACTCCGGATGGAAGAGTGAGGAAGGGAAGAGCCGTTTCACCGCAGAGACGCAAAGAGCGCCACGAAAACAACAGCTTAGCTTCATATGCCAGCCAAGATTTCAAGAATCCTCAGCTTAGCATTGACTATTGAATTGTTGACGTGAGGTCTTTTTTGAATCATAAAGACGACGCGAGTTGGGAACTCATGCTCCCGACTCCCACGTACATATAGATCTTCGAAGGGACGAGATGCCTGTCGCCTTTATCACCGGAGCAACCGGATTTATCGGACATCATATTGCGGCGGCCCTGATCCGCAGGGGATGGAGCCTGAGAGCGCTCTGCCGCAGGCGTCCGGCCGAGTCGGCGGATCTGCCCGGCATCTCGTGGCAGATCGGGGACATTCGTAATCCGGGCGAGGTAATGAGCGCTATTTCCGGGGCGGAGGCCGTTTTCCATGTCGCGGCGGATTACAGGCTATGGAGCCCGAACCCGCGTGAGATTTATGAAAGCAATGTAACCGGCACGGTCAATGTCCTCCAGGCTGCGCTGGCTGCCGGAGTAGACCGGGTTGTGCACACGAGCAGCGTGGGAGCACTCGGACTTCGCCGGGCTGGTAAGCCGGCCGATGAAAATACGCCTGTCTCGTTGGAGGATATGGTCGGACACTACAAAAGGTCCAAGTTCCTTGCCGAGCGGGAAGCAGAGAAATTTCTCGATAAGGGACTGCCCATTGTGTTCGTCCATCCGAGTACGCCGGTTGGACCTGGAGATCACAAACCGACGCCGACGGGTAAAATTATCGTCGATTTTCTTAATGCAAAAATGCCGGCATATCTCGATACAGGTTTGAACCTGGTCGACGTTAGGGATGTTGCCGAAGGGCACTGTCTGGCTCTCGAGAAGGGCCGAATCGGAGAGAAGTACATACTTGGCAACCGCAATCTGACCCTGGCGGAGATTCTCAGTATCCTGTCCGAAATCTCCAAGATTCCAGCGCCCAGGGTGAGGCTTCCGTATACCCCGATACTGTGGTTTGCCGCAATTTTGCATGTTATCTCCCTGGCAACGGGGCGGGAGCCGCTTGTCCCGTACGAGGGCGTAAGGATGGCGGCCAAACGCATGTATTTTGACCCGTCAAAGGCAATTCGGGAACTGGGATTTCCGCAGACACCGGTCGAAAAGGCCTTGTCAGAGGCCTTCGCATGGTTTAGATCAAATGGATACGTCAAATCGCAGTAAAAGAAGTGGCCACCGCAGCCAGCTTCAGATCGCCAAGAAAAAGAATCGAGGTTTTGATGCGTTTTCCCATGAGTCTTTATGTTTCCATGACCGGATATCTTCTCCGTAACAAACTGCGGGGAGTCGAGAGATTTCCACTGGTATTGATGCTCGAACCGACTCACAGATGCAACCTGACCTGCGCCGGCTGCGGCAGGATTCGGGAATATCACGATACCCTTTCCCTGGAGATGTCCCTCGACGATTGCATAAAGTCGATCGAGGAGGCAGGCTCGCCGGTGCTCACAATCACAGGGGGAGAACCGCTCCTATACGCTGATGCTCCCCTGCTGGTCCGGGAGGCGCTCGCAAGGGGTAAACACATTTATTTTTGTACCAACGGACAACTGCTTGAAGAGTCCCTGCCGCTCTATCAGCCAACTCCGCACTTTACCTGGAACGTCCATTTCGATGGGACCGAGCCCGTTCATGACGCCATAATCGGAAAGCCGGGAGGGTTTCGAAAAGCCATGGATGGAATCAAAGCTGCCAAGGCGAAAGGCTTCCGCGTAAGCACCAACACAACGGTTTACCGCGATTCCTCGGTCGGTGATATTGCCATGCTTTTCCGGCAGCTTACAGAGGCCGGAGTTGATGGAATTCTCGTCGCTCCCGGTTTCAGCTACGAAGAGGTCGGCGGGGACGTCTTCTTGAGCAGAAATGAAATCGTCGGAAAATTCCGTCAGATCAGCGCCTGGAAACGGGATTTCCCCATTATGAGCAATCCGCTCTACCTGGAATTTGTGGCCGGCAAAAGGCCGCTCAAATGTACGCCATGGGGTAGTCCGACACGCAACCCCCAGGGCTGGAAATCTCCCTGCTACCTTATCACGGATACCCACTACCCAACTTTTGCCCAATTGATGGAGCGAACCGACTGGAACCATTACGTTTCCGGCGCCGACTCACGCTGTTCCCAATGCATGGTCCACTGCGGGTTTGAACCTACCGTCGCACTCCATATGGGTTTGAGGGACGCATTTCGAATGCTCGAATGGAACCTGAATGCATGAATTTCTGAGACTTTTCTGGGGGACCATCCTTCTTCGTCCCTATGTTTTTGCTTTTCTTGCCGCTTACATTGTCGTCGGCTGGCGTCATATCGGCTGGAAAAGAACCCTGGCTTACATTCCGGCAGGCTACGCGCTCGCTTGGGCCTCGGAATTCATTTCAATTCATTATGGGTTTCCCTACGGTGATTATTTCTACATACCCAGCACCACCGACAGGGAGCTATGGGTTTTCGGGGTCCCATTCATGGACTCCCTCTCGTATGTTTTTCTTTCCTATTGCAGCTACTCGCTGGCCGTTTTCGTCATGAGTCCGGTGGCAGTCCGGTCCGAGAACCTCATTACACTTGAAACGCCGCGAATTCGGCGTTCGTGGCAGGTACTGGTGCTCGGGGCGTTTCTTTTCGTGTTCCTGGACATCGTTATCGACCCGGTCGCGTTGCTGGGAGCGAAATGGTTTCTTGGCAAGATTTACGGATACCATCATGAGGGATTTTATTTCGGTATCCCGATGAGTAATTTTGGAGGATGGCTCATTGTCGGGGCCGTCCTCACCGCGACTCTGCAGGAACTGGAGGCGTTGCCTTTCCTGGACTCAAATCAGGGCCTGTCCATAAACCGCCCGTCCTGGATCAGGCTGGGCGGCCCCCTGCTCTATTTTTCGGTCCTGATATTCAACATCGCCGTTACCTTCCATATCGGCCAGATGCTGCTCGGTGTGGTGGACCTGCTGCTGATCGCAGTGCTGCTCGTACCGATGGTTTTCTTCACTATCTACAAGAGTTCCAACATCTCCACCGAAACAATCCATGCGTATCTATCGCAGCGTTCCTAATTGTTCGGACAATCGAGCTGATTTTACCTGCCATTTTGACAAGCGCAGTGCCGAGAGCCCCAGAAAAGCCGCGACTGACCCGCACAAGTTCTTTGCGGCCAACCGGGATCTTCGCCATGCAAGGTAAAAGGCTTTCAGGGCAGCAGGTCTTCTCAATACCGTGGAGATCACGCCGCTAAGCCTTATCCTTCCTTGCCCGTCGGTAATAGCGTTCAAATCAAACCCGAGATCGTGGTCCAGACAGTCGCTTATGGCTCGGAAACAGATGAAGGGCACTTTCATTTCGAGAGCTATTTCAGCCAACTTTGCCGTTTCCATGTCTGATACTGCCATTTGCCCGTTTGCAAGAGCACGAAGGTCGTGCTTATTTTCCGGCATCCTGGAACTTATTCCCAGGACCGGTAAGATATTATTTTTCGCCAAAAAGATGTTAAGCTCCTTGGGGAATCGGAATTTAAACAATTCTTCGGAACATGTTTCGCGCGTGCCGGCGGTAAAACAGACAGTTCCAATCTTCAAGTTAGGATGAAGGCCTCCCGCAAAACCTGAGAAAATAAGAAGATCGGGCACAAACCCCGGCATCTCCGTCCTGAGCGCCTGTTCGGCCGACGTTGGTCCCATGCCGGTTTCGATCAGGACGATCTCCTTGCCGGGGAGATTGAAAGTAAATTTCTTTAGCGGCTTCTTGTCCAAACAACGCCAGTGAGGGAGAAGTTTTTTCAGAGGAGAGTATTCCTGCGGCAACGCCGCCAATATCAAAATTTTCATATGTATGTCAGCCCCGATTGCTTAAGTCTTCAATTGCTCTCAACTGAAAATCTCTGGGGAAAATCGGTAAAGATGCCGTCCGCACCGATCCCGAAAAGAACCTTAGCCAGCCAGGGATTGTTTAACACCCAAATCAGTACGCCGAAGCCCTTTCGTTTCAACCTGCGAATTTGCCAAAACGGCATGGCGCGCAGCCCGGGATTATATGTTGACGCGCCAAGTTCGAGCATCAATTCAAGGGGATCGGGTTGGAAGCTGTTTACGAGAACTCCGGTTCTAATACATTCGTCAAATCTCTTCGCGGCCGAGAGATAAAAATGATTGAATGAAGAAATCAGGACCCTATCAGGCGCCCCCAAT
>CAWGZP010000224.1:0-26338 GCA_963826655.1 uncultured delta proteobacterium
GTATTTCAACTTCGAAGAAATGGCAAAAAGGGCCTTGGGCCGTCCATGGAAAGAGCAGCCTCCAGATAAGCGCGAGGAATACGCCAGATTATTCAAACAGCTTATTTTTAACACCTATATAGACCGCCTTGAAGGCTACACCGGTTCACACTTCCAGGCCTCTTATGATTCCGAAAAACTGGAAGGCGATTACGCCCTTGTTAAAACGCACATTTTGTATGGCAATAACAACGTCGAGATCGACTATCGGCTCCACTTGGACCAGGGGCAATGGAAGGTGTACGACGTGGTGGTCGAGGGGGTCAGCATTGTCGAAAACTACCGGAGCCAGTTCATGTCGATCCTGACAAATCAACCATTTGACTCCCTGCTCAATATGCTTCGTCAGAAAGTTCAGCAATCGAGCTGAGGCCAATCGCCGGAAAGAGGCCATCGGCAAATGTTGGTTTTGAATGTTTAGCTCAAAACTCAAAACAAAACTGAAAACTCAAAACTGAAAACTGAACCAAAATCAGATCTCGAAGGCCACCGGTGCAGGCTGCGTGAAAGATTCATGAAAAGCGGTCTTGCCGGGTTCCACGATCATGAGGTCCTGGAACTTCTGCTCACTTATGTTATTTCCAGAAGAGACGTTAAACCCCTTGCAAAAGCCCTCCTCAAAGAGTTCGGAAACAATCTAGCCTCGGTGTTTGACGCTCCGGCCGAGGCCCTGCAGCGTGTCGATGGAATTGGAGAAAATGCCGCCGTATTGATGAGCTTTATGCCTCGCCTCTTCGATTCGTACCAGTCGAGCCGCTGGTTGCGCCATGAGACTTTTGCTTCAACCCAGGCAGCAGTCTCATATCTCGGCGCACTTCTTGGAACCCAGAGAAACGAGGTTTTTTGCGTGCTTGCCCTGGACAGCCAAAACCGGTTGATAGCCGCCGAACATGTGCAGAGAGGCAGTGTAAACCGGACGGCAGTCTTCCCGAGGCTGGTGGTCGAGGCCAGCCTGAAACACCGTGCAACCGCGGTAATTCTGGCTCACAACCATCCGGGCGGTAGCGCGCTGCCTTCCACCGCCGACAGGCAGCTCACCATTAAGCTCAGGAAAATACTCGGCGACCTTGACATAGTGGTGCACGACCACATCATCGTGGCAGGACATAACCAATATTACTCGTTTGCCGAATCGGGAGGACTCGAATGAACTCTCAAGCTATGCCGGCGATCATGGTTCGCGAAGGGGCAAAAAAGGGCGAATGGAACGAACTCGGTCTTGAAATGGTCGCTGTCCCCATTTTGAAAGAAGGGGAGGCGCTGGTCCAGGTTGAGGCCTGCTCGGTGAATCGGGCCGATCTGCTTCAGAGGCGGGGTTTCTACCCGCCTCCACCCGGAGCCTCCGAGGTGCTCGGACTCGATTTCGCCGGGTTCGTGGTGAAAGTGCCTCCTGATTCGGCTTTCCGGGAAAACGACAGGGTTTTCGGAATAGTCGCAGGGGGCGGATACGGAAGGTATGTGGCCGTTCCTGCGGAGCACCTGGTTCCTATCCCCGAAAACCTCAGTTTCACGGAAGCCGCCGCCGCCGCCGAAGTTTTCTTCACCGCGTATTACAACCTTTTTATCCAGGCCGGAATAAAAGCCGCGGACCTGCTCCTTCTACACGGCGGAGGCAGCGGTGTCGGTACGGCCGCCATTCAACTCGGCGCGGCAATTGGAGCAAAGGTTGTCATTACCGCCGGCTCGGAAGACAAAATTAAACGGGCGCTGGATTTGGGCGCTTTCGCCGGCATTAACTACAAGGAGGAGGATTTCGCACGCCGAGTCCTGGACATAACACGGGGCGACGGTGTGGATATCGTTCTTGACTGGATCGGCGCCTCTTACCTGCGCAAGCACCTGGAGATCCTCAAAACGGGAGGGCGGCTCGTCATTATTGGTTTGATGGGCGGGAGCGCAGGCGAAATAAATCTGGCTTCGCTCGTTTCCAAGAGGCTAAAAGTCATCGGTTCTGTTTTGCGCAGCCAGTCGAAAGAGGAAAAAGCCGAGATCGCCCATGGGTTCATCGGCACCGTGTTGCCACTGCTCAAATCGGGCCATGTGAAGCCTGTAATCGACAGAATATTTTCAATACGTGAAGCAGAGGACGCTCACCGTTACCTCAGTAAGGGAGAGCATTTCGGAAAAATCGTACTTACCTGGGAATCCTTCTAGTCAAGGTAAAATGAAAAACAACTGGATCGACATAAAAAATGTCAGGTTTGTCAGGAACCGCAGGCTAATCCTCGATGATATTTCCTGGGAGATCGAGCCGCGTGAACATTGGGTTCTGCTGGGGCCAAACGGGTCGGGCAAGACGACCATGCTCCAGATCCTTGCCGGATATTTATGGCCGACCTCGGGCGATATAACGGTATTGGGCGAGCGATTCGGCGAAGTCGATCTTCGCGCGCTGCGAAAGAAAATCGGCTGGGTGGGTTCTTTTCTTCAGGCCCAGGTACCCCCATCGCAAAAACCGCTCGAGTTCATTGTAAGCGGTAAGTACGCTTCGCTCGGGATATTCGACAAACCCGAGGCCGCGGATTTCGAGGAGGCCGCGGCGCTTGCCGAAAGACTCGACTGCGGCAAGATACTCGATTCTCCCTACGCGGTGCTCTCTCAGGGAGAAAAGCAGCGCCTCCTTATCGCCCGGGCGCTCATTCACAAGCCTCGCCTCCTGATCCTGGATGAACCGTGCAGCGGTCTGGACATCCCCTCGAGAGAACAGCTTCTGTCTACACTCGAAGGCCTGGGACGCTCACCTGAAGGCCCCACTATGATCCTGGTCACCCATTACCTCGAGGAAATCATGCCCGCGTTCAGCCATGTCTTTTTGCTCAAGTCGGGGCGTTGCGCCGCCAGGGGCGAAAAAGAGGAAATACTGGGGCGCGGCCTCCTTACGCAGGTTTTTGGCATTACCGATTGAAACCGGCAGTGAAAACGGCCGCTATTGGTCCCGGGTCAGGGGGTAACCTCAACCCCTCAACTGAATCAATTTAGAAATTAAGGAATTTAATTCCTGAATCCCTGAATTCGGAATTCTTCAATTCGCTTTCAGTCCCTCAATCCCCAGAGCTAGGCTTGCACTCGATCTGCTCTAAAGTATCGATCCGATCTTGCCGACTATATAACAAAATAGAAGAAGACAAGCTGGACAGGATGCTGCCGAGAAAAGGAGCATTGATTCAGGCTGGGCATTTGCTGAATGTCCGGTTCCTCCACGGCTAAAAGTGCAAGTTAATTCTCTAACTTACTGAGGAATACCAATGACCGTTTCAAGAAGACATTTTTTGAAATACTGTACAGGTTCTGCAGCAGCCCTCGGGCTGGAGCTTTCGTCTCTCGGACCCTTGGGGAGAAAAGTATTTGCTGCCGTAGGAGGCCCCTCTTACCCAATCTCCACAAATATCTGCACGACACTCGATAGGACTGTCATTGCCTTGGGCACGCCTCCCGAGTATCCAACCCCGACGATTTATCCTTGTCAGATCTCCTTATACACTAAAAATGGCTACGGTGAGTGGGTTATGGATGCGGATGGTTTGCCTGGTGGGCCAGGGTTCGTTTACCACGGCATTGACATGAACACCGGAAACGTTACTTTTCCATCGGACCCCGATCCATCGGCCACGACGCTTTTGACCTTCTTCACCATGAGCGACCTGCATATCTGCGACAAAGAAAGCCCGGCCGGGGCGATTTACTGCGGTTACGAATTCCCGAATCCCATCGTGCCTGCCCCATACAACAAACCTGCCGGCAATACTTCGTGTTATTCAGGAATTATGCTCTACACGACCCATGTCCTCGATGCCGCTATCCAGACAATCAACGCCTTGAACAGGCAGGCGCCGTTTGATTTCGGCATCGCTCTGGGCGATGCGGCCGACAACACTCAGTACAACGAGCTTAGATGGTACCTCGATGTCATCGACGGCAAGACGATCACCCCCAGTTCCGGCGCTCACAAGGGAGCCCGCGACATCGGTTATCAAAAACCATACAAGGCGGCCGGGCTCGACAAGTCGATCAACTGGTACCAGGTCATCGGCAACCACGATCAGTTCTGGAAGGGATCCACCTTTTGGACCAATCACCTCCGACAAACCGTAGTAGGGTCCAACATACTTAACATGGGTGCCGTGACCACATTGCCCCCTGATTTCCCAACCATCATGAATGAGAGAGGTTTCTTGATGGGTGTCGTTGATGGTTCGACAGAGAATGGGGACATCATAGATGTAGGCCCGGTCGATCCCACCAGGCCACTCCCGAAAGTTGCCGCCGACCCGAAACGCCGCGCGCTTACGATGAACCAATGGATGGGCGAATTCTTTAACTCCACGTCACAACCGGCTGGTCATGGGTTTACGCAGCAAATGGTCCATGGCCGCAGCAGCGCGCCGCCTGCCTGCTATACCTTCAATCCGAAGCCTTATATGCCGATCAAGGTCATCGTTCTAGACGATACCGACAAGCTCGCCGGCGGTCCATATGGCTGTCTAGACGAGACCCGCTACAACTGGCTCATAAATGAACTCGAAAGCGGCCAGAACGCCAACGAACTCATGATCATCTGTGCGCACGTCCCGGTGTGGCCTTACGGGTATCAATCTCCGCCTCCGGCTGACCCTGTGTCAATAATTTGGAACCCGGATTCCTATG
The DNA here is from genome assembly GCA_963826655.1 of uncultured delta proteobacterium. GTDB lineage: Bacteria > Desulfobacterota > Syntrophobacteria > Syntrophobacterales > Syntrophobacteraceae > SbD1. The sequence goes on from CAWGZP010000224.1 coordinate 4,684, forward strand.
TCCCCCAGTCAACTTCTATGGCGCCCGACCAATACTTGGTATCCACAATCAGCAGCACCTATTCAAACGTCATTTTGTGGATCGCGGGACATGTTCACCGCAACACCATCACTCCTCAACCCGATGCCAGTAATCCGGGATCGGGATATGGCTTCTGGGAGGTCGAGACCCCATCGTTAAGGGACTTCCCTCAAGAGTTCCGTCGCTTCGAGATCGTCCGCAACCCTGACGATGAAACCCTTTCAATCCTTGTGGTCAGTGTCGATCCCGCGGTCAATCCGGCCTCTCTCGCAGACGGGTCGACATCGCCTGCATTGATATCGCGCTCATATTCGATCGCAGCCCAGCAGATATTCGGAAGCCTGATACAGCAGGGGGCTGGCATGGATCCCCAGTCCGGTGTTCTTAATGCGCAGCTTGTCATACAGTTGAGTCAACTGACTCCACTACTGCAGGCGAAGATCAGGGCCATTCCAGGGTAATTGTGCGGATTCTACACCTCCCTTTTCTAAGGGGGGCAGGGGGAGCGCAACTTTATTTCAGTGCTCAAAACTAAAAACTGAAAACAATAAACTGCTATTTTAGTGCACGGGGACACGGGAGACGTTTTTATTTCTCCGTGCCCCCGCGCCTTTGCGTGACAGCCTCCAGGCCGGTATCTAATCCAGGTGGCCCGGCAGGCAATAAGGGCAAGGTCATTTTTCCGGGATTTTAGTCGATACTTTAGTCGATCTGTTCGACCAGGTAATTTGCAACGCCCATCTGCTTGATCTCGTCGAGTTGGGCCTCGATCCAGTCGATATGCTCCTCCTCGTCCACCAGAATGTGCTCCATGAGTTCCCTGGAACCGGCGTCGCCCAGTTCAAGGGCCAGCCGGATTCCCTCGTTGTAATTCTTGATGGCGCCATCTTCGGCGTTCCAGTCATTTTGATGCTGCGCGGGGACTTCGGCGCCGATGTTTATCTTATTCAATTCACTTACGATCGGGCGGCCTTCCAGGAAGAGTATGCGGGCGATCAGCTTTTCCGCGTGCTTCATCTCGCCGATCGAACGCTCCCTGATCTTTCCATGAAGCTTTTCATATCCCCAGTTCTCGCACATCTCAGCGTGAACGAAGTACTGGTTGATGGCGGTCAGTTCGTCTTTAAGCAGGAAGTTCAGCTTCTCGATAATTTTTTCTTGGCCCTTCATTTTATGCTCCTTTTTGTGTTTGGTTTATAGATTATGTCAAAATCACCTATCCCAAAATGCCCTGTCTCATCTCATCTTTTCTGCGGAAGAATGTGCGTTGAACTGCCCAGGAACGCTTCGGCCGCCTCCTCCTCGGCTTCCGAAAGGGTAGGATGAGGATGAATCGACAGGGCCAGGTCTTCGGCGAGGGCGCCCATCTCGATTGCCAGAACACCCTCCGAGATCATTTCCCCGGCTTCCCGTCCCACGATGCCAACTCCCAGGACCCGTCCGGAATCGGGATCGATTATCATCTTCGTCATTCCGGCTGACACGCCCATTGACACCGCTCGCCCTGATGCGGACCAGGGGAAACGGGTTATCCTGACGTTTCGTCCTCGGGCCTTCGCCGCTTCTTCGCCCAGTCCGCAGACCGCAATCTGCGGGTCGGTATAAACGACTGCCGGCACGGCCTGGAAATCGAAGGCCGACGGCATGCCGGCAGCAACTTCGGCGGCCACTTTACCCTCATGCATGGCCTTGTGGGCGAGCATGGCCCCCCCTGTCACGTCACCGACCGCAAAGATTTTGTCGTCCGTCGTGCGCCTTTGCCGGTCAATTAGTATGAACCCGCGATCGTTCGTCTTGACTTTTGTATTCTCGAGGCCGAGTCCCCGTGAGTTCGGGTCCCTGCCTACAGCTACGAGCACACGGTCGAACCGTTGGCTTTTCTCCTCGATCCCTCCGCTGAAAGTGACATTGACGCCGCTCTCATCCTCATCCATCCCGGTAACGGTCGTGTTGTAGTGAATGGATTCGAAAAGCTTTTCGAGCCGCGTAAGAAGAGGTTGCACCAAGTCCCGGTCGACACCTCTCAGGAGCTTTCCGTTATATTCGACCAGCACTACGCGGCTCCCAAGCGATGCGTATACTGACCCGGTTTCAAGCCCTACAAAGCCGCCCCCGACCACGAGCAACCGTTTGGGGATATCGGCAAGCTCGAGGGCGCCCGTTGAATCCATGATGCGTCCGCCCGGTTTGAACTGAACTCCCGCCTGGGGGCGCGGGAAAGAACCGGTCGCTATGACAGCGTGTTTGAACCTGATATGGCTGGTCCCCGCATTCTCCACACGAGCGTGGCTCGAATCCTCAAACACGGCTTTCCCGTTGATGAACAAGACGCCGCGTCTTTTGGTGAGTTCCACCAGGCCGTTTGCGAGCCTGTCGATCACCTTGTCCTTCCATTGCCTCAGACGATTTATGTCCAGCTTCGGTTCGCAGAAGTCGATCCCCATCCCAGTTGCGTCTCTGGCGTCGTGCATGAGCTCGGTCACATGCAGAAGGGTCTTTGACGGTATGCAGCCGGTAAAGAGGCAAACTCCTCCCGGCCTTGGATTCTCTTCGACCATCGTTACGTCCAGCCCCAGGTCAGCCGCCCGAAAAGCCGAGGCATAACCTCCCGGCCCTCCGCCGATGACAAGCAGGTCGGTTTCCTGCGTAAATTCTCCCATCACCATTTGATGAAAACCTCATAGAAATATGGGAATTCAGGAATTAATTATTTCTCAATCCCTCAATCCGGGGTTTCAATTCGCTTTTAATCCCTCAATCCCTCGTTGCCCGGATCTGCCCTAGATCATCATAAGAAGGTTTTCCGGGTTTTCCAGTCCCTCTATGATCATGTTGAGAAACCTGGCCGCGTCGGCGCCGTCGAGAACCCGATGGTCGAAAGTGACGCTGATCGGCAGCATCAGGCGGGGAACGATTTCAAAATTCTTTTCATCTCCGACTACTACAGGCTGCAATCTCGCCTGGGCCAATCCCAGGATGGCGACTTCCGGGTAATTGATAAGCGGATAAAGGCCCGTTCCGCCCATCGGACCGACATTGGTTATCGTAAAAGTTCCGCCGGACAAATCGTCCCTGGTTGCCTTCCCCTGGCGAGTCCTTTCAGCTAGCTCCTTTAGTTCGACGGCAAGGTCGAAGAGGCTCTTGCGGTCCGCATCACGGACTACGGCCACGAGCAGGCCTCTCTCGGTGTCGACCGCGAACCCGATATTGCAGTAATGTTTAATTATGATCTCTTCAGATTCCATATCGAGGCTGGAATTGAATCGTGGGAATTTTCTGAGCGCTGCTGCGGCGGCCTTCACAGCGAAAACCGTGAGACTCAGGGCGCCGCCCTGAGCCTCGACCTGCTGCCTGTGTCTGCGGCGCAGAGCTTCGAGTTCGGTTATGTCCGCCACATCCATGTGCGTGACATGGGGAATTTGAGACCACGCCATGGCCAGGTGTTTCGCAGTGGCTCGCCGCACCGAGCGCAATGAAACCCGCTCGACCGGCCCGATCTGGTCGAACTGGCCCACGCTTGCAGCCTCGGGAGGCGCAAGCGGCTTTTTCTCCCCGGGCTCCAAGGGCGCCTTTTCGGTCTTCCCTCCCTTGAGGCTTTCGGCGAATGCGCGTACGTCCTCGGGGGTAATCCGCCCACCTGGACCGCTCGGTTTTGCCTGGTTGATATCTACGCCGAGTTCGCGCGCCAGGCGGCGGGTGGAAGGCGCGGCGGGGACCGGACCTTCGGTGGCAGCGACGGGGGACCTGGCCGCCCCGGTTTTACCGCTCGCTTCTTCCGCTTTTCCGGTAAGGGCTTCAGCCTTATTTCCCTTTCCCTCCGTTTCCCGATCTTCCTCGGGCATCTTCGGCGAAGGCGCCTTCTCCGTTGCCTCCTCCCCAGACTCACCCTCCTTCAGGAAAACCATGAGTACTTCCCCCACGCGGACCGTCTGCCCGGGTTTTATCCTTATCTCCTTTACTGTCCCGGTGACAGGCGAAGGGACCTCCGCCGTCGCCTTGTCGGTCTCGACGATCAGTACGGTTTGCCCGTCTTCGACCTTGTCCCCTACGTGAACGAGAACTTCGATTATCTCACCCTCATGGATTCCTTCTCCCAGGTCGGGAAGCTTGAATTCCACCGGCATACGATCCTCCCATGCCTCTTGTCGAATTTTCAGTTTCGGTAGCGCCGTCTTCCACAGCGGCGCGCGCCTAAGATCCCTCGCGCGCAGGGTTTTGGTTCTCCTCACGCGAAACCGCGAAGGCGCGAAACAAGATGGTTCCCGCTCCCCGCTCCCCGCTCCATTTATGCTCTTTTATCTGCGTTCATCTGCAGATTGCTCTTTTTCTTATGCAAAGCCGCAAAGATAAAAAGAATGGATTTAATCGCGCACACCCGGTTGTGTTTTCTCTACGCAACGTTTGTGCTCTTTTATCTGCGCTTATCAGCGGGTTGCGCCTGCTTCTTCCTTCTCGCTCCATGCTTCCCGCTTCCGCCTTTTCAAAATGCCAAGGTCTGGCGAACTGCGTTTTTGATCCTGAACACGCCGGGCAAATAATCCTGCTCGCGCTGATAATAAGGGATGATAATATCGAAGCCGGTTGCTCTCTTGACCGGGGCTTCGAGATAAAGGAGGGCCTTTTCCACTATCCTGGCAACCACTTCGGCGCCCGCTCCATAGGTTTGGTGGGCTTCGTGCACCACGACTGCCCGGCCGGTCTTTTTTACGGATTCGATGAATATCTGGTCATCCAGCGGCGATATTGAAAGCAGATCGACAACTTCACACTTTATCCCCTCTTTCTCATTTAATTCCGATGCGGCCTCCAGCGTCGGCCTGAGGCTTGCGCCGTAGGTTATCAGGGTTATGTCGCTGCCCTCCAGGGCTATTCGGGACTTGCCGACAGGGAAAACTTCCTCTTCTTCGGGCACCTCTTCCCTGAACGCGCGATAAATTGCCTTCGGCTCGTAGAAAACAACCGGGTCGGGGTCCCGTATCGCGCTCACCATCAGGGCGCGGGCCAGGCGGGGGGTGGAAGGTATTACCATCTTCAGCCCCGGCGTATGCGCCCAATAAATCTCACGGCTCTCGGAATGGTGCTCCAGCGCCCTTACCCCTCCGCCGTAAGGGGCCCTCAACACCATGGGTACACTGTAGCGGCCCTGTGACCTGGGCCGCATCCTTGCCGCATGAGCCTCCATCTGGTGAAAAGCCAGGTAGCTGAAGCCGGAAAACTGCATTTCGCATACCGGCCGGAGGCCGTAGATTGCCAGCCCGATTGAAAATCCGGCAATCGCTGACTCGGCAAGCGGCGTGTCGAGCACACGTTGGGGGCCGAATTTGTCGAGCAACCCCTCCGTCACACGAAACACCCCGCCGTCTTTCCCGATATCTTCCCCAAGCAGTATGACACTGTCGTCTTTTTCCATCTCCTGGCGCAATGCCATGTTTATGGCTTCAACCATGTTAATTTTGGGCATCGGTGAATTCTCCGGAACTCAATTAAATTCAGAAATTGACGAATTCGAGAACTTAATCCCCCAATCCCTCAATCTTCTTTTCTTCCAGTTCCCTCTTGAGCATTTCCCTCTGCTCGCGCAGCGCCGGGGTGAGTTCCGCGTAGGCGTGCTCGAACATGTCCAGGGGGTTGGCGCCTTTTGCGACGACCTCCGACCAGCGTCTTTCGGCTTCGCTGATTTGCGCCTTTACTTCCTCGCCAATCGACTGGACTTTTCGGTCGTCGAGCAAGTCTCTGTCTCTGAGGTATATTTCAAACCGGGTGATGGGGTCGCGTTTTTCCCATTCTTTTACCTCTTCATCCGTTCGATACTTTTTGGGGTCATCCGCGGTCGTATGCATGGAGATCCTGTAGGTTATCATCTCGATAAGAGTCGGCCCCTCACCCTTTTGGGCGCGCTCCACCGCTTCCCTGGCCGCCCTGTAAACGGCTAGAACGTCGTTGCCATCCACCTGGAGACCCGGCATGTCGCAGGCGAGCGCCTTTTGAGCCAGGGTCTTCGCGTGCGTCTGGCGGCTTCGGGGAAGCGAAATCGCCCAGTGGTTGTTTTGACAAAAGAAAATTACCGGCGTCTGGTAGACCGATGCAAAATTGAGGGCTTCGTAAAAGTCACCCTCGGAAGTCGCCCCGTCGCCAAAAAATGTCGCGACCACCCTGTTTTGCCCTCGGTACTTCATCCCGTAGCCGATCCCAACCGCGTGAATCATATGAGTGCCCACGGGAATGGATATGGGAAGCTGGTTCAATCCGTCCGGCAGGCGCCCGCCCTCGTTGTAGCCGCTATAACTGAGCAGAATAGACTCCAGCGGCTTTCCGCGGAAGATCTCTACGGGGGCCTCTCGAAAGGAGGTCACGATCCAGTCATCCGAGGTCAGCGCCGCTGCTGCTCCAACCTGGGCCTCCTGTCCCTTGACCGGAGCAAAGGTCCCCAGCTTGCCCTGTCTTTGAAGGATCAACATCCGTTCGTCGAATCGTCGCCCGAGCAGCATGGCTCGATAAAGCTTCAGCAACACGTCCTCCGGGAGTTTTGGATCGAGCGATTCGTCTGCCTGCCCTTTTTCATCCAGGATCGATAGGTATTCGACCCGGTATGGAAGTTCGATTTGTGTGATCGGCATTGTTCTTTCTCTCGCCCCGCGTAACCGGCGGAAAAGGGGGATGATGGACAAATTGAACAGGAAAAAAGGACTTACAAATGTGGCACCGGGTAATGAATATAAGTACAGGCCTTTTTTTATGCCAGAGGGCAGCGGCGTGCTTATCACTCATAGATGCAAAATTTACTGTTGAACTGGAATTCGAAGCGGGAATACCTATCATGGTAGATAGGCCGATTATTTGCCGAACCGGAAGGGTTCCAAATTCATTCATCACCTTATGCCGGTTCTGAAGTTATGCCGTGCTGAAGTTGACAAAAGTCGAGCGAGGTGAATTCCCTTGTACAAATCGGAGAGAAAGATGAAAGCCCCGCTGATAAAGACTGATCTGCCGGGACCGAAGGCGTCGGAACTTATCCGCGCCGATGCCGAGTTCGTTTCTCCATCCTACACGAGGGTTTACCCGCTGGTTGTCGATGAGGCGCAGGGATCATGGGTCCGGGATGTCGACGGGAACCAATTCCTGGATTTTACGGCGGGTATAGCCGTAAATTCGACCGGGCATTGTCATCCGCAGGTTGTTGAGGCAATAAGGGACCAGGCCGGAAAACTGATCCACATGTCGGGAACGGATTTCTACTATTCTCCCCAGATCGATCTCGCTGCGAAGCTGTCCGAGATTGCCAATATCGGAGGCAAAGCCAAAGTGTTCTTCGGCAACTCCGGCGCCGAGGCCGTGGAAGCCGCATTTAAACTGGCCCGCTATCATACGAGGCGCGAGCAGACGATAGCTTTTTTCGGCGCATTTCACGGCAGAACGATGGGGGCTCTTTCGCTCAGCGCCAGCAAGGCCTACCAGAAAAAATACTACCACCCTTTTGTGCCGGGCGTTACCCATGTGCCATATCCCAACTGCTACCGATGCCCCCAAGGAGCCTGTTATCCCACCTGCGGGTCGGCCTGCGTGCGGTGGATAGAGGATCCGCTTTTCCGCACGTGCCTTCCGCCGGAAGAAGTCGCATCTATTTTCGTGGAACCGATCCAGGGAGAGGGCGGATATATAGTCCCCCCGCCGGAGTTTCACGTGGAACTTAGCAAGCTGGCAAAAAAATACGGCATCCTGCTCGTTGCCGACGAAATTCAGTCGGGCATGGGAAGGACCGGTAAGATGTTCGCCATGGAACATTTCGGCGTCGAACCTGACATAATTGCACTCGCCAAGGGAATAGCCTCCGGGATGCCGCTGGGGGCCATGGTCGCAAAGGCCGAACTCATGGACTGGCATGCCGGGTCTCATGCGTCGACTTTCGGAGGCAACCCCGTTTCCTGCCGGGCCGCCCTGGTGACGATCGACCTTCTCCAAAAAGGCCTGGTCGAGAATGCAAAAATCAGGGGGGAGCAGTTGATTGCCGGGTTGAGTGAAATGCAAAAAGACTTCGAGTGTATGGGGGACGTGCGTGGCAAGGGCCTGATGGTGGGCGTGGAACTCGTAAAAGACCGCGTCACAAAAGAGAGCGCACCCGATTTGCGTGACAGGGTTGTTCAGAGCGCGTTTCGCAACGGTTTGCTCCTGCTTGGCTGTGGAGAAAGCACTGTGCGCTTCTGTCCCCCCCTTATCATCGGCATGGAGGAAATAGATACGGGGCTCTCCATTTTCGAAGAGACCCTTCGGAAGCTGGCTTGTTAAGAGCAATGCGAGCGCCCGCCGGGAAGGAAAACATGAAGGAAGATTATCTCAAAAGGCTCGGCATAGGGGGATTGAACCAGGGCGCTTTCTCCGGGCTGGACCAACTGGAGTGCCGCGGCGAGACCCTTGAATCCATATCGCCCGTCGACGGCAAAGTCCTTGCTGGAATCAGGCTGGCGGACCCCGCAAGTTATGAAAAAATCGCCAGTGGGGCCGAAGCGGCATTCATGCAGTGGCGGGATGTTCCGGCCCCGAAACGAGGCGAAGTAGTGAGGCAGATCGGCCTCGCCTTCCGCGAGCACAAAAGTGACCTTGCTGCGTTGATATCGCTGGAGATGGGGAAAATCCTTCCTGAAGCGGAAGGCGAGATCCAGGAGTTGATAGATATGTGTGATTTCGCGGCGGGCCAGTCGCGAATGCTTTATGGTGTTTCCATGCACAGTGAAAGACCGGGGCACCGTATGTTCGAACAGTATCATCCGCTCGGCCCGGTGGGAGTCATCACGGCGTTTAATTTTCCGGTGGCTGTATGGTCGTGGAACGCCATGCTCGCGCTCATTGCGGGAGACACGGTTATTTGGAAGCCTTCGAGCAAAGTCCCTCTTTGCGCCATTGCCGCAAACACGATAGCCGCCCGGGTTGTAAGGGATTGTGGTTTTGCGCAGGGGATCCTGAATGTCGTGATCGGTACTGGGGAGGACATCGGGGAGCGACTGGCCTCGGACAAAAGGGTGCCGCTGATCTCCGCCACCGGCAGCGTACCGATGGGGAGGCGTGTCGGCACGATTGTCACAGAGCGGCTCGGAAGACATCTGCTTGAACTCGGAGGCAATAACGCCGTTATCGTTACTCCGAGCGCCGACCTCAGGCTTGCCGTCCGGGCCATCCTGTTCGGCGCCGTGGGAACGGCCGGGCAGAGGTGCACAACCATCAGGCGGCTGATCGTGCAGAACTCCATCTTTGACATGTTCAGGGAATTCCTGATCGCTGCCTACCGGCAGGTCAGGATCGGAAATCCGCTGGAATGGGGCGTAGTCATGGGACCGCTCGTTGACACCAAAGCTGTCGAAGAGATGAAAAAGGCGCTCGCGGAGATCGAAAATGAAGGCGGAAAAGTGCTCTACGGAGGTGAAGTTCTGAGTGGCGGTGTATTCGATGCCGGCACATACGTTTCGCCCTGTATCTGTGAGGTGAGAAACGACTTTCCGGTTGTCAGGAAGGAAACTTTCGCCCCTATTGTGTACGTGATCCGCTACGAGACCCTGGAACAGGCCGTAGGCTTCCACAACGACGTTCCGCAGGGGCTTGCGTCGTCGATTTTCACAAACGACCTGCGCGAGGCTGAGTTGTTTCTTAGCAGCCGAGGGAGCGACTGCGGTATTGCAAACGTCAATATCAGCACCTCCGGGGCGGAAATCGGCGGAGCCTTCGGAGGCGAGAAGGAAACCGGCGGCGGCCGGGAGTCCGGGTCGGATGCCTGGAAAGTCTACATGCGCCGCCAAACCTGCACGATCAACTGGTCCGGGAAGATGCCTCTGTCCCAGGGGATAAAATTCGGCGACCCGCAGGGGTAGGAGTGGGAAGATTCAGTAGTTTAGCGCCTTGTGGGCGTTCTTTTCGAAACATTAACTCACGTCCCTTCGGGACACCCTGAAACCATGAAAAGATGTGGCAATCACCCCCCTTTTGTAAAGGGGGACAGGGGGGATTTGCAGGTCGCGCGCGACTTTTCGAATCAGTATTTTGGATTTCTCAGTGAATTGTTTCAGTGTTTTTGTCTGCGTTTATCTGCGTCATCTGCGGATAAAACCCCGAAGTTGTAGTCGCTTGCCATAGGAGGAAACCCGGATGCCGCCCTCACGAAAACGAGACCCCTCCCAAAAATCCTGGGCTGAACCCTGGAAGGTAAAAATGGTCGAGCCAGTCCGCTGGACGACTCGCCAGTACCGCCTGGAGCGCATCAAGGAGGCCGGCTATAATACTTTTCTTCTGAAGTCCGAAGACGTCTACATCGATCTGCTCACAGACTCCGGCACTTCGGCCATGAGCGACTACCAGTGGGCGGGCCTTATGCTGGGCGACGAGGCTTATGCCGGGAGCCGGAATTTCTACCACCTCGAATCTAATATCCAAAAATTCTATGGGTATAAATACATAGTCCCTGCACACCAGGGGCGAGGGGCGGAACACCTGGTTGCTAAAATATACATTAACAAAGGCGATTTTGTGCCGGGGAACATGTACTTCACGACCACGAGGATCCACCAGGAACTTGCGGGTGGGACTTTCGTGGATGTGATAGTCGATGAGGCGCACGACCCTTTGGACGAACGCCTTTTCAAGGGCAATATAGATCTTGGAAAGCTGGAAGACCTGGTCAAAAAAGTCGGGCCGGAGAGAATCCCTTATGTGAGCCTTGCCGCAACGGTGAATATGGCCGGAGGGCAGCCCGTGTCGATGCAAAATGTGCGTGAGTTGCGCGCTTTGTGCGATCTCTACGGCATTCCTGTCCTGCTCGATGCGACACGGGCAATAGAAAACGCGTATTTTATCCAGCAAAGGGAGGAAGGGTACCGCAATAAAAAGGTTTCCGAAATCCTGCTGGAATTCTGCTCGTATACCCATGGGTCCTGGATGAGCGCAAAGAAGGACAGCCTCGTAAATATCGGTGGCTGGCTTGCTTTGAATGACCGGGACAAATTCGATGAGGCGCGCAATCTCGTCGTGGTCTATGAAGGGCTACACACCTATGGCGGGCTTGCCGGCCGGGACCTGGAGGCCATGGCGCGGGGAATAGAAGAATCGGTCGATGACGACCACATCCGGGCAAGGGTCGGGCAGGTGGAGTATCTGGGCCGGAAACTGTTCGACTGGGGTGTGCCGATAGTCCTTCCCATTGGCGGCCATGCCGTTTTTCTCGACGCGAAACGCTTCTACCCCGATATTCCGCAGGAGCAGTTTCCGGCCCAGGTCCTGGCGGCCGAAATCTACATTGAGTCCGGGGTGCGAACGATGGAAAGAGGCATCCTCTCCGCCGGGCGGGACCCGGCGACGGGCCTGGATCGCTATCCTAAACTCGAACTCGTGCGCGCGGCCATTCCTCGCCGCGTCTATACCCAGGCGCACATGGACGTTACGGCCGAAGCAATCGAGGAGGTCTTCTGGAACCGGGACAGGGCAAAAGGGCTAAAACTCGTCTATGAACCCAAATATCTCCGCTTTTTCCAGGCGCGCCTGGATCAGGTCTAAATAGATAATCCACTCCCCGCGACGGTTGTGCTCTTTCATCTGTGTAAATCTGCGGATTGCTTTCTCCGTCGCGCGAAGCCGCGAAGAAAAGAGAATAGATAGATGGAATGCACGCTTTGTCTGGCGTTCGCTCTAAGGCTTTTTCTTTCTTCGCGCTTTCGCGTCTTCGCGTGCACCCAGTGGTGTTTTCTCCAGCTTTTCGCAATTCTTCTTGACTTTATTGTTTAGCTGGTAAACAATATGCCCATGGACAGGGAAAAAGCAAGCAAAGAACTCATGGATCTCTTCATCAGGATCGTCAATAAGTACAATGAGCTTGAAAAGATCCCGCTCATGCATTCACCGGGTCTTGGCCTGTATCATTCCGAGCGGCACATGCTCGACAGGGTTGGAGACAACCCGCATATGAACATGACGGAGCTTGCACGGGCTTCCGGGGTGACAAAGGGAGCGGTTTCCCAAATTGTAAAAAAGCTCGAAACCAAGGGCGTCATCAGGAGATACAAAAAGGCCGCCAACGACAAGGAAGTCTTTATAGAGCTGACGAAAACCGGGGAAAGGACCTGCGAGGAGCGCAGGAGGACTAATAAAGAAACGATAAAGCCTCTGCGCGAGGAACTCGAGTTCCATTCCGACGATGATGTGGCCTTTCTTGTTTACATGTTCCATTGGCTCGACGAATTCATGGACCAGGCCGCAATGACGATGAGATCCCCAAACAGGAAGCGTGAAGCAGGAAGCTGATTCATTCGTGGACAGCCCCGCGTGGGCGTTCTTTTGGGCTCTTCAGTCTTCACTGATCACCGGTTACTAATCACCAGTCACTAAAGAGGTCTATCATGAAAATGAGTTCAATCGAGAAGCGTTTCGTCAATAGGCGGGAGCATACAATCCACGTTGCGCACCGTGCTCAACGACTGCTCGATCTGATCGATATCCGGGCTGCACGGCAGTATCTGGATGTAGGATGCGGCGTTGGTGCGGCGGGTCGTGAAGTTGCTGCAAGATACGGCCTGGACGTAACCGGAATCGATGTCGATCCCGAACAGATTGAGGCAGCCCGGGCGGCTTACCCGCACCTCCGCTTTATGGTGATGGACGCGACAAGACTTCAGTTTCACGACGCTGAATTTGACATAGTCGCAACCAGTATGGTCACGCATCACGTGCGCGGTTGGGAACAGGCCTTCTCAGAGATGATTCGCGTGCTGAGGCCTGGAGGGTATCTGATCTACAGTGACTTTACGCTCCCTTCGTGGTTGGCGGTCCTTGGTCGTCGCCTGGCCCCTTTCATCGGGTTTCCTTCAATGAGGCTGATCGAATCTCTCGCCTCCGGGGCAGGCTTGACTAAAGTCCACCAGTCGCGCGCGGGTTTGCGATCCGACTACATTTGGCTCAGAGACAGCTGCGACGCGATGCCGGAAAGGTCCGGCAGCGCGTCGCTATGATCGAACTTGCGGCGGGTAAGCCCCGGGCTGTTACTCGACCTAGGCCCGCGCCGGCCGCGCGCGGGCCTTTCTCCTCGCTTCCCGTTTCCCGCGCCATTCATCCTCTGGGTGTGAATTTCGACAGCTCGTTGATGCCGAGCTTTTTCTCTATCTCGTCCACTGAGTTCACCATTTTTTCAAATCCATCTTTTCCGAAAAGCGCCTCTTCCCTGTCCTCGAATTTTTCGCCCAGTTCGTCGAATTCCCTCGGCGACACTATCGAGCGAAAAGCGGGGAAAAGCACTGTATCTTCCCTGGCTGCGTGGGGCCGGTACATGCGAACGAACTCTTGCATTGCGTCAGCCATGTCTCGCTTTGAACTTGAGCCTTTGCTTCTTTTAAAGAGAGTATTCCCTGTGCCGTAGATCTGTTTCATGGTCGCAGAAGACGGCTCTTGCGTTTCTTCGGCAGTTTTGAGCGCCTCGGGTTCCGATGCTTTCAGAATGAAATCTGTCAGGCGTCGTCCCGCCTGGTGCTGTTCGAAGAGCACATTAACAAGATCGTTAAGCTTACCGGACTTTTCAAAACGCGGAAAAATCTCATTTTCCTCGAGCTTCTCGTGATAATCCTCGACGAAGCGGCGGATGATGCCGGCTGAATCCGCAATAACTCCGGATGGCAGCGGCTTTGCCCCATTGATGCGGGTTATCGCTTCCTCGTAGATCAGCAGCACGCGGCGCAAGACCCCGTGCTCACGCATAAGATCTTCGACGGGGTTCACTCCAAATTCTTTTTCCTTACCCTCTTTCGTCCCGGCTGCCAGAACGGCGTTTGGAATTAGCGGCAGAGCGATACCCGCGGCGAGACCGCCCGTGAGGCACAAAAAATGGCGTCGTGACGAAAGTTCCCCCGTGTCCATAGTGACCCTCCTTCTTTAAGGTTGATTTCTGGGAAGCCGTAATTCTCATCGCTGCCGGCCTTCTGTCAGAATAGCGCCGCATCGCGAATCGGGCTCGCATTATGCAGAGTTCCGCCCGCTCGGGCAAGGGTAATCGTCTGCGTCATCTAAACATCGACTGTAGCCACTTAGAATAGATCACAGGAGACAGTAACTCGACACCCTGAAACAAGAGAAAAAGAACTTTTCGAGACAGCTCTTCACGTCCCGTTGGGACACCCTGAAACCACGAAAAGATTCGTAGGGTGGGTTAAGCGGAGCGCAGCCCACCGGAACTTTTCGTAACAGTATCTCAGGTCCCTTCGGGACACCCTGAGACCATGAAAAGATCCGTAGATCCGTAGGATGGGTGGAGCGGAGCGCAACCCATCAAATCTTTTCGAGACAGCTCTTCATGTCCTTTTGGGACACCCTGAAACCATGAAAAGATGCGGCACCCACCTCCCCCTTTTGTAAAGGGGGACGGGGGGATTTTGCACCTCGCTTGAATCTTTTCGAAACAGTATCTCACGTCCCTTTCCGGGCACCCTGAAACAACGAAAAGACCCGTGGATGGGTGGAGCGGAGAGACTGTGCCGCAATTGGGAGATTCTTCGACAAAATCCGATGAGGCCAATTTGTGCTTCCCCCTTTTGTAAAGGGGGATCGAGGGGGATTTCAAAGCATCCGATGAGATTGGAGAATCACGGTCCTCCCGCCTCCTTTCAGAAAAGGGAGAGAACTCGAAAAATATTGCGTGTGCGACACAGTGCTCGGAGCACAGCTCGCCTCTTTTCGTGACAAGCTCAGGGAATTGTTGAAATCATTTCTGGATAAGTGCCGTGGGTACGTCTGCTCTCCTTAGTATAGCATTATGCTATGCGATACTATGTCATGCCATGCGCTGCCATATCCAACCATTCTATTCCATGTCGCACCATGCTGTTCTCGTGCCCCGTTAGCTCTGAGACATCGGCGTCATCCACTCTCTTGACATGAGACTCTCTAGTTATTTCCATAATATAGTGATCGATTAGACCGGAAACAGAGTTTGTGGCAGGATCGTCCGAGTGACTTGGATCGATCCTGCATGACACCTAGGAGGAGCCGATGGCAGTTCTTAGACCCGGAGTTCAAGCCCCTGAGTTTAGCCTTTCAACCACCCCGGATCAAAAAGTATCTCTCTCCGAATTTCGCGGACAGCCCGTAGTCCTGGTCTTCTATCCAGCAGATTGGAGCCCCGTTTGCAGTGACCAGTTGGCGCTCTACGGCGAGTTGAAGCCCGAATTCTCCGAGTTCGAAGCGCAAATCATCGGCATCTCGGTCGACGGCGTCTGGTGCCATCTTGCCTTCAGCAAAGACCGCAAACTGCACTTTCCGCTCTTGGCGGATTTTGAGCCCAAGGGCGCAGTGGCCCGTCAGTACGGCGTCTACCGGGAAAAAGACGGCGAGTCGGAGCGGGCGTTGTTTGTCATCGATGGCAAGGGGGTCATCCGTTGGAGCTACGTCTCGCCGGTGGGCATCAACCCGGGTGCCGACGGGATTTTGAAAGCTCTCGAATCGATAGCCAAAGACGACGGAAATTGCAGCACCTGAAGCAAGTTCGATGTCCGGTAAGGAGGTTTCATGGACACATCCGCCACGCTCACTCAGCCCGTTTCAGCCCGGGACCACGTTGCAGGACCCGCCGACGCACCTTTGACCCTGGTGGAGTACGGTGATTATCAATGCCCATACTGCGGAGCCGCCTATCCCGTCGTGAAGCGCTTGCAGAGGGTTTTGGGGAACAAGATGCGATTTGTGTTCAGAAACTTTCCCCTGACCCAGGCGCACCCTTATGCCCTGATCGCGGCCGAAGCGGCGGAAGCCGCGGCGCTGCAGGGCAAGTTTTGGGAGATGCACGATCTGATTTATGAACAGCAAACCTTCCTCAAGCCGGACATCATTCCCCTGTGGGCAGAAAAGATCGGGTTAAATCTCGAACAATTAGCAGATGATATCGCACAAGGCATTCCTGAAAAGCGTATCAGGGAAGACCGCCAGAGCGGCATCCGCAGCGGCGTTAACGGCACGCCGACCTTTTTTATCAACGGAGCGCGCTACGACGGCCGGCTGGATTATAACTCGCTGCTCGAAGCCTTGGAGTCTTTGGCATTGGGAGATGGGGCCGGGCTAACGCGCAATTTCGCAGCGGAACACAACCGCGGTCCTCTGCGGCGCCCGGACGAACGCGGCGTGGGAGATTAGCTGTGAAAGTGCGGGGCTCTCGTCCAGGCGCATCGGCAGCCGGCGGTCGTGTGGTCCGTCGGACCATCAAAATCGGCAGCCTGGATATTTTCTACCGTGGATTCCCCGCCAGTTCTACGGGTTCTATGTTTTGTTTTTTGCAGCTTGGCTAGAATTCAGGCAGGATATCCTGATCTTGAATGAGTGTTTTTTCTTTACTTCGCGTGCACAGGTCCCCGATTTATGAAACTTCTATTGTGAAATCCCCCGGAGGCTCATTTGTTGGAATTGAACGGAAAGCACTACATCATTGTTTCGAAATGACTACACTCCCCTGTCGTCTGCTTCACACAAATTTCTCCTTCGATTTTCTTTCGCACCTCTTTGCGGCTTCTTCGTATAGAACGATAGAGTCAGGTTTCAGAGATGCCCCGGAAGCTGCACGCCATTGGTTAGCCGCATCTTCGTAATTGCCGGCCCGTTCCGCCAAAACTGCCAGGTTAGCGTAATGCAAAGTGCAGGAGTCGACTTCTGTTGATCTTTTCGCCATTTTAAGAACCCCATGATATGCCATTGTTTCTTTTATCCAAAGATATTTCCAGAGCATATTTCGGGCCATTGTCACGGGATAAGGATGCGAAAGTGCGGAGACAGGTAGCCCTCGATCCTGCATGGCATAGCATTATGCTATGCCATATGACATCATGCTCTCCCATGTCACACCATTCTATTCCATACCATATCATACTCAAATTGGGCTGGATCGAGGTAGAGTGGCCCGGATAACTCGTATCCGGGCGTGAAACGCGACAGGTACAGGACAAAGCGACAATCACGATTTCGACAGATCGTTTCAGGAGGTACCATCTTGCCGGAAGCGCAACACTACTCCAGGGTGTTTGCTGTAGGCGCCTTCTTGAAAAGAACCGGTCCTCCGACACATTTTGCAAGGGCATAAGAATAGAAATCGCCGATATTCAACTCCGCTGTGTGACGTCCTTGAAAATATTTGCGAGTATATCGGACTAAGCAGTCGTTCCCTCTGCGCCTCAGCGTCTCAGCGTGAGATGATCATTCGACGTTCCTGCGGAGGAAGTTCCGCATCAGGTCGGCTATCTTGTCGCCGTCCTCTTCGAGCGCGAAGTGTCCCGTGTCGAGCAGGTGGAACTCCAGGGTTTCCAGGTCTCTCCTGTATGGTTCGGCGCCGGCTGCCGGAAATATCTGATCGTTTTTTCCCCAGACGATGAGGGTCGGCGGTTGGTGGTCGCGGAAGTAGGCCTGCCACTTCGGGTATAGCGGCGGGTTGCTGCCGTAGCTGTGGAAAAGTGCAAGCTGGATTTCGACGTTCCCGGGTCGGTCGAGCAGCAGTTGGTCGATGTTCCAGGTGTCGGGGCTGATCGCCTCCTTGTCCCGTACGCCGGTGGTGTATTGCCAGACAGTGGCCTCGCGGGTGAACAAGGGGCGCAGGGGCGTCTCGCGCTCCGCCGTCTTCTCCTTCCAATAAGCCTTGATCGGTTTCCAGAAATCGTTGTCGAGGCCCTCGTCGTAGGCGTTACCGTTCTGCACCACGAAGGCCTGGACACGGTCGGGATGACTGGTGGCAAGGCGGTAACCGATAGGTGCGCCGTAGTCCATAACGTATAGTGTGTACTTCTTCAGCCCGACCTTCTCCACGAACTTGCCGATCACGTCGGCCAGATTGTCGAAGGTGTAGGCGAACTCATCCACGGTCGGCATCGAGCTGTAGCCGTAACCGGGGTAGTCCGGTGCAACCAGGTGGAACTCGTCGGCCAGGGCCGGGATCAGGTTGCGGAACATGTGCGAGCTGGTCGGGAAGCCGTGGAGCAGGAGTACGACGGGGGCCTCCTTCGGCCCCGCCTCGCGGTAAAAAATATCCAGGCCGTCGATCTTAACTGTCCGGTGGGCCACCTTGGCCGCAGCTATGGATTTTGCGTATTGTTCACTCTGCGCGTACATGATTTATCTCCTTAGTGTTCTTTTTGGTTACTCCGAAGTTTCACCTAAGCCTCGAAAAACGCGGGCAGACCCGCGTTGACCCGTTCCTTGTGGATCGAGCACAGACCGTCGCTATCCCAGGGCCTTCACAACCTCGTCCGTCGAGAGGACTGCATGTGCGAGAAACGCAAAATTGATGAGCGCCGCCGCATAGCCGTCACCCCACTCGGGGTGTCGTGGTCCGGCTGTCGCGTCCTTCACGACGGCGACCTCGAATCCCTGTTCGAGCAGATCGCGCAGGTGAGATTCGACACACATATTCGCCAGCATCCCGCCGAGGATGACCTTGCCGATGTGGCGCTTGCGCAGTTGCAGGACGAGGTCGTTGGTCTGCGGTCCCCATACCTTGTGGGGACTGACCACGATGGTCTTGCCGTCCTCGATATACGGCTTGAAGCGTTCGAGCCAGTCGGCGCCCGACCCGGAGAAGCCGTCGAGGCTCAAGGCTTCGCTGCGGGCGAACATCCTGGTCTCTGACTCTTCCGCTTCGAGGGGTCCATTGAATTTCCATCCACGGTCTGTGGAGTAGAAATAGTGTGGCGAGATGAAAACGTCGAATCCGTTCGCTTTTGCTGCCTTGAAGATGCGCTCCAGGTTCTCGACGGTCTTGTTCTCCCTGACGCTATCGCCGACCGCCCCCCACGCAATTCCCTTATCGCTCAGGACCTCATTCTGCGGGTCGATGAATACCACTGCCGTGTCATTCTTGTTAATGTTTACGATTTTCCTACTCCTTTCTACGCGGCCCACGCCACCTTGATCGCCTCGCCTTTGATGAACGCGAACAGGTCCTCGTTGACCCGGTCCTTGAGGGTCGTGCACATGCCGTGCGGGGCGCCCTTGTAGATCTTCAGCGCGGCGCCCTTGACGATCTTGGACGAGAGTAGCGCCGACGCGCCGATCGGCACGATCTGATCGTCGTCGCCATGAAGGATGAGTGTCGGCACATCGAACTTCTTGAGATCCCCGGTCAAATCCGTCTCGGAAAATGCCTTGATGCAGAAGTACGAGGCAGGGAAGCCGGCCATCATTCCCTGAAGCCAGAACGACTCGCGCACGCCTTCCGAAATATTTGCGCCCGGCCTGTTATAGCCGTAGAACGGCATGCTGAGATCCTTCCAGAACTGGGAGCGGTCCGCAAGGACATCGGCGCGAAGCTGGTCGAAGACTTCAATCGGCAAGCCTCCGGGATTAGTGGCGGTTTTCAGCATCAGCGGCGGCACGGCGCTGATCAGCACGGCCTTGGCCACGCGGTTCGTGCCATGGCGGCCGATATAGCGGGCGACTTCGCCACCACCCGTGGAGTGGCCGACGTGAATCACATTCTTCAGGTCGAGCGCTTCGACGAGCGCCGCAAGGTCGTCGGCGTAGGTGTCCATGTCGTTGCCATTCCAGGGCTGACCGGATCGCCCATGGCCGCGGCGGTCATGGGCGATGCAGCGATATCCACGGGAAGCTAGAAAAAACATCTGGTCTTCAAAGGCATCCGCGCTCAGCGGCCATCCATGGCTGAAAACCACGGGTTGTCCGCTGCCCCAGTCCTTGTAAAAGATCTGCGTGCCGTCTTTGGTTGTAATGGTGGGCATGAGGTTCTCCTTGCTCTTTGGTTGGAAACAGGAGACACGTTGTCTCCCGTGCAGTTTTCTCGGCAGTTTATTAAAAGAGTAATCATTGAGGTTCTACCGGCAAGGGCTTGAAAAGTATGGAGATTTAGTGAGCGACCTGGCATTGGCAAAGAGCTGATGTTATCAGCGACATTTGAAACTGTGGTTTCGAATCGAATGTCGTGGAGAAACATTGCCGATGCTGGAGAGAGGCATGATTATACTAAAATGCGCGGGTGAACGAAAAAATTAAGGTCTACGAAACATGTCGCGACCCGTTCGAACCTTACGGCGACACTCGAAATGCAAAGTCAATGGAGGCGAACTGTCATGAAAGGTTCATGGGCACTGGTCACGGGTGCTTCTGCAGGCATGGGCAGGGCTATTGCACAAGCATTGGCTGCGCGAGGAGTTAATCTTCTGGTCAATGCGCGCAGGGAAAACCGGCTTTTGGAACTCAAGGATGAACTTCAAGGCCTGTACGGCGTTCAAGTGATGCCGCTGGTCTTTGACGTGGGAGATTTAGAGCAGTGTGAACTGGCGCTGAAGCGTGAGGCGGCTTTGGTTTCAAAGGTCTCCATTCTCGTAAACAACGCAGGGATCGGCAGAGGGACCGGCCCCATGCATGAGGTGCCAATCAACGATTTGGAGCAGATGATTGATGTTAATCTCAAAGGCCTTCTTTACATGACTCGGCTCATCCTCCCATCCATGGTCGAACGCAATGCGGGACACATCGTAAATATCGGCTCGATCGGAGGGCGCTGGACGGGCCCCGGAGCTGCGGTATACTGCGCTACTAAATGGCCTGGATGGCCACGGGGCCGAGATCGAGCTCGGCGTACGCGTTCGGCCAGGCTATGGTCTCCAGGATGAAAGTGGTGGCGCGGGCGCCGATGCCAAGCTTCAGGAGCCCGAGATCGCCTTGGTAGTAGATGCCCGCATCGGGGAGAGGTATGAAGGGCCAATTGTCGACGAAGGTGCCGACGCTCGTGGACGAGCCTCCGCTGGCGACGCCCGCTCCTCGCGGCACTATGGCTCCGATGTCAAGGCGCGCCTGGGCGGCGACGGAGGGGGGAGCGACGAGCGCGACTGCCAAGGAAAGCAGAAGGAAGGCGATTTTTCCTATAGCCTGCCTCCGTGATAGAATATCCACCATAAGATAGCCCTTTCCCGGGCAGTATTCAGGAGGCTTTCATGTATCTCGTGCGGGTCGAGGCTGGTTTCGCGGCGGCGCATTTCCTGAAGCACTACGGCGGGAAATGCGCGCGACTGGACGGGCATAGATTACCAGGACCGCTTGGGCCAAGGGACAGGCCCTCGGGGAGGGAGGCATGCTGCTGACTTCGCCCGGCTCAAAGGGGCGCTTCGCGAAGTCCTCGAGGGCCTCGACCACGGCCTGCTCAACGACATAGCCGCCTTTGACGACGACCCGAGCGCCGAGAGGATAGCCGAGTTCGTCTTCAAGGCGCTCGCCGAACGACTCCCCCAGGCCCCGCTCCACGCGGTGGAGGTCTTCGAGACCGACACGAGCATGGCGCGCCAGGCTTCGCCGGGCTGTATCAAGTGAACGCCACGGTGCCAAGCGGCATCGCGGCGAATCAGCAGGCGCCGCTGGTGCTCTCGCAAGGCGGGCGCGCGAGCGCCACGGTTACGATTCCGATGCAGTGAGGATTGCAGCGATGAGAGAGCAATGTCCCCACAGATTCTTTGGTTGTATTCAGAAGCGGGTTCGCATGCAGTACAGAGAGGATAAGGAGGCCCAAAGGCTTATACCTGCCAGATGTATTGCGCATCTCTTCTGGCTTGCCGCGGCCATGGCTGTATGCGGTCAGGCCGCGACGACGTTTAGCAATTGTGACGTCACCACGCTCGAAGCACCACCGTCGCCG
>CAWGZP010000225.1:0-6103 GCA_963826655.1 uncultured delta proteobacterium
CAGGTTGCTGAAATCGTAATTTTCTTCGGTACCGGCGACGTTCTCATGGCTTGCGTCATTCAGGATTGCAGAACTTTCGGCCTTGAGCTTTGGAGGCGTTTCATCTTTGCCCGAAACAGGCGCCACCGTTTCCGATGGTCTCAAAATTTCAAGTATTTCGTTCAAATCGATACTTGAGCCAACATCTACCGAGCTTATCTCTTTTGAGCTTGCATCGCCGTTATTAAGATTCCGCATCTGGTCGGCAAGTGAGCTTACGGCGAATCCCAATACCGTGATGGAGTCCGGGCCACCCTTCGAGACATCGTCGGTTAGAAATTTCTCCAGTTCGACTCCAGCCTTCGCCAAATCATCCAAACCAAACATGGCCGCCGTACTATGAAATGACATAAGGGACCGGCGGGATTTTTCAATCACTTCTTCGCCATTCCCGCCGTTCATCGCCGAGAGGCTCCCTTCGGTATCTGTCAGAAGCTCGACCAGTTCATCCCAGTCTTGTGGTTCTAATGACATCATCTCGTGCTTTCCTCGTATAGGCTGATTATCCCTTTTACGTCGATTATCAAAGCGACCTTACCATCCCCCAGTATGGCGCCTCCGGAGATCCCCGGCAATTGTCTGAACATGCCCCCGAGGCTTTTTATCACTACCTCCTGCCTGCCAACGATTTCATCGGCGAGCAGGCAATACGACTTCAGGCCCTCGCTGACCACCAGGAGCAATCCCTCCCAGGGATTCAGGCATTTTGGTTCTTCATCGAAAAACTGATGCAGGCGGACAAGCGGCATAAGCGAATCCATGACTTTGATCAGTTCTCCCCTGCCCTGCACGGTAAAATAGGCTTCTTTCGGCGGCCTCAGAGATTTTTTGAGAGCAATGGTCGGCACGATAAACCGCTCGGCCCCGATCTGTATTATCATCCCATCGATGATGGCCATCGTGAGAGGGAGTTTCATGTGAAAAGACGATCCCTTGCCAAGCTGGCTCGAAACTTCGATTTTCCCTCGCAGCCGCTCGACGCATTTCTTCACAACGTCCATCCCGACACCTCGGCCGGAGACTTCGGTCACTTTGTCCTTCGTCGAAAATCCAGCATGGAAAATCAGGTCGAATATCACCTTTTCTTCGAGTTGATCGGTTGCGCTGATTATTCCCCGTTCGATTGCCTTTTCATGGATCCTCTTGACGTCCAGCCCTCGTCCGTCATCTTCTATATCTATTACGATGTTGCCGCCCTTCTGTTCGGCGGCAATAAGGATCCTGCCCGTTGGATCTTTGCCTGCCGCCAAACGGTCTGCGGGCGTTTCGATTCCGTGGTCAACCGAGTTGCGGATCATGTGCACCAGCGGCTCGTATATTTCTTCGACCATATTCCGGTCGATCTCGGTCTCCTCCCCATTCATTTCCAACGTGACTTCCTTGCCGGATTTTTTGGCCAGATCGCGAACCAGCCGGATCATCTTTTGGAACGTATTTTTGATCGGGACCATTCGCATCGACATGCTGATACGCTGTAGCTCAGCTGTAATCCTGGTAAGCTGAACACTGTCCTTCTGGAGTTTTTGATCGTTTATCTTCAGTATTTCCGGATTCTGCAGCACCATCGACTGTGCAATGACCAACTCACCGACCATATCGACAAGGTTGTCGAGCTTGTGGGTGTCGACCCTGACAGATGAGGCGTTTTCAATATTGTGCCGTTGCTCGCGCAAGGCCTTCGAGACTTCCCGAGGACTTGCCGATCCATCATCTATCGCAGCTTCACCAAATTTCCTGCCTTCCGCCTTACCCTTTTCGACAAGCTCCTCGACGGCATCGTCCTCCAGCACCCCGTGCTCAACCAGGATCGTGCCGACTTTCCTTACCGGTATCTCATCACCAACGACGGGGTCGCCGTTGAAGTGTTTCACCTTTTCCATGAAATTAATTACCAGCGGCGATGCTACCTTGCGCCCCGCCTCGCCCTTCTCCAGTTCATCGAGCAGGCCTTTCAGAATGTCCGTGGCACCCAGGACTATGTCGATCATCGAGTCGGTTACAGCCAGCTTACCGGATCTTGCCGAATCCAGCAGGTTCTCGACCTCATGGCTCAGTTGATGGATCTCCAACAAATTGAGGAAACCGGCAACTCCCTTTACGCTGTGAAAAGGCCGGAATACGGCGTTTATCGCCTCGATGTCATTCGGGTTGGTCTCAAGGCCGAGCATATTCAGCTCAATCGTCGAAAGATGCTCTTTGGCTTCCTCGATGAAGTCCCGAAGCAGTTCGGGGTCCTGCAACTCGTCGGCTTCAGGGGCGCTTTTCACCTCGAACAGCGTTTCGAGGTCTACGCTATCCTGATCCACGCTATCCTGAGAATCACTTTCGAGATCGACGCTTTCCGAATCGACAGCCGATCCGCCGGCTCTCGAACCATTGCCCGAATCCACGAACGCGGGAGAAAGAAAATCGTCATCTTCAGAATCTTTAGATGCCGTGGTCTGCGTTTCTATCGGTGGGCTCTGTTCAGGGCCGCTTTGCATCGCTACGCCAGTGGCAAGGGAACCAAGGAGCTTTTGAACCTCTATCCAATCGGCGCTACGGTCTGCAGATTCATCCAAAATGATTCGCCTGAAAATGAGCCTTGTCTTTTCAATCGTTTCAGCCAGCGGCTTTTCAGGTCCCATTTGCCCTTCCAGATCATCGAGAAGGTTCAGGCACTCCCCGATTCCTATCAGATCGTCAGGACCGTCAATTACACCGCCGGCAAGCCTTTCCAGTATTTTTTCCATGAATAGCCGCCTGAATTATTAAATCAACAGCAATGAACTTCATAGCAAGAAGGGCATCAGGCAAAGTGAG
This sequence comes from uncultured delta proteobacterium, assembly GCA_963826655.1. Lineage (GTDB taxonomy): Bacteria > Desulfobacterota > Syntrophobacteria > Syntrophobacterales > Syntrophobacteraceae > SbD1. The sequence goes on from CAWGZP010000225.1 coordinate 2,842, forward strand.
TCGTTTCACTTACCGAGGCACGATCTTAACCAGCTTCTCTTCCAGGGTCGCCGCCGTGAACGGCTTGACAATGTAGTTGCTGACCCTGGCTTTAACAGCTTCGACTATGTTTTCCTTTTGAGCTTCCGCGGTGACCATCAGAAACGGAGTGTCCTTGAACTTATCGCTGCCCCGTACTTCCTTTAGCAGTTCGAGGCCCGTCATCTTCGGCATGTTCCAGTCCGAGACGATCAGGTCGATTTTGGTCGTTTTTAATACCTCGAGGGCTGCCGTTCCGTCTTCGGCTTCGATAATGTTCTGGAAATCCAGATCGCGCAGAATTTTTCTGACAATGCGGCGCATTGTCAGAAAATCGTCCACTATAAGTACTGTCAGGTCCTTGTAGGCCATGTGACCTCTCCTCCTCTAAATCCCTATTGCCTTGCCTGTAACGTGAGTTCTGGAATCAGCACTGTCGGGAGCGCTATTTTTCGAATTCAGACATTTTATCAAAAATCGCGGTATATCGGACAAGGGGACGATACTTTCGACCCCGCCTATCCGGATCGCCTCCTTGGGCATACCGAACACCACACAACTCGCTTCATCCTGGGCGAACGTGTGAGCCCCCGCATTTTTCATCTCCAGCAATCCGGCAGCGCCATCCCTGCCCATTCCGGTCATGATAACGCCGACCGCGTTAGCCCCGGCAAAACGGGCTACGGAAAGAAAAAGCACATCGACCGATGGGCGCTGATGGAAAACGAGCGGGCCGGATTTGACTTCGACGTAGTATGTGCCACCCACACGCTTGAGCAGCATGTGATAATTACCCGGGGCTATAAGGGCTGTCCCCGGCAGAACCGCGTCCCCATCTTTGGCCTCACGCACCTCGATGCGGCACAAGCCGTTCAGTCTGTTCGCAAAAGCAGTCGTAAAACGCGGTGGCATGTGCTGGACAATCACGATCCCGGGGCTTCCCGAGGGCATTTCCGTCAGAACGGATTTAATGGCCTCGGTCCCTCCGGTCGATGCGCCAATTGCGATAACCTTATGCGTCGAGCATTTGAGGGCAAGGTTGGCCTCAGGGTCGATCTTTTGAGCGGCAGGTTTAACAGACGACGGAAGCGGAATGCACATTCGCACATTTGCCGCGGCCCTGATCTTTTCGACCAACTGTTCGCTCATGTCTCCGACGGCATATGATCCACCCGGCTTGGCCAGTACTTCGACTGCCCCATATTCCATCGCCTCCAGGACCATTTCGCTGTTGCCCTGAGTAAGAGAGCTAACGATAATCGTGGGTATCGGATGGTACTTCATCAACTTTCGCAGAAAGCTCAAACCGTCCATCCGCGGCATTTCGATATCCAGGGTGATGACATCGGGTTTGAGATTTACAATCTTGTCCCTGGCTACATACGGGTCCGGCGCCACACCGATGACCGAGATGTCAGCATGCTTGGACAACTCCTGCGAGAATATTTTTCTCACAATGGCCGAATCGTCAACTATGAGCACTTTTATCTGTTTCATTTTCAATGCCTGAAGCGTTTGCCCTCGATTAATTCCACTGACCCAAACTCAAACGGACAAATGAATGAGAAAGACTGAACCCGCCGATTGCCCCAAATAACTGAAGTCAAGACCGGCAACGCCCCTGGCCGGGTTCCGTCCGCCCGGACCGGTCTTCCAGACTCTTGGTATTCCCAGTTGCCAGTCCGCATCATTGATCCTGGCGTGATATCCCCCCCCTGCCATGTTTGCCAGTTCCTTCATGCAATCCTCGATGTCATCCTCTTTGATCTGGCCCGGCTGGACGCCGAGAAAATCGGCGGTTATCGTTCCGGCGAATTCTTCGCTGAGTTGCAGGGAGATGACTATTCGCCCCTCGCGATTGAAAAGGTCGATTTCCGATCCGTACTCGAAAGGATGATCCATTCGTCCACACTGCTCGAACTCCACCGTGGCAAAAAACATGGTCTCGAGAACTTCAGAAATCACATCCTTCAACACTGGTTCCCACTCTGAGGCCATCAGTCTCCCCCATGATGCTGCTGAGAAAAGTGCCGATTTCTTCCGGCCGAAACGGTTTGCGAATAACCCCACTGGCCCCGAGAGCCCTCAGTTCATCGAGCCTCTCCTCGTTTGCTTCGGTTGTAACAAATACTACCGGAGTATTCAGCCAGGTATCTTTTTCCCTCAGAGACCGGATGAACCCAAATCCATCCATTACAGGCATATGTACGTCGGACAAAATCAAGTCGATCCGCTTGCCCTCCAGAACGTCGATGGCCTCCTGGCCGTTTGAGGCCTCAAGGCAAGCTCCGAGCTCGAAGCCGGAGAGCCTGAGAGTTTTTAGAATGACCTTTCGCATCGATCTGGAATCGTCAACTATCAGAACGTTGTACGCCATGGCGCCCTCGTGCGCAACGATTTGAGGGGATTGCCTCAAATCTCGATCTCGGCTTCGCTTCCCACCTTAAGAATTACTCTACCGGTATCTATTTCCAACCGTACGGTGCGGTTAACTTAGCAATACGTACTCTAGTCTTACAAGGTAGACGTAAACAAAACATAAAGATCACTCGTTCTGCGGCGCCTCGCCCGTATTCCGGGCAGATCCTCCACAGCGGCAGTGGCCGGACCATCTCGATGGGCAGCCGGCGGATGATGACGGAGGAGGTTTCCACGTGGATCCGCTGGTGTTCGATCCCCATCAGGATCACCCAGAAGGGATTGTCCCAGTCGATGGGCATCGTCAGGGGCATGGTCCTGATCGCCTCGTCCACGACGCCGCGGACGGTGTCGCGATAGGCCTTGACCTCGTCCAGCGTCGGCCAGTCGTAATGCGCGGCGTTGAGGTCGTCCCAGGACATCTCATCGACGCCGACGGCGAACATCGATTCGAAGCGGGGATTGACCCGCCGGTTCGTGATCTTGGCGACGATCAGCTTGTTGATGTAGAAGGCCGCCGTATGCCCGAGATAGAAGATCAGGGGGTGCCGCAACGGTTCGGGCCGCAGGTAGAATGCCTTCTCCGCGGCCAGGGTTTCGTAAAGCTGCTCGTCCAGGCTGTAGGTGGCGTGGAAATACTGCCGGATTTCCTCGCGCTTTTCCTCGGCGTCGCATTGATTGAGGATCGTGGTTCTCGTGTTTCTCAGGTCCATGGGTCCCTCGACAATACGCATTATCCCAGATTATTCACGGCCCGGCGACCACGGGCAAGTGTGGGCCATACTAACCCGAGTGCTGAGCGAGGGCAAGTCCTTGGCCAGCCCTC
>CAWGZP010000226.1:0-14036 GCA_963826655.1 uncultured delta proteobacterium
CGGGGCTGTTTGTAACGAACTTACACATTCTTCGGAGGGGCCAAAATCATGATAGACGTCGAATACATAGACAACGGAAAAAGGGTTATTATCCCGGCCGAAATATGGGAAGCGCTCAAGGAACTTGCCGAGCATGCACAGATTTACGAACTGGTTCAGCAACGCAAGGGTTCTGCTGGCGTTCACTCCCTGGACGAAATCCTTGCTGATGAAGGACTGAACCGTGCCGACCTGGAAAGTTAAGCTCGCCAGTGAGGCAAAGGGCGATTTCAGAAAATTAGACGGGAGACAAAAGCTCCTCGTTGCGAAACAATTAGCCAAGCTTGAAAAAGACCCTCAGATCGGGAAACATCTGGGTAATAAGGTCGGCATGGACCTCACGGGCTATTATAAGTTGTATGCTGATAGAAATAGGATTCGGGTCGTTTACACGATCGAAGCCGATGATGTCGTTGTCATAGCCATTGCGCCCCGCGAGGACATGGAAGTCTATCAACTGGCGAGCAAGCGAATACCTCCAAAACCTAGTTGAATCTTTTCAACTCGGTTCGACAGCAGCCCTTTTTCCGGATTTGCATGCAGCGGTTTGGCCATTTTTCTCTCGTCTTCACTTAACTCATTGCCCTAAAAGGTTTATATTGCCATCCCAAAGGAGATGCAAAATTGCCAATTTACGAATTCCGATGCAGCAGTTGCGGTAAGATTGAAGAATTCATAGTTACCGGAAGCAGGCAAATTGAGATGAAATGCAGCGCCTGCGGCGCCGAAGACCTGGAACGCATTATGAGCGCCACCAATCACTCCGTGGGTACATCGGGTGCGAGCGGAAGCAGCGGTCCCTGCGCCACGACACGCTCATGCGGAACCGGCAGATCGTGCACCTCCGTGGAGTTGCCGGGCCACACGAAATAGATTCGCCAACTGCAAAACTCCAGACTCCAGTTCATGAAATCGGAGGCAAAGTTCGATGCCGGTGATTTACGCCCACACCGGCGCTCGGCTGCGCTGGGCCAACCTCCGCCGGAAGCCGGCTTCGCCGGTTTTCAGTCCGCCTTTTCCTTTTTCCCCATTTTCTCGACGAGCCTGTCGTAGTAGAGCTGATTTTTGTCAAGGTCCAGCGAACCTCGGCGGGACATGTTCAGCTTCATTATCAGGTAGTTCAGCTTCTTTATCTGTTTGTACTTCTCCTTTGTGTCCCTGACCCCATCGAGCAGTTCCTCCATGGTGAAAATCTCTTTTCTCAGTTCGAGTTCGGGCGGGAGGCAGTTGGCGTTCTTTAAAATCTTGTGGCCCAGGCGTATATCGGGCGGAATATGCCTGTCGTCCTCCAGCTGAAGGGGTTTTCCCTTGCCGGGGAGGTCGTCGAATTCACCATTTTCTATGGCTTCGCGGATTTTTTTCTCCGCGATCTTATCAAAAGCCTCGAATATATCGCTCATTGTTTTCCATTTCGGAACCGCCCGGCCAAAAGAGATTTCGGCCATTTCCAAGGCAGTTCGGGTTACTTATAATTTTAACATAGGTCATAGGTGGCACAAACAAAAGATGTCCTCAAATAATTCACCATCGAACATCTTCCCGGATATTTTCCCGCCGCGGCAGATACGCGTCCTGGGCGCCGGCCGGTTCGGAAGGCTTGCAGCCCAAAAACTCAAACGCCGCTTTCCGGATGCAATCATGTCTATAACCGAACGAGACGCTGCAAAGGCAGATGAAGTTGCGGGCGCCCTTGGAATTGCCGCGCTGGCGGAGGAATCCATCCAAAGCATCAGCCGTGTTCCGCCGGCCGACGATCTATGGTTGATACCGGCCGTGCCGGTGCACGTCGGGTTTGAATGGCTACTCAATGAACTGGGACGGGTTGCGCAGGTCCGCAGGCTTCCGGTTCCCCCGGAAGTGGACCTCAAGGTCCCCAACCCGATTCACGCTTCGTCCGGGACCCTTTACGCAAGCTTTGCCACATTCATGTGTCCCGACTACTGCAGCGAACCCGACGAAACCTGTACCCGCACCGGAAAGCCGCGACCTGGAGAACTCCACGAAATCTTCCGTAAGATCCTTTTGCCGGGATTCGATGCGGCGGTGCTCAGAAGCTGGCAACTCGCCCCTGGAGTTGGCGGTTACCCGGGCAGAAGCCTGAACGGGCTGCTGGCGCGGATTGTTTCAAAACCCGGCGCATATCTTATCGCAACGAGTTGTCGCTGCCATGGAGTCATGGACGCGCTGGAGTGGACCTCATCAAGTGGGACTTGACAAATATCATGAGAAACGCAGTTTCTCGCGCTCCCCGGAGCCCCCGGGGAAGGTAGAGGCAAAGTCTGCGGGAAATCTCTACGTTATCCAGAAACACGCTGCCAGGAGCCTTCATTACGATCTTCGCCTGGAGCTGGACGGGGTCCTCAAGAGCTGGGCAGTGCCCAAGGGCCCTAGCCTGAAGCCCGGCGAAAAAAGGCTTGCAGTTCACGTCGAGGACCATCCGATAGAATACGGTTCATTCGAAGGAATAATCCCGGAGGGGGAATACGGCGGGGGGACGGTCATGCTCTGGGACAGCGGCGCCTGGGAGCCTGAGGGCGACCCGCATGAGGCATACGCCAAAGGGGACCTCAAGTTCAAACTCCACGGCGAGAGGCTCAGGGGGAGCTGGGTGCTCGCCAGGATGAAAGGAAAAGCGGGGGGGAGGAAGGTAAGAACTGGCTGCTGATAAAGAAGCGCGACGATGCCGCCATTTCGGGACCGGAACCGGGACCGGTCGAAACAATGGACCGGAGCGTGGCTACGGGGCGCACCATGGAGGAAATTGCGTCTCGAAAGGACGAAGGAGAGGCCGGCCTTGAACTGGCTAGCCTGCCACAGGCCCGCCCTGCCGAGCAGCCGCGGTTTATACATCCCCAACTCGCCACTCCGGTCGGCGAGCCTCCGAAAGGGGAAAACTGGCTGCATGAGATAAAATATGACGGATATCGAATCCTCTGCATACTCGCAGGAGGACAGGCGCGGCTTTTTTCACGCAACGGGCACGAATGGACGGACCGGTTCTCCCAAATAGCCCGGGCTGCTTCTAAAATTCCGATTTCAAGCGCAATACTCGATGGAGAGATCGCCGTTGTTGATCGGAATGGGAGGACCGATTTCCAGGCGCTTCAAAACATCCTCCAGGGGATAAAGACCGGCAGGCTTCATTATTTTGTTTTCGATATCCCCTACTGCGCCGGCTTTGACGTTGCGCAAATTCCGCTGATACAGCGCAAGGAACTCCTGTTGAAAAAGCTTTTGACCGGCACACTCATACCTTCGTCCGACGAATCGCAGGTCCTCTACTCGGACCATATCGTAGGAGAGGGGGAGGCGGTCTTCAGCCACGCATGCCGGCTCGGCCTGGAGGGCATTGTGTCAAAACGGGCCGATAGCCCCTATGAACAACGAAGATCCAGGAACTGGCTGAAAGTGAAATGCTTCATGAGACAGGAGTTCGTAATCGCGGGGTTCACAGATCCAGGAGGCTCCAGGAGCGGCTTTGGGGCGCTCCTGCTCGGATACTACGACCACGGCGGCGGCTTGGTCTATGCCGGCAAAGTGGGGACGGGCTTCAGTGACGAAACACTTGAGGTCCTTTCCGAACGATTGGGGGCACTCGAAACCGCGACACCACCTTTCACAAATCCCCCGAGAGACCATGATGCGAAGGGAGTCCACTGGACGCGGCCGCAATTGGTGGCAGAAGTGGAATTCAGCGCCTGGACGGAGGACGGGCTCCTTCGTCACCCCTCCTTCAAGGGGCTAAGAGAGGATAAAGAGGCAATGGATGTGGTAAAGGAAAATCCACAGGAAATGGTTCCCATCGACAATGAAGGGGAAAGATCCACCGCATCGAATGAGAAACCGCCCAAGGCCGCCAAACCAAAAACCGGCGATACAAATTCTTCCAGCCTCGCCCTTTCGAATCCGGACCGAATATTTTATCCGGAGATCGGGGTCACCAAGCGCGCACTTGCCCAATACTATAGTGACATCGCCGAATGGATCATGCCTCACATCGAAAGGCGCCCTCTTACACTCGTGCGCTGCCCTGAAGGATGGCAAAAGGAGTGCTTCTTTCAAAAGCATCCCGGCGATACCCTAACCGGCGCTCTCAGGTCTATTCCAATAATCGAAAAGGGCAAAAGGGTTTACTACAGCGTTGCCGACAATATCGATGGGGTTGTAGCACTGGTCCAGATGGGGGCACTGGAGATACATGTCTGGGGAAGCCGGGAGGAAAAGCTGGAGCAGCCGGATATGATGGTTTTCGACCTCGATCCAGCCCCTGAAGTCGAATGGACGAGCATGATCGAGGCGGCCCGGCGCCTGCGTGAAAAGCTCTTGGCTTTGGGCCTGACCGGCTTTGTAAAGACGACCGGCGGCAAAGGGCTCCATATCGTCGTCCCACTGGCGCCCGAAGCCGAGTGGAATACCGTCAAGGCGTTTTCAAGGGCTGTTGCGGAGAGCATCGTCCGGGAGGCCCCCGGCGATTTTATAGCTACTATGTCCAAGGATAAGCGCAGGGGCAAGATTTTCATCGATTACCTCAGAAACGGGCGTGGGGCCACGAGCGTAGCGGCATATTCGACCAGGAGCAGGCAGGGCGCGCCCATATCGGCGCCCCTGGCTTGGGATGAACTCAGCCCCGCCCTCAAATCGGACACCTTCGACATCCACAATATCCGGGACAGGTTAGCCGGTCTCAAAGAGGACCCCTGGGCCGGCTATTTCTCGGTCCGGCAGAAAATAACAACGGAAATGAAGAAAAAAGTCGGGCTTTCAGACGAATAAAGGAATTATCCCCTCAATCCCTCTTTTTCGGGCCGAAGGTGAACTGGTAGCCAATGTAGTAAGCAAACTGGTTTGGGCCGACGATGTCCCGGCCCGCCCGGCATCAGGATGTGATGGCTAGAAGATGTCCATTGCCCCCAACTTTTCGAAGTGTGTTGCTGTTGCACTGATCCTGCTGCGCTCGCCGCTGCCCGGGGAAGCAATAATTATTTCACAGTCCTTGTACTCGATGGGTACGGGGTCGTCAGTCATGAGCGGAGGACCGGCCGGAGCGGGAAATGGGACGGATTGTCCTGCAAAAAATAGGGCCTCAAATACCATGGCGATGCAGCGCGGCATCCTGCTCCGGTTAGAAAACGAGTACAATTGCAGTCGTGCAAAAATAATGATAGAGTCCAGACACGCTGGCCCCGATAAGATTATATTGGCTTTCCTCCTTGTCAATTACGATGATGGATTCTCCCCCGTTACTTGTTGACTTTTATCTGAAAATGCCTTTATATTTGTCATTTTGAAATGCAGGGAAATTGCACGCATGGGGCTCATGCAATTGGGCACGACAACTCCCAAATACTAATATCCTGGAGGAAACTGATGAATTTCGCTGGATTGGCATTTGCCACCGACGCCTTCGCACAGGACTCAACCGGTGGCGCTGGCGCTGGCGGTGTCGCAGGACTTTTTAGCCTTGGCAATCCAATGTATCTAATGGTCGCAATGCTTGCCATTTTCTATTTCCTGCTCATTCGCCCGCAGCAAAAGCGGCAAAAAGAGCAAAAGATGATGCTGGCGAACCTTCAGAAGGGCGATACGATTTTCACGGTCGGCGGACTTCGCGGAAAGATAACCGGCCTGGACGAGAATATAGTAACAATTGAAATCGCCGACAGAGTTCGCGTAAAAATCAATCGGAACGCAGTCGGCGGGCTGATCTCCAGAGACGAGGCGGCCCCGGAATTGACCAAAGAACCCTGACCCCGAGAAATCGCTGAAAGGTCTCCCGGAACAGGTTTTTTTGAGCGCAGGCTCTGGGTATGGCTTCTTGTGATCTCGGTCCCAGTTGGTTGGAGGCGTAATTGAAAAGCATAGGAATTCGTGCGCTGGTAATCGTAGCAATTGTCATTATAGGTGTTTTTTGCCTTGTACCGACATTCAGTTCTTCTCCCTTACCAGGGTTGTCGAATATTTTGCCGGATAAAATACATCTGGGCCTGGATCTGCAGGGCGGCATCCACCTGGTGCTCGAAGTCGAAGCGGACAAGGCGGTCGAAAATACAGCCGACAGGCGTGCAGAGGAACTCAAGGACACTCTGCGCACGAAAAAAATCGGATTTACCAGGATCGAAAGAACAGGCGCTTGGGATATCGAAGTTGTCCTGCCTTCTGTCGATCAGCTCAATGAATTCAATGAAGTCATGAAAACCGATTACCCCATGCTCAAACCCGCCACCACCGAGACCACGGCCGACGGCACGCGGGTCCTTCTCACCATGGAACAGAAGGAAGTAAACGATATCCGCAATATGGCCGTAGCCCAGGGGCTGGAGACTATCAGGAACAGGATAGATCAGTTCGGCGTAAGAGAGCCTGATATCAGGCCTGAGGAGGGCGACCGGATACTGGTCCAACTCCCCGGCATAAAGAACCCCCAGGAAGCTATCAACCTCATCGGCAAGACTGCCGTGCTTGAGTTCAAGCTGGTGGCTCAAAATGTTACGGATCAGGAAATCCAGGAGAATAAACTCCCGCCGGGGATAAAGCTCTATTCCATGAGGCCGTCTGACAAGAATATGCGGGAAACCAAGATACCCCTGGAAGAAAAAACCGTCCTCACCGGCAATTACATTACGGACGCCAGGGTCGAAATAGGCGGGCGATCCTTTGGCGAGGCGCGTATCTCTTTGAATTTCGATCCGCAGGGCGCCAAGATATTCGAACGCCTTACAGCGGAAAACGTCGGGCGAAAGCTTGCGATAGTCCTTGACGGCGTGGCTTATTCGGACCCGGTGATAAAAGAGCGCATCCCGAACGGGACCGCCGTCATCGAAGGATCCTACTCAGACGAAGAAGCTAAGGTACTCGCGATCGCCTTGCGCACCGGCAGGTTGCCTGCTCCTGTAAAAATTCTCGAGCAGCGCACGGTAGGTCCGGCCCTGGGCGCCGACTCCATCAAGAAGGGAATCCTGGCCTCGGCTATCGGCGGACTGGGCATTATTTTGTTCATGCTGCTTTACTACAGGCTTTCAGGGGTGATCGCGGATATTGCCCTGGTCATGAATATAATACTTATCCTGGCCGCAATGGCCATAGTCGGAGCAACCCTTACGCTGCCGGGCATCGCAGGTATCGCGCTGACAATCGGCATCGCCGTTGACGCAAACGTTCTGATATACGAACGAATACGCGAAGAACTGCGCCTCGGTAAAACGCCGCGCGCGGCGGTCGAGACGGGCTACCAGCGGGCAACCATAACGATTATGGACGCCAACGTTACCAGCCTTATCGCCTCGCTGGTTCTCTACCAGTTCGGAACCGGCCCTGTAAAAGGTTTCGCTGTAACGCTCAGCGTCGGCCTGATTGCAAACCTGTTCACGGCGATCGTGGTGACAAGGGTCATCTTTGACTATCTCCTGACCGAGCGGCGGGTAAAAGAGCTGAGCATTTAGCTCCAAACCATAAGGAAAGAAGCATGCAACTCATAAGACCGGACATCAATGTCAACTTTGTCAGGATGCGCTACAAGGCTTTTATCCTTTCCGGCGCGATCATCCTTCTCGGACTTATTACCCTGTTCGCGCGCGGCGGGCTCAAAATGGGTGTCGATTTCGCCGGCGGCACGCTGATCCAGGTCAGATTTAACACGCCCACTAACTCGGACAAAATTCGTGACGCGCTCCAGGGGACCATCTCGCATGCCTTCATCCAACAGATCGGCGCCCAGGGCGATAACGAATACCTGATCCGCACGGATGCCGTTAACGAGACACTCGGGAGCCTCTCAGACCAGATCGAGCAGGAACTCAGTAAAACATATGGCCCCGGCCAGCAGGTACTGCGCGTTGAAATGGTAGGACCGAAAGTGGGCAAGGACCTTCGGCAGAAGGCGCTCTATGCCATCTTTTACGCTTTATTGCTGATAGCCATCTATATATCGGGCCGATTCGAATTTAAATGGACAAGCAGCCTCATCATGGGAGGCGTGCTTTTGATAGGAATCTACCTGCTGGAGGCGCTCGGTCTGAATGCGGTCTATCTGATCTGTGGAGCGCTTGCGGTCACCCTTCTGCTCTGTTGGTTCCTTAAGCTCCCGTATGCCCTGGGCGCGCTGTTGTCGCTGGTCCACGATATTTTGATAACGATTGGAATTTTTGCATTTTTCAACAAGGAATTCACCCTGGAGGTCTTTGCCGCCCTTTTGACCCTCTCGGGCTATTCGCTCAACGACACGATCATTGTCTACGACCGAATCCGCGAAAATCGCAACAAGGACAAGAAACTCAAATTCGCCGAGATGATAAACGGCGCGATAAACCAGACGCTTAGCAGGACGGTCTTGACGTCTATGACTGTCTTTTTCGTCATCCTCTGCCTTTTCCTCTTTGGCGGCAGCGTTATTCACGATTTCAGCTTCGCAATGCTGATCGGGGTTGTGACCGGAAGTTACTCTTCAGTGTTCGTGGCAAGCCCTATTCTCATCGCCTACGAAGATCTCAAGAAAAAGAGACTGCCCAAGCCTGTGCCCAGGCGAGCAGCCCTGGCAGATGGCCCGACACCGGCCAAACGCTTGGCCCAGGCCGATGAGGCGGCGCCTGCCAAACCAGGGACCATGTCTGACGCTGCTAGACCGCGTAATGCGAAAAAATCCAAAAAACAAGCCGTCGGGCAACCGGATGTGGGGAAAAAGATGGCTTGATGAACTTGAGTTTAGGAATTGAGGAATTTAGAAATTAAAAATCCCTAAACCTTGTCTAAAGAACCGAAAAGGGCCTGCGCTTCCGCGTAAGGCCCTTTTCATACCAGCTCTTCACGTCCCTTCGGAACACCCTGAAACCATGAAAAGGCGCGGCAATCACCCCCCTTTTGTAAAAGGGGGGGCAGGGGGGATTTCGCACCGCGTAAGGCCCTCTTCATACCAGATTCCAGCCTGGACCATATGCCCCGCAATCCCTAACTCCCCTGCCAATCCCGTCTCTTGTTCATTGTGCTACCCAGACCGCCATGTTCTTGAAATCTGAAAGTATCTTTTGGGTCACCGAAGTCTTGAGAAAACTCCAGACCCCTTCCGGTGCGGAATGCCCGAGTCCGATTATTCCCACTCCGTTGTTAGCGCACCAGGAAAGGATTTCGCCGGCAGTATCGCCCCTGTCGGGTATAAGCGTTATCTGAATCCGACCCTCATCTATTCCGTAATCTTTGAGTATTTCCACCGCTCTCAGGAGGTATGCGAGCTTCCCGGAACTTACGGGTACGCCGGCTTCCCAGCTCCCCGGTCTTTTCAAAATATCGGAAGAGCGCCACGAAATTGGAGCCGGAAGCCTCCTGACTGCCTGCAAAAGAGTTATATTCGCGCCGGATCCGGAGAGCATAAAGCCGGCGTGGTCTGCTATCCTCAAGGAGGCATCCTCATCGACTACGCATATTGCGGCGTTCTTCGGGTCGATTTCGCCTTCGGTGAACCAAACCGGACTTCTCAGACAGTGGTGGAGAAGTGTCGATGTGGGATCTCCTTTTAGAAAACCTTCCAGGCTGCTTGTAACCAGCTTCTGGACTAAAACGGCATCGACTTTCCTGATATTGGCAAGAATGCACGCCTGCTTTGCAACGCTCATTTCCCGCTGCTGAATCTGTTCCTGTATCAGTTCCTCGGAAAAACCAGCCTTTAAAAGGACTTTTTTGGCCTCGGCGAAGATGCGCCGTGCATCCTGGTGAGGGTCCCCGAGGATTTCCCGTTTTTTTCCCGGCGCCTCGACGGGACCGCCCACAATCCCTGAATGGACCTCACGAGACAGCGCAGGGAAGTAGCACAGAATCAAACTGACTTCTGAGACCGGGTAGAGACGACCGATAAATTTAATAGGCCGAAGAGATTCGCTTGTCCCATCAATTGGCAGTAGCAGGCACTTGGGAATAGTTTCCATCCGGACATCCTTCAATGGTATTTGGGAATCGTTCTTTAATACTCATACCAACTCTTCTTCAGAGAGAAGTTCGACCAGCTCCGCACAATTCTTGGCAACCAGGTCGGCCCCCGCTCTCAGCAGTTCCTCACTCGAACTCCTTCCGCTGCACACCCCGGCAGTCATCACCCCGGCCGCCCTGCCGGTCTCGATGTCCAGCGGATGGTCGCCAATCATGATGGCGCTGCGAAAATCGGCGCCGATGGATTCAAGCGCATAGAGGAGATGGGCCGGATTGGGCTTCGGATACAATACATGGTCGCGCGGAAAAAAGGCGCAGCAGTAGTCGGAAATATCCGGAAAGACTATCCGTACGGCGGAGTCACAATTTCTGGTTATGATCGCAGTCTTGACGCCTTTTTTCGTAAGGGCCTTCAGTAGCGGACGGGTAAATGGAAAAAGCGACCCGTTTTTCGCGGCTTGAAGCTCCATTTCAGCCACCAGGTCCAGGGCAAGAGGCCGGAACCCGTTGTCCTGACCTCCATTTGACTCTTGAATGCTCTCGGCCAACCACGCAAGCCATTCCAGGACGGGCAGAAAAGGCGGCGGCGGGGCCGGGGCAAAACACCTTTCAGCCAGCGAACTCAGTCGCCGTTTCATTTCTGAAAAATCGAGCCTCAACTCGGCAAGCGTACCGTCAAAGTCGAAAACGAAGGTTTCTATTTTCACTCTCAATCCGATCTCATTTGGCTAATTGCCGCCAGGCATTGACAATATGCCGTTAATATAGACGAAATAAAGATAATATTATAATTTATATCTAACAAGCTGGTTCGAGATGTTGAATTCGGCTTTATTGTGACAAACAAAAATGGAGAAGCTCGGAATCCCTCCTCCCGTTGCTTTCCTGACTGAGGTGAAGATATGTCAGTACCCGTATTGAGTTTCGACCGCGTAATCGACTGTCTCGTTTCTATGCAAAAGCCTTATATGTCAAAATATCTTGCCATGTATTCGAGCTGGTACGGTGGGATTATCACCGATCCCGCCCTTATGATGGCTCCTATCGATGACCATCTGGTGCATCGAGGTGACGGCGTATTCGAAGTTTTTCACTGTATTGACTGGAATATCTATGCGCTCGACATGCACCTCGACAGGATGAAGCGTTCGATGGAAGCTTTTTATCTGGATTCCCCGGTGAATAGAGAACGAATCGTCGAGATAATTTGTGCGACGGTGCGGGCCGGAAACAACGGCGCCTGCCTGGTGAGGCTTTTCCTATCGAGAGGCCCTGGAAGCTTTTCCGTCAGCCCCTATGATACTGTCGGCAGCCAACTCTATGTGGTCGTGGTTGCACAGGATCCCGTAGCTCCCGAAAGATATGAAAAAGGCGTAAAACTTATAACCAGTGGCATTCCGGTTAAAGTCGACTATTTTGCAACCAGGAAGAACTGCAATTACCTGCCTAACGTACTGATGAAAAAAGAGGCGGTGGATCTTGGTGCCGACTTTGCGGTTTCCCTGGACGAAAAAGGTTTTTTGACCGAGGGGCCAACGGAAAATGTCGGCATCGTGTCGAAAGCGGGCGAATTACTCATTCCCCGTTTTTCCCGCACCTTGAAAGGGATTACGGTCACACGCGCAATGGACCTCGCGCAAGGCCTGATCGGCCGCGAACTTACCTCTGCGGTGGAAGCCGACATAACTCGTGAACAGGCTTACGATGCCGCCGAGATTTTCATTTTCGGGACTTTTTTCAACATTTTTCCTGTGGTGAAGTACGATGGGAAAATGATCGGGACCGGCCGGCCGGGACCAGTTTTCAGCCGGCTTATAAAACTCCTCGTGGAAGACCAGCTACACAACCGGACCATGCTCACGCCCGTGAGGCCTGAAACCGCAACGCAGTAGACGGCTCGTCGAGGAGAGCGTGACTTACAAATAGCCTTTTCTATCAGCACAGCAAACTCTCCCTCAGAAAGCTTTCTCAGCGCCCTCTGCGTCTCTGCGGTGGACCCTTACTTAACCGCCTTCACTCGATAAACGGGCTCAACAGAAGTCCCCCGCCGATATTGTTCGCATTAAGGCCGCGGTCTATCTTGAGTACGGAACCCTTCCCGAGATTGCGCTCGAAGATATCGCCGTAGTTGCCGACGGCGGTTAAAACGCGGCGCTGCCATTCTTTGCTGAGTCCCAGTTCCGGCGCGGTGATCGGCATCGCGCCGGCGGCGCCGGCATACCACTTGGTTTCCGGCCTCTCAGAACTGATCAGCGTGTGCACCGTCCACGCAACGATTGACGCCCACTGCGCATCGGCGGTTCCTGTGGCGGCCATCACCGGGAAGACAGCCAGGGTCTCGGGAAGGATACGGCTCGACAGATGGTTCACTCCCTGGTCGAGGCGGGTCGACGCAAGCGTTGTGATCTCGCCGGCTACGGCATGGCAGTTCTGCACGTTGTAGGCATCGTTCATTTCTCCATCCTCCGTGAAGCCCCGACGGAACCAGTTCTTGTGGATAGTATCGAAATACGCATTCAGGGTCCGCTCGACCGGACTTCCAATCTTGAAGCAGATACTATTTCCGGCTAGATCGTCGACGTGTTGCACTGCTGAGTTGGCCGCGACCATCACCGCATGGCTTTCGACAAAGACGGTGGGACCGGGCAGCACTTTACCGGCCAGCTTCTGCTTTTCGATCTCGGAACCGGTTAGAAAATGGATATCGTCCTTCTGCTTGCGCACGGCGTCGAAGTCCTTCGGCGTATCGTATACGCGGTATTCTATTCGTTTGGGGTCACCGAGCACAGCCGCGGCAACCGCGCGGCAGAAATCGACTTCGAGGCCGGTCCATCCGCCCTGGCCGTCGGCGCTCGCAAGGCCTGGCCGCTCGATGCTTCCGCAGCGCACGAAACCGCGCGCTTTGACTCGATCTGTTACACTGCCCGCCGTGGCGTCGGAGATCGAACAGCAGACAAGAACCAGGGGCAGTAGGATTGACAAGATACGCATATATCCTCCGGGGATAAACGTTATAAGATAGTGAAACAGTGCGCGGCCCGAACAGCGGATACGGGAGCCTGTGTGAAGCCCCCATCGGTCCCTGTGATTCTTCAATTGTTCGCCGGCCAGGTCGTCGGAACCGGGTTGAATCCGGCAGGAACATAGTTGACGATTCCCTGACGGACATCTTCCGGTATGATCCCGATCGCCTGACAGCCCTGGCTGTTGTAATGCGGCAGCGATGTCACGACATCATTCGGAATCGTGGCAAACGCAGCCGGTAACGGCAGCGACGTTCCCTTAAGGCGTTTCGGATCGAAGCCGGACAGGAGGCTGTTAGATATCTTCGAGTTTATGTCGCGCGGGCCCAGGTACTTCTGCTGAAATCCTTTGGGACCGAATTTGTTGAAGGCGGCAGAGTTGCCGTGCGCAAGCGCTTGGGCTTCGTCCGGCAGGCTTGCCAGGGCCGGCAGTCCGAATATATCGTTAATCGTTTCGATGACGGCGTTATGGTCGCCCTCCAAGTGCGAGACGGCGTGCGTGCGCGCATAGGGCGAGATGAGGATAAGCGGCACGCGAATTCCCCTGGAAAGCGGCAGTCCGTCGGGGCCATAGGAACGGATACGTGGCGGGACGTGGTCGTAAAAGCCGTCCCCCTCGTCGTAGGCGATAATGATAGCACAATGTGCCCAATACTTCGAATTCGCGATTGCGTTGATCGCACTGGCCGCCATGGCTTCGCTGATCTGCCGGTCGGCGTAATCAGGGTGGTCGTCGTCGCCCGACTTTTGCCGTCTGGATCGCCGTGGCCTCTTCCTGCGATGTATCAGGGTTCGTGATCGGCGGCGCCAGCCCCATCTGGTTTTGATGCCGCCGCGGATGTAGAACACACCTCCATCGGGGAGGTTGTTATTCCCTATGTCGGTTAAGAAGTCGCCGATGCCGTGGAAGTTCTGGCGCAGCGGCGGCGTGTTGGCAAGATAGCCGAAATACTGTGGCCCGTTATGATGGGTGACATAGGAAGAATGTGTGGCAGGCCCATTCCCGTCTGTCGTTTCGTGGTCGTAGCCCTCCTGGTACCAGCCCCAGTTGACGGGCTCGAT
>CAWGZP010000227.1:0-11701 GCA_963826655.1 uncultured delta proteobacterium
GGTTTGGGGCTCCTCGATGTGGCCAAGGTTGATTGAGACGAGCCCACCGGATTTTTCCCAGAAATGAGAGATCAGGCCCTGCACTCGCCCATGGACACGCGGATCGAACCTGAGTTCATCGGCAACAACAGATGCCCCCGGCAACCACTTCACATTCAGATGAAACTCGGGGCTAAGGTTAAGAGACCATTCTTCCATCTCTTCTTCGTTAATATCCAGGAGACGGCAGAACATGGTCGCCCGCCAGACGTGGTTGCGGTAATCGTCCTCCATGAGTTCCGGACCGGCAGATCGGGCGAAATAAGAGGCAAAACGGTCAAATGCCCCTTGAGCTTTAACGAAGGACTCAGACGCTGGCGGGGCTTCGAGCAAAGCGACGGCTTGAACGAGGTCCGCGAAATCGATATTTACGCCTGCCGGCAGAAACATGCTCAATTCGCGGTTGCCCCGGTTGTTTACGCGTTTGAGAAGATTGAGTATCTCTTTGAGACGGGCGAGGGCCTCTTTGGGATCCGACTGCAGCAGCGGCCTGATACGCATAAATTCATCATAAGTCAGGAACCTGCCTCCGGTTGGCTCATTATAATAAACGGTCAACCCGGTGCCGACCTGCACCCGGCTCGCTCGAACGTAAGAAGAGATCTCGTGTACGGACTTCGGGGTCGGAGAAACGCGCCAGCTTTCGCCTCTTTGCCGCAATTGTCTTCTTACTTCCGGAATGTGCAACCCGGTAAACTGAATTTGCTCTTTTGGGAAAAAAGATTGCAGGATCTCGTCTGCGGCGAATACGTGTTCCATATCGGCGGGGTCGGACCGCACGAGAATCAGCGCCCCCCGCAAAAGCAGGGAGACTGCGTCACTGCTTATCTCGAATTCCAGGTCATTGAGGTCTTTTGCACCCACTTTATGCTTGAGAAATTCGAGCATAATCGAAATGTGACAGGCATGGATGCCCCGGACAGTGACTATGGCGCGGTATTTGGGAAACACGGACGCGATCGGGCTGAGCAAGTCACCTTTTGCGTCTTTGGCGAAAAAATCGGGACCGATAAAGGTAATTCCCGAGTTTTGCCGTGGTTCCAGCGGCCCTTCTAGCGCGATATTTTCAGAAAAAAGAGTCATAGTCCTCGTCAAATATAAATAGTGCAGTCTTTTGCTTGGTTAAAATATAAAATTTACCACGGAATCCATATATTTTGAATATATTTTAAAAAGAGTAAACTCTTGGAGATGGACATTACCGTCCGGTTAATTTGCAAAAGTGGTTGCGAAAGCGTAGAAGTGGGCACAGTCCCTCCCGCACCCATTGCAGGGAGTTTGAGCCGGAGTACCATGTGTAGGTCGGCGCAAAACCCGTGGCGGGTTAAATGGAGCGCAACCCACGCCATCTTTTTGAAACGGTATTTTTGAACGGGAAGAGGATGAAATAAAAATGTCGGGATATGGAAAATTTTCACTCGTGGCGGTCTTGGTTTTTCTATTCGGCTGTTCCTCCCCGCAGGCCTTTTCCAACGATCAGGACACCATCAAAATCGGTGTCTATTTGCCCATGACCGGTGGCGTGGCCGCCTATGGGAAGATGGAATGGTCCGGAATACAGATCGCCAACTCGATGCAACCCGGCGTCCTCGGAAAAAAGATTGACATGGTGCTTCTGGATACAAAGAGCGATCAGATCGAATCGGCCAACGCAGTCTCGTTGCTTGTCGAGATGAAGGTTGCCGGCATAATAGGTGAAGCGATCAGCGCCGATACCATGGCAGGCAATCCCATCTCCGAGAAGGCCCAGATCCCGAGCATCAGTCCCACCGCAACAAATCCGCTGGTCACACAGGGCAAAAATTACGCCTTCCGCGCCTGTTTCACCGACCCGTATCAGGGTGAGACCGCGGCAAAGTTTGCACGGGAGAACCTGAAAGCCAAAACTGTCGCCCTCATTATAGACCATTCCCAGGACTACAGCGTCGGGCTCGGCAACTTCTTCCTGAAAGAGTTCGAGAAGCTCGGCGGCAAGGTCGTTTCTAAAACTTTCATCCAAACCGGCGACCAGGATTTTTCGGCTCAACTTTCATCGGTCGAGGAAAAAAAACCCGATCTGATCTATGCGCCCGTCTATTACGTAGAGGACGCACTGCTGGCAAAGCAGGCAAGAGATTTGGGAATAACTGCGCCGATCCTCACCGGCGACGGCGCGCAGGCGGACCAGTTGATCGAAATTGGCGGTAAGTCGGTCGAAGGCATGTATTTCACTGCGCATTTCCACAAGGATGCGGAAACAAGCGAGAGCGCCAAGGAATTCAACAAGGCTTACGAGGCTAAATACAAGCAGGAAATAAGCGCCTTTGGAGCGCTTGGCGCCGATGCTTATTTTCTACTTATCGACGCCATAAAGAGGGCGGGGTCGACCGAAGGGCCGAAAGTCAGGGATGCCCTCGCAAGCGTCAGGGATTTTAAGGGGGTTTCAGGATCGCTGACCATGGGGCCTGATGGGAACCCTGTGAAAAGCATTATTATCAATAAGGTTGAGAACGGGAAATTCGTCTATTACATGACGGTGACGCCATAATAGCTGACAGAGAGGCTTTAACGATGAGGCACACAGTAAAGGACCTGATGGTCGCACTCTCCGAGATCGCGGTTATAGATGAGAATTCGACCATTTTCGAGGCAGTTCTGCGGATAGGCATAGCGAGGAATTTGCATCCGGACGCGATGCGATGCCCGGTTGCCCTTGTGGCGGATAATAAAAATAATGTGGCCGGTTTTCTTGAATTCAGAAACTTGCTGAGCGGCCTTGAGCCGGGATATGTCGAATTCGCCGAATCCGCAAAAACCAGTGGATTATCTTCCGAACAGCTCCGCTCCGAACTGCAAAAACATGGACTGTGGGAAGACGCCCTGGAGGGCGTTTGCAAGAAGGCGGGCGAAGCATCGATTAAAACGCTTGTGACAATCCCGGAAGATATCCAGGTGACCTCATTGGAGGCTTCGATAAATGAGGCTATCTATCAAATGATCGTTGCCGGGAAGGATTATCTGTGCGTTAAGGATGGGCGGGCGGTGGCGGGCGTAATCAGCCTGCCGGACATTTTGGGCCATATTTGCGATACGGTTAAGGGTTGCCGGATGTAGGCGGTGAAGAGTGAGTTTTCTCGAGCGCTTTCCGCTGCTCGCCGGTCCGTCCCTTTTCACTACAATGTCTTCTGCCCTTTTTCCCTCCGCGTCTCGGCGTGAGAGTAATTTTATGTAAATCTGAAGTGAACAAGTCTATTTTTCAAAGCGAGAGGGGATCGAATGATCACAAAAAGGGTCGAAGATACAAAGAGCCAACATGACAAGCTGTTGCAGAAGTTTCGGGTTGCAGTTCATCGAGAATGCACAACCAGGAACCCCACAAATATTGAAGAAGTCCTTGCTCTGCTTCTTGCCGAACAACCAGACCTGAAAAAACTAACCGCTAAGATCAGAGACAAAAAAGGACGTGTCTTAAAAAGACCGGAAATTGATCGGGACTACCTCCGCAAGATTATAGCAAGGGAGATTACAAGCCAATATGATTAGCATTATTCTATTGGAAGAGATTTTTCTCGCCGCTCCTTGCTCCTCGCTTCCAGCTTCAGAATTTAAGTTTTGCTTCCGGTTTTTCCTGCGTGCCCGTTTTCTATTCTCTGCAGCGTCTGCGCCTCTGCGGTGAACGGTGCGTGTAAAAACTTGTCGAACTAGTGGAAACGGCACGCCTTACTTGATATATTGAAGCTTTGTTATCGTTGTGCTCAAATCCGGCATTGGGCGACTGGTGCTCATGTCCGGTGATCTTGCGGGGTCACAACCAACAGGGGGATGTCGTCTCATCCCAAATCTCATCGTGGCCGGGTGAATAATCTCCGTCCTTTTTTCACGGAAAGGGTCCAATGAAGAAAATACTGTTTGCACTCATTTTGACTCTCTTTGCTGCGCCTCCCGCATACTGCGCCGGGGACGCCCTTCAAGAGGTAAAATCGCTTGTAATCATGAAGGATATTTTCCCTTCCCAGGTGGAACTGATCGAGGCCAGGGATATCGGCAGTCTCTTCGAGGTCGTGACAAAGGAGCCATCTAAGGCAAAACAAATATTTTACGTGACAAAAGACGGAGCATACCTTTTTGCGGGCGGAAACCTGATCGACAAGGATAAAGTGAACTTGACCCAGGTGCGGTACGACGAAATTACCAAGGTAGATATATCGAAGCTGCCTTTGAAGGATGCCATCGAGATCAAGAGGGGAAATGGAGCGAAAAAGCTCATCATGTTTTTCGATATCGACTGCCCCTATTGCAAAAGGGCTTACGACTGGCTGAAGACCCAGACCGATTACACGCTCTATGTCTTTTTGTTCCCTCTGGACATGCACCCCAAATCCGCCGGAAAAAGCGTCCAGGTCCTTTGTTCGAAAAACCTCGAGTCAGCATTCGAGAACGCCGTTTCTGACAAGGAGATAGGTTCTCAAAAATGTGAGTCGGGCGAGAAAGTCCTTGCCAGGCAAAAAACCGTCGCTACGGAAATCGAAGTGGATGGAACGCCTCTTTTCATAACGGGTACCGGCGCCAGAATAACCGGGCTTCAGACTAAGGCGCTCGAAAATTATCTGAAAAATTAGGGCAAAACATTCACCGCGGAGGCAAAGAGAAAGCCAATTGAGAATTGCGGAATGAATTCCTAAATTGCTCAGCTCCTAACTTTTCTTATGAGGGACCGAAGGACCAGCATATTTTCTTTGTCTTCTTTGAGGTCTTTGCCCTTCGGCGTTTCCAGCACCATCGGGTGTTCGTGGAACTTGGGGTCGTTCAGCAGGAGCCTGAATCCGTCCAAGCCGATTTCGCCCTTTCCGATGTGTTCATGCCTGTCCACTCGGGACCCGAGTTCGCGTTTGGAATCATTTAGATGAAAGAACCTGAGGCGGTCGATACCGATCTGCTCGTCAAATTTCGATATTGTAAGATTGTAGACCCGCTCGTCCCGTATGTCATAGCCGGCGGCAAATCCATGACAGGTATCGTAGCAAACTCCCATGGTTTCTCCGAACCGGGAGTTTTTCAAAATGAAACCTATTTCCTCGAAGCTCGACCCCAGGCTCGATCCCTGTCCGGCCGTATTTTCGATGAGAATCGAAACCGAATCGACGCGAGAAGCCTCAATTGAGCGGTCCAGGTTTTTTACCAGGCGAATGAGACCCGCTTCCACACCGGCGCCAAGGTGCGCACCCGGATGCATTATAAGGTAATGCATTCCAAGCACATCGCAGCGCATAAGTTCCTCGGCGAATGCGGCGATGGATTTCGAGAGGATCAGCTCATCCGTTGCGGCCAGGTTGATGAGATAGCTGTCGTGGGCGGCGGCCGGAATAGACTCGCTTTCCTCCCACCTGACTTTAAAGAGTTCAATTGCCTGGGGGCTGAGCCGGCCGGCATGCCACTGCCTGTGGTTGGCGGTGAAAATCTGCAGGGCGTTTCCGTGGATTTGCTCGAGGCGGTCGAAAGCAAGGTGAATTCCGCCTGCAATAGACATATGAGCGCCAAGATGCCTCACATTGAACTCCATTCGAGCCGACCGTGACCCGCAGAGGCCCGACCGCCGGTTTGTATTTAACCGCCTTTTGAATTATTCTAACTTTACACAAAAGATAAGGCCTGCTCTGAGCAGTTTAATTCACTTCATCCGGGGGGGAAAATGATCGAGCGCTACACTCGTCCTGAAATGGCGCGGATTTGGACACTTGAGAATAAATACCGCAAATGGCTGGATGTCGAGCTTGCAGTTTGTGAAGCGCTTGCCGAAAGGGGCGTGATCCCGGCTCAAGATTATAAAACCATAAGGGAAAAAGCGGGTTTCGACGTAAAGAGAATCGAAGAAATCGAGCGCGAGACACAGCACGATGTCATTGCCTTTCTTACGAACGTCGCCGAATTCGTAGGTCCTTCAGCCCGCTTTATCCACGAGGGCCTTACTTCGTCCGATGTCTTGGATACCGCTTTCGGGCTGCTTCTGACAGAGGCATCCGAACTGCTCCTGGAAGACATGGGCAAGCTTCTGCCGGTATTAAAAAGAAGGGCCTTCGAATTCAAGGACACTGTGCAGATCGGGCGCTCACATAACGTGCACGCCGAACCTATTACGTTCGGGCTGAAGCTTGCGGTCTGGTACTCGGAAATGGAAAGAAACCGGGACCGCCTGTTGCAGGCCCGGGAGACCATAGGGGTGGGAAAAATATCCGGCGCGGTCGGCACCTTTGCAAATATCGCCCCGGAAATCGAGCAGTCCGTCTGTGAGCGACTTGGACTGAAACAAGCTGCGGTCAGCACACAGATAATCCAGCGAGACCGGCACGCCCATTTTTTTTCGACACTGGCCATAATCGGCTGTTCTATCGAGAAGATGGCGACCGAGGTGCGTCTGCTCCAGCACACAGAGATCCGGGAGGTCGAAGAGTATTTTTCGCCTGGCCAGAAGGGGTCCTCGGCAATGCCCCACAAACGCAACCCGATCTCGTCGGAGAATCTCTCCGGGTTGGCCCGTCTTCTTCGAGGAAACGCCCTGGCCGCGATGGAGAACGTAGCGCTATGGCACGAGCGCGACATCAGCCATTCGTCTGTCGAACGCGTTATCGGTCCCGATTCCACCATTTTGCTCGACTACATGCTGTCACGCTTCACACGCGTTCTCGACAGGCTCACCGTCTTCCCCGACAATATGAAACGCAACATGTCGGTCACCGGGAGCCTTTTCTTTTCCCAGCAGGTCATGCTGGCCCTGGTTAAAAAAGGGATATCGAGAGAAGAAGCATACGGGATCATCCAGCGGGACGCCATGGATGTCTGGAACAAGGGCGGCGACCTGAGGGACAAGCTCAAGGACGATCCGCAGGTAAGGAGCCGGCTCTCATCCGATGAGATCGATTCCATATTCGACTTGCAGTATCACCTTAAGAATGTGGATATAATATTTGATCGGGTGTTCGGCAAACAGTAGGGAAATTGATTTAATTAAATTCAGGAATTGAGGAATTTAGGAATCGAGGGATTTGGGAATTAGGAGTTGATGGATTTAGGGATTGTTTTCTTCCCGCTTCCGAATTTAAGGGATTTCGTCAGTTTTCTTCCCGCTCCGCGTTTCCTGCTTCCCGCTTTCGAATTGAGCAGAGGCGGCACAGTGAACCCCAGACCAGAACTGCTGGCCCCGGCCGGCAATATTGAATCTTTTTTTGCCGCCGTCCAAAGCGGCGCCGATGCCGTTTACCTGGGCTTGAAAAAGTTCAGCGCTCGGGCTATGGCATCCAACTTCTCCCTGGAGCAGCTCGCTACGGTCATACCTTTTGCCCATAAGCGGGGCGTGCGCATCTATACGGCGATTAACAGCCAGATCGCCGCGGACGAAGTTTCCGAACTGCTCGACACGCTAAATGCGTTATCGACCCTAAAACCGGACGGCCTTATAGTCCAGGACGCAGGGATTTTTCATCTCGTGCGCCGCCACTTTCCAGGTCTCAGGCTTCACGCCAGCACACTTACCGCCGCCCACAATTCAGCCGGGGTAAAAGCACTTCAGAAAATGGGTGCGGACAGGGTGATCCTTGCGCGTGAACTGAGCCTGGGAGAGATTGAAAAAATTTGCTCCGGCACCCAGGCCGAAATCGAAATCTTCATTCACGGGGCGCTCTGTTATTCATACTCTGGACTGTGCCTGACGAGCGGCTTCCGCGGCGGGCGAAGCGGGCTTCGCGGTGAGTGTGTCCAGCCATGCCGCCTCAAGTTCCGCCAGGGGAAAAAGGAGGGGTTCTTCCTCTCGTGCAATGATTTATGCGCACTGCCACTGATGCCCAAGCTCAAACAGATGCGAATCGCCGCATTCAAAATAGAAGGTCGAATGAAGCCCGCGGCTTATGTGGCCGATGTCGTCAAAGCCTACCGCATAATTCTCGATGCCGAATCCGGCAAAGAAGAGGAAGAAGCTCTGCTGGAAGCAAAGGAACTGCTCTCGCAGGCCCCTTCCAGGCGTCTTACTTCCGGTTACCTCGATGAGGCCGGCACCGGCAAAATCCTTTCGCCACACCGTTCCGGATCGAGCGGCACCTGGTCTGCCACGGTCAAATCCGTCATCGGCGGCCGTTTTTTGATCGATTTGCGCCATCCGGTTGCAAAAGGCGACCGCCTTCGCCCGGAATCCACTTCCGGTAAACAGGAGAAGGCGTTTTCCGTATCTGATATGTTCGACCATGCGGGGAAAAGCATTGCGTCTGCGGAAGGCGGCGCCAAGGTATACCTTGCCTGCGCCGAACCACTCTCCGCCGGGGACAGGCTCTTCAAAATCGGCATAAAATCGGAACAGGCAGGTTCGGTATGGCAAAAGATAAAGGAGCAGGTCCCCTCCGGTATTCGCATAAGGACGAATTTCCCCCTTAAGCCAAAAATCCTGGAAGATCTCAAAAATGCCGGCGAGGTCCAGGCAAAGCAGAGAGAAATCCTCATTCTGAAAATAGACTCCACAAACGACTTGGTGCAGGCCCTGCAATCTTCGGCTGGAATGGTCCTGCTCAACGCAAGCAAAAACAACCTGGAGCGCATAGCTAAACAGCGGTTTTCACCCGCTCAGATGAAGAAGCTCGGGTTTTCACTGCCATCGATTATCTCTGAGAGAAAAGACCTCGATTATTACAGGGCTGCCATCAGGTGGTTTATCAACAAGGGCTTTCCGCTGTGGGAGGTCAATAACTGGGGACACTTCGATCTGACGGGAGAGAGCAGGGGGTTGCGCCTCATAGCCGGAGCGAGGCTTAACCTTCGAAACAGCGCGGCCTTCGCCCAGGCCGCCGAACTCGGATGTTCGTGGAGCGTTCTTTCCCTTGAGGTAACTCAAGACGAACTCAGGGAACTCGCACAGGAAAGAGCCGGCAACCGGCTGATTATTACCGTTTATTGCTGGCCACCGCTTTTCACCTCGGCCCTGGCGCCTGCCGCCGATGAGGAACGTCCATTTGTAAGCGCACGCAACGAAGTCTATCAACCGGTAAAAAAGGGCGGCCAGGTAGAAATATATGCCGACCGGCCCGTAAGCTGGTTTGAACAGCTCCCCGGGCTGAGGTCTTTGGGCTACAGGAACTTTCTCGTGGATGTCGGCACGGGTCTCACAAAGCGGCATCATTCGATGGAATCCGCTCTAGGCGGGTTTGCATCTTCCAGGTCTCCCGCGGATTACTCCCTTTTCAATTTTGATCGGAGAACTGATTCCGAACTGCGCCAAAAATCCCACCGCCCCCCCGGAAAAAGGACCTAACGCGCGTAATGGAATTAAAAAGGGTGGGCATGGACGAGCTGTGTCCACCCTTTTTCAATTTACGATCGAGAGGCAAGTGGCTACCCGCCCGTTCGCCCCGGAGTCGCAGAAGACGCAAGAAAAAATCTATGGGTTGGGGATTTATGATCTGCGTATCTCTGCGTCATCTGCGGATAATTTGTCAGTTCGGTTCAGACCGCTTTGGCCTGCCGGTTTTCGAGCATCTTGAGGCAGGCCTGGATAAATGCCGGAATATCTGAAGGCTGTCTGCTTGTAATCAGGTTGCCGTCCACGACCACCTCTTTGTCGATGTAGTCCGCCCCGGCGTATTTTATGTCCTCACTGAGCGACTTCCATCCGGTAGCCTTGCGGCCTTCGAGTTTCCTGGCTTTGATCAGAAGCTGAGGACCATGGCATATGGCAAAAACCGGTTTGCCGCTCTCCATGAATTTCCGGACGAACTCCACCGGTCCATCGTACGCTCTGAGATTGTCCGGGGAATAACCGCCCGGTATCAACAAAGCGTCGAAATCCTTGGGATCGGCTTCACTTGCTTCCCTGTCTATCTGAACGGGGGTGTGCTCTTTTTTGCCCGTTACAGTCTCGCCTTTCTTCAATCCCAGGTGCACAAGCTTATAGCCTGCTTTCCTAAATGCTTCGGCAGGTTTGCTGTATTCGGAATCTTCGAAATCTTTCCCGATCAATACCGCAATATCGTTCATCTGTTTTTCCTCCTGAATCGAAGAACTTAACCCAAATATCAGCATCGGGAGATAACTTGTGAAGACCGGTGAGGAGCAGTAAGCAGTGAAGAGTGGCTACTCTATTTTGGGCGGGCCGGTCGGCGCTATTCGTTCCAACCCGTCACCGACGGCTGTTTCTACCTGTAGCATTTATTTATTCTACTGAGGACGTGATAATTCTCGGGGGCGCACTCTTCACTGCTCACTCCTCGCTCTGCACTGCTTTTAATTTATCAATCTTCGGCGCATTACGATGAGGGCGAGCGGAAAAAGCAGGACAAAGAAAAGGGCCAGGTAGAGGATATTCCAAATGAGGCCTGCCGTCATCTCGCCGAGGCAAAAAGCGCGGCATAGATCGACAAGGTGCGTCAACGGGAGTCCGTAAGAAAAACTTTGTGCCCAGCCGGGTAAGGCCGAACTTGGGAAGAAGGTCCCACCGAAGAGAAACATGGGGGTTATAAAAAGAAAGATCGGCAGGTTGAACATGTCGATACTTGGTACAAGGCCGGTGCAGACCATACCGGCGGTCCCGAAAGCCAGCCCGCCCAGCAAAGACAGCGGCAGCACCAGCAGGGCAGACGGGTAATGAGCGAGTCCAAAAACGCTCAGCACCACGAGCATTATGGCGGCTGCGATTAAAGATTTGGTGGCGCCCCAAACGATTTCGCCGGCGATGATATCTTCCAGCGAAAGCGGGGTGGCCATCATTGCGTCAAAAGTCTTCTGGTAAAACATGCGCACGAATGAGGAGTAGGCATTTTCGAAAAAAGCGTTGTACATTATGGCGATTGCCAGTAGCGCCGGGGCGATGAAGACGATGTAGGAAAGCTTCTCTCCATGATAAGGGACTTGCCCGATAAGAGAACTCAGGCCCACTCCAAAGGCCGCAAGGTAAAGGAGGGGCTCGAAGAGAGGCACCAGGAAATTTACGAGCCAGATTTTGCGGTACACCACCAGGTTGCGGTTCCAAACGCGAATGAACCGCCATGAGATATTCGCAACCCGAAGAGCGC
Organism: uncultured delta proteobacterium; assembly: GCA_963826655.1. Classification (GTDB taxonomy): domain Bacteria; phylum Desulfobacterota; class Syntrophobacteria; order Syntrophobacterales; family Syntrophobacteraceae; genus SbD1. Next base: position 11,064 of record CAWGZP010000227.1, read on the forward strand.
CGATCATTCGCGAAGCCCCCTTCCAGTGAGTCTCAGAAAAACATCTTCGAGGGTCGCCAGCCTTTTTATGCAGGTTTCCCCGCAAAACCTGTCCCCGATGACGTCGAAGAGCCGGTCGGCTTCCTTGCCGTATATGATCATCCGATGGTCGAGCGCATCATAGGGAAACTCGTGCGCTTTTACGAACTCCTCTACGTCTGCGCCGGGGTTTACGATTTCTACCACGTGGTCACCGGCGTACGATCGAATCAGACCGGCAGGTTTTCCTTCGACGAGAATTTTGCCGTGATCCTCCCAACCCATCCCCCTTGTGATAATTCGGATACGGCGGAACGGAATCGCCGGAACCGAATGCGCCTTTAAATCATCCAGCACCATCTGCACTCCGGTTTCCAGTTGGCGGTCGTGCCCGGCAGCCACATCCTTTGGCAGGTCTTCCACCATCACATCGGGCGCAATGCCGTGATTCTCCACCTCCCACTCGCCGTTGAGTCCATAGATGGCGTAGCGCGGCGCGGTTACCCCGCCGCCGTCAATAAGCGGCGGAAATCCGCCAATGCCCACCAAGCCCCCCCACGTCCGCGTCCCCACCAGCTTGCCGATGCCGGCCTTCCTGAAGTACCAGGGCATGGCGTCGC
>CAWGZP010000228.1:0-33170 GCA_963826655.1 uncultured delta proteobacterium
GTAGGATTCAAGAAACACCCGAAGCGAGTTGTAACGGCAGTCGATCCCATTGAAATCGCCTTGTGTCGCAAGCGCCTGCTGACGGCACCCCCCCATACAGATTGGCAGCAACTCGCACTCATGAAGACACTTATCGGGAAGTTTTCGCATGAGGATCTGCGATTCGGCGATGAAATCGACACCTTTGCGCACGTCGCCGTAGGCGAGTTCTCCACCCTGGAGAGCGGGACACGGGACGATTTCACCGCCCGTATCGAACACATAGTGATAGCGGAAATCGGCCGCGCACCGGTTCGATGGAGGAGCGTCGAACTGGGGGTAGCCGCGCTTGCGGGCCTCCGCGGTCAGGCGAAGGTAGATTCCGGGGTCTCCGATTCCCGACTGGAATGGAGAGTCAGTCCGGGTCGGAAGGATCGGGCAGAAGCGGACCTTGTCGACCGCGACGCCGTAGCGGTCGAAGTCGTCGAACATCTCGGGAATGGCTTCATGGTCCGGAGAAGCGCTGTCGTACTGGCATTCGATCATGATGGGAATAAGACCCGCAATCGCGGCCAGGTTCCGCATGATGATCTCGTACGTCCCGCCGCCCCCCTTAAAAGGCCTGAGCGCGTCGTGAATCCGTGCCGGGCCCGGCGATGCTCACGCGGATCATGTTCAGCCCCACCGCCGCCAGGCGCTCGATGGTGCGCCGGTCGATAAGCGTGCCGTTTGTCACCATGCTCAGACTGTAAGGAATCCCTAAACCCTCGCAGAAGTAGAAGCGCCTGGTGGCGCTTTCGATAAGAACCCCAGCGTTCAGCATCGTCTCGGCCCCTCCGGCCTCATCGGAAACCGCAATGGGGACGAGCCTCCCTGATGACTCCCAGGTAGAACCCATCGATATCCCGGGCGGTCTCGGCACTCATGTCACGCGATTCCTTGTCGATCAGACAGTATCTGCAGCGCATGTTGCACCGGCGCGTTACGATCATCTTGGACTTTGATCGTGTTTGCGCTGTAGACATGCTGGAGTTTCCAGTTTTCGTAGACCACGGTCTCGTCAGTACCGCTCGCTACGAGAATTCCTTGTCCGCGCAGGTGTTCCACCGTTGCCGGATCGCACCCGGCGCCATCGGCACGGAGGAGTGCCGTCCAGTCCTCACGGGAACACAGGAGGAAGGCCCCGGAGAGGGTATTATAGATGGCGGACAATTCCGTGCCGCCGTGAATGATCGGGATATCGATAGTGAAACGGCTTTTGCGACATGGACACATGGCAAATTCTCCTATGAGAAACCCCGAGCGGGTGTGGCCGCTCGGGGTAGCCCGGTCAGGGCCGGAAAGATGTCATGTGCCTAGGCGATCGATGTCGGCATACTGTAGCAACAATACATGCCTGAACGCGCAACGCCAAAACTTCCCAACTTCATCGCATAAATCTTCATTTTCTTCTCCTCTTCTGGATTGTGTTGCTGGTTTGGACTTAATCAACGCCCGCTGCGTTGACGATGCTCACTAACATCCGCAAGCCTTATGCCATCGCACGAAGGAAAAGTTGTTTGCTTATAAGTCCACGAACTAACTACAATATATCTTATTGATACAGGAACGCATTTTACACGGCATTACTGAAAAGTTTGAACATGTACCTGATGTGATCGATCATTTAAAATAGAAGTCTGAACTTTATTCAGGTGGGAGGGCTCCATCTACCTGGAGACGGGAGAGACTTGCCAAAGCTTGAACTGATAATACATATTGGAGAGATCAAATGGCAGAGTGAAACGCTTGGAGACGACGTCCAGGGAAGTTTTTGGACCAGAAAAGTCGCGGGCTGTAAAGAATCAATCAGTAAGTTCAGTTCATTCAAGAGTGCTTTTCTCCTCGAAGGGTCACTCTCCAGACTGATTTGATCAACGATAGCCGTTATCCTGGGGTCACCAAAGGAGGCCCTTCCTGCCTGTTCACCATTCATAAAAAGGAGGTTGTCCAGGACAGGTTTCGAAGCATTCTGGACATCGGCAAATTCCGTGATGACCGCCTGAAACTCGCCTCTTTGCCAATATCTTTGAATGAGTTCCTCGAAAGGGAGTGGCTGAACATGGACCTTAATGCCAAGATCGTTTAAGCAGAGCTGAACGTAGCGGGCGATTGACTCGTGGAGCCTGTTATCCTCAAAGATCAGAATCGTGAACTCAAAAGGTTTCCCCCCTTTTTGAAGGTAAAGGCCCTGGCTGTCGTACGTCCAGCCCGCCTCGTGAAGGAGCCTGATGCTCATCGAGGGGTCGTATGGTATCGGCTTACGCTTCTGGTCGCCGAAAGAGGAATAGTACCCCATGTTGCCCGGCGGGACCACGCCCATTCCCCTCAGAATAACGCGAGAGATATATCGCTTATCAATAGCGAAAGAGAGGGCCATGCGGACTCTCGAATCGTTTAGGTAAATATCACTGGTATTATAAAGAAGCAGGATGAGGTAAGGATCGATCGTAGTCTTAAAATAGAATCTATCTCCATAATGCTCCATTATCTGGTAATCTTGAGGCTCAATTCCCAGCGCAAGATCTGTCTCGCCGGCTAGGAGCCTTGCCCACGACCTCTCTTTGTCCGGTTGATAATAAAAGATAACCCTGTCTATCGCGGGACGGCCGCGGTAATAATATTTATTGGCGGTCAGGCCGACCTCGGTATTTCCGGTTCTGTACTCAAACTTGAACGGTCCTGAACCGACGGGGTCTACCGAATCATTGAAACCACCAGGTTTCGGTTGCTTTAAAATTTCAAAGGACCATATTTTCTCAAGGAATACAGGGTCGTCTTTCTTAAGACGTATAACTATAATCTGTTCATTTATGGCCATTATTCGATCAAGGAGCAAACGTGCTGAGGGCAAAATCGTTTCAATGGCTGTCCTTAGCGAAAATACAACATCAGAGGCCGTGACTGGGCTTCCGTCATGGAACTGTGCCCCATCGCGAATCTGAATGGTCCAGGTGAAGCTCTCTTTATCATAGCTCCACCGGGTAGCGAGGTCTGGCTCCAGGTGCCCATCCTCATTCATGATAAAGAGGTAACTATAGAGAAAATGAAACACATAATTGGCGCAGCCGCCTACACCCGGTTTCGGGTCCATGGAACCTATGGGGGTGAAAACGTCAAACCGGAGGACCTTCTCATCCGGGTTTTTACCCCTGGCGGGATCTGCCTCCGGCTTGGAGCGGGCAAGTAGGATGCCCAACGTGCCAATCATGAGGATGACGAAAAGAACGCCGCTAAGTCTCCAAGAAGAAGGTATCCGAGACACGAAAGCGACTTCGATTTGCCTTCCCACCATTATGATTAATGACCCCTTTCTCGATCATGGCCCGCAAATATCGACCCGCCGTCGCATAAGTGTTTTTATCCATACCATGGCTCCCCCGCCTTCTCAACAAAACTTCGAAATCCTTCCGGCTGAACTCACGGCCGCCGGTTTCCGCGAGATACCAGGCAATATCTTCAACTTTTACAGTTCTGATAGACTTTGACCACTTGTTTCGCTGCGATCCCGCGTCCTGGGAAGTCGGAGCCTTCAGCGCTTCGAGCAACCGAGGGAAAAGTACGTGGTCGGGACCGGTGGGAGCCACACTCACCTTCACTCCTCTCCGAACAGTTTCGGGAAGATTCTCGACATCAATCAGCTTTCCGTCCGAGAGAAGGATCGCCCTTTCGATCATGTTTTCCAGTTCACGCACGTTACCCGGAAAGGGATAGCTCATGATGACATTCATGGCCTTGTCGGATATCCGGAACGCTGGATGCCCCTGGCCATAGTTTCGCAATGTGAGCTTCCGAAGCAAGTGATCGACAAGGAGCGGAATATCTTCGCTGCGTTCGCTCAAGGGCGAAAGCTCAATAATTCCCACTGCCAACCGGTGGAACAAGTCGATGCGAAAAGTCCCATCCTTGCAGGCGGTTTCCAGGTCTTTATTCGTCGCGGCGACCACACGGCAGTCGACGGGCCTGTCCAGGTTGTCTCCAAGCCTCTGAATCGACCTTTCCTGGAGCGTCCTCAAGAGTTTGACCTGTGCCGCGAGAGGCATATCCCCTATTTCATCGAGAAAGATGGTCCCACCCTTCGCGGCTTCGAAGCGTCCTATCCTGTTTGTCGCGCCGCTGAACGCACCTATCGTGGACCCGAATAATTCGCTTTCTATAAGAGTCTGCGGCAGCGCCCCGCAATTAACGGGGACAAAGGGACCTCCCGAGCGTTTGCTGAAGCAGTGGATCAATTTGGCCACAAGTTCTTTTCCCGTCCCGCTCGGCCCGAGTATGAGAACAATGGAGTCCGAGCGGGCGAATTTCTTTGTAAAGTCCATCACGCAAGTCATTGCGGGGCTGTTGCCGATAAGAGAAACATCCATTCCACGGAAAAGCGGTATGACGTTTTGGTCCTTCACTTCCCACCTCCCATCCACGTATATAAGGCCAAAGCCGTAGTTACACTTTTTGCCGATTCGAGGCTGAATACTTTGCCTTTGTGTTGCGCTCTTGTAGGAGCGGCTTCCAGCCACGACCACAGTTTCCGGACCGGCCCGCAAGGGGCAGGCAATGTCCAACCAAACGAGCGGTGTTTCGCCTTCCGAAACCGGCTCGAAAGTGATATTTTCTAACCTTTTTCCCAATTACCTCGACAGTTCGCGAATGTCGTTTCGTGGGTGAGAATACCAGTATCAACTGGATAATCCAGGACAGCAACCGGACATTTTAGAGGGTAATTTTGCGGACACACCGGACAGAATCAACACGAGGCTATGTCCATGACTAGGGACCCTGAAAAGCAAAAGAGAATCTGGAAAGCTGCCGGCAAGAGGATACAGCTCGCGCGCGAAGGACTTTACATGAGCCAGGAAGCCTTTTGCGAGAAGCTTTTCAATGTAGAACTCAAGGATCCCGCCAGAACGCTTCGCAGGTACGAGAACGAGGGATTCCTCCGGTGGAAAACGATCAAGACTTTTGCTAAGTTCTTTAACGTCTCAGAAGATATCCTCACGGACCTTGAACTCCCTGATGATGCCGCTGCCAAGATGATGATAGCCTCAAGGGAGAGGTTCCAAGAGGGTGGACCTTCGGAGCAGGCCCCTCTAGGGAAATCGCCACCGCATTTCGGCTCCTTCACTAGCCCCTCGGACACGTCCGGGGTTGATTCGCTCGCGGCACACTTGAAGAATTACCCGGAATGGTTGGCACGTTCGGAATGGACCAAAATCAAACGAGTTTTACACCGTAGCTCGGACGTAGATGTCAAAAAGCTATATGTCGAACTATTCTTAATCGATCCTGATACATATCAGCAGCATGCGCCCGCTGATATTACGGCGCCGAAGCATTTCATTACCGCGGAGAGTCTCCTCGCCAGGACCGGAGGACGAGCGGTTATTGTGGGCGGACCCGGATCCGGCAAGACTACTCTCGTGAAATGGATCTGTTGCTATCTGCTGAGTGAGAAAGAACGCAGGAGCGTTTACCCATTGCCTGTACGCCTCAAGGACTTTGCCGAAGCGACTCGTGATGATAGCACAACGACGTTGCTCCCCTATGTGCTCACATATCCTTTTAGGGAGGCTGGTGTCGAACTGCCTAAAACTTTATGGACATCAGCCCATGCGAACGATGTATTGAAGGGGATACAATTTTTCTTTTTGCTCGATGGCTGGGATGAAGTTCCGCGGGACATGCGGCGGAAAGTGCTGGAGACCGTTAATCGCGATACCTCTGCTATCCCTGCGATCATCACAACGCGCCAATCCGGGATTCCCGAATTGCTTCGAGATGATGAGACAATCATCTATGAACTTGGACCCTTGACGGATACCGCTGCTGCAGAGCTATGCTTCCGTTATGGTGAAATGTCAGGCACTGGGTTTGTCGAAGAAATTCTTGATCGGATCGAAAGCACTCCTTCTCTGTGGGCAATGGCCGGCAACCCTTATCTGCTGACTCTGCTGTGTGAAGTGGTGGCTTATGATCACAAGCGGCTCCCCGAACTGAAACGATGTTCACCAGCTTGGGTACTGGGTAAGGCGATACAATTGATCGTTAAAGATCATAACGCGCTCTCAGCCGACTGGCCTCTCACCTCCAGCGATTCCGAGCGCCTGATGGCTTTGGCGTTCCAACTTTCGTTCGGAGAGAGGGGTAAACTCACAACTTTTGAACCGGAAAAGGACCTGGGTCTACCTTTCAATCAATTTACTGAAACTGCCTTGGCGCACTCCCGTTTTTTCAATGTTTTCCGCAGCCAGGTCTCAATCTTCGAATTCACACATCTCCGGCTCCAGGAATACCTTGCGGCACAAGCAGCAAAAACCAGCGGGTTAACCCGAGATATGGCTTCTATGAAGCGTTACCTGCTTTCCTTGGAATGGCGTGAAGAGAGCCGTTTTATCGGAGCTCTATTGACGGACGGCAATGGTAATGATGTTTACTGGCAAACCCTTGCAGATCTACTGAGTACTCCCGATCAGGCAGGGGAAATAATTCGCCGTATCGCGGGTATCCTTGCCGCGGCTGGTGTCTCTGACGGCGGCACAAGGCTGCTTGGCCAGGATGTGAGATCGGTTCTCTGGAATAGCATCGACTTAGACAAGCCACTTGTAGCTGAGGATCTGCGAGCTCTTCTCGAACTTGACCCCGGGTACTTGCTGGATCGCACCATCGACTTGCAACGTCGAAACGAAAGCAGTCTGGAGGAGAGTAGGATACTGGAGACTGTCTACCGGTTAATACCACTTCGAATGCGCAAAGCTGGACTCGATGAATTGCTTGGACAGAACCCAAATTCGTCCTGGCTAATAGGTCTGCCGGGGCGATCATTCTCTGTAAACGCCTGTCGGGACCTTACCAAAACCGCCCTGGATTCGGGTACTACTATTGATAAGCGAGTTGAAGCCATAAGGGAATTAGGCACCAGGCGAGCCTCAGAATGCGTAAAGCCTCTGGTGCAACTCCTTGACGATAATGATGAAGAAATCTCCTCGACCACCGCGGAGACTCTGGCCAAAATCGGGGGCCGGAAGGCAGCTGAGGCTCTAGCCAATCGCCTGATAACCCCCAGGGAAAATTTTGCAAGTTTGTTGCTCCCGCTGATTAACGCACTATCGATAGACCACTACGGCATATTGGAACCTCATTCCCGCGATCTACTTGTCACGGCAATTAAGAACTGCAAAGAAGAGAGTCATTTAGGAATTCTACTCAGTGTAGTCGCTGGGACCCCCATTCCGAATCCGCCGCATCGAATTCTCGATATTCTCAAGGGCTCCCGAAAATATTCTCTCAAAACGAGGGAAGCCGCAGCGAATGTTTTTGCCGGAATAACAGATGAAACTTTTCTGTTGGAAGCGCTTAGTCACCTCACGAGGGAACAGGACAGGAATCTCCGTCGCCTAATTTTGAAAAGTGTACGCCTTATTCCAATCGGGCATGAAGTGGAGGATATTTGGGCATTTTTCAATTCACCCGATAGGAGTGGAAAAGAGAAGAAACATACCTTGGCGCTGTTCTGCCGGACCCTGAAGAGATTCCCAAATCACCCGATTGGGCCACGAGTACGCGACTACTTGAGGGCACAGCTCCTCGCCTTGGCAAATGGCATCGGAGGAAAAATAGAAAGAGATGTCATCAGAAACGCTGTTTTGATCTCTCAAGATGAGGAAGTGAAAAAATCGCTGATTTCAATTGTGCGCGATGAGCGTCTAAGTGATCCAGCAAGAAAGGAAGCTGTAGCGGCGTTATCAAAATTCAAACTGAATAACGCGGAATTAACTGAACTTCAACAACAGTTCGATCATATCTTCCAATCTCCCGATGCCGATCCGGCTCTGCTCATATCTTTGGCTGAGACGCTCGTTGCAGCCCAACCCCAGCGTGCACTCGATCTTCTCCGCAAGTTGGATACAATGGTGACTGCCTCACATAAGGCGGCACGATCAGCGATTATCACCTTCACCCAACGTAACGGTTACATCCTTTTCGGCAGCGATGTCATCGGTCCGGATGGAAATATCGTAGGATGAAAGTCAAGTAGCGGGGAAAACAAGGGGACACAATTCCATCATCCATTAAAGGACGGGCCGAACGGGAGAGACTTGCCAGAGCTTGAACTGATAATACATATTCGAGAGATCAAATGGCAGAATGAAACGCTTGGAGAGGACGTCCAGAGAGGTCCTTTGGACCAGAAAAGTCGCGGGTTGTAAAGAATTAAGCAGTGAATTCAATTCATCCAAGAGTGCTTTTCTCCTCGAAGGGTCACTCTCCTGGCTGATTTGATTAACAATACCTGTTATCCGGGGGGTCGCAAAGGAGTCCCTTCCCGCCTGCCCCCCCTTCAAAGAAAGAAGGTTATCCAGGACATGGTTCGAAGCATCCTGGACATCGGCAAATTCCGTAATGACTGCCTGGAAGTCTGCTTTGCGAAAATATCTTTGAATGAGTTCCTCGAAAGGGAGTGGCTGAACATGGACCTTAATTCCAAGATCGTTTAAGCAGAGCTGAACGTAGCGGGCGATTGACTCGTGGAGCCTGTTCGCCTCCATGAACAGAATCGTTAACTCGAAAGGCTTCCCCCCTTTTTGAAGATAAAGTCCCCGGCTGTCGTACGTCCAGCCCGCCTCGCGAAGGAGCCTGATACTCGTTGAAGGGCCATAGGGTATCTGTTTACGCTCCTGATCGTCAAGGGAGGAATAGTACCCCATGTTACCCAGCGGGACCACGCCCATTCCCCTCAGGATAACGCGAACGATGTATTGCTTATTGATAGCGAAAGAGAGGGCCATGCGGACTCTCGAGTCGCTTAGGTAAGTGTCGTTGGTATTATAAAGAAGCAGGATAAGGAAAGGGTCGATCGTAGCCTTAAAATAGAATCTATCCCCATAATGCTCCATTATCTGGTAATCTTGGGGCTCTATCCCCAGCGCAAGATCGGTATTACCGTCTAGAAGCCTTGCCCAGGACTTCTCTTTGTCCGGTTGATAATAAAAGACAACCCTGTCTATAGCGGGATGCCCGCGGTAATAATTATTATTAACAGTCAGGCCGACCTCCGCATTTCCGGTTCGGTACTCAAATTTAAACGGTCCTGACCCGACGGGATTCATTGGATCATTGATACCACCGGGTTTCGGTTGTTTTACAATTTCAAAGGACCATATCTTCTCAAGGAATGCTGGGTCGTCTTTTTTAAGACGTATAATTATAGTCTGTTCGTTTATAGCCGTTATTTGGTCAAGGACTAGATGTGCAGAGGGCAAAATCATTTCAATATCGGTCCTTAGCGAATATACGACATCGGAGGCCGTCACCGGGCTTCCGTCGTGGAATTGCGCTCCCTCACGAATCTGAATGGTCCAGATGAAGCTCTCTTTATCATAGCTCCACCCGGTAGCGAGATCCGGCTCGAGCTGCCCACTCTCATTCATGATAAAGAGATAACTATAAAGAAAATGAAATACAAAATCGGTGCCGCTGTTTTCACCCGGTTTAGGGACCAGGGAACCTAAGGGGACGAAAACGTCAAATCGGAAGACCTTCCCATCCTGGTTATTACCCTTGGCGGGCGCGGCCTCCGGTTTGGTGCGGGCAAGCAGGATGCCTAACGTACCTATCATAAGGATGACAAAAAGAACGCTGCTGACTCTCCATAAAAAAGTTCTCCGAGACACGGAAGCGGCTTCGGTTTGCCTTCCCCCCATTATGTTTAATGACCCCTTTCTCGATCATGGCCCGCAAATATCGACCCGCCGTCGCATAAGTATTCTTGTCCATACCATGCCCGCCGGCTTCTTAGAACTCGCACTTCATCCCCACCTCACTCCACCTCCCCGGCTGCGGCAGGACATTTCGGTAAAGGTAGGGAGCGTTCGTTATGTTGTGCACGGCTAAAAAAACACTGGGGACCACACCCTTACACGGTGAGGGGAGCTTTAACTTGGCGAGATAGTCAAAGACGAAAAGCTTGTCTTGAGTTTCCGGAAAGCTCGAATTGTTATCGATATCCCTTCCGGTGATTGACTGAGTGAACAGTTTGTAGGTGTGCGACGCAGATGCATCCATTATCTGCCTCGGAATGTCCTTGATGACCAGTCCGGTTTCTTCGTTTCGCACGTCGACGAAGGTCCACCCGAATGAAAGCCCAAGGTTATTCGATGAACCAACAGAGAAATTGGTGCTCGTGCGGGCCTCACACCCCCGCCTCATGACTTGTTCGATATTGTTCCACTTTAATGTCGCCTGGTCGAAATCGATGAAATTGTCAATATCCGCCTCGAAGAGGTTGATCTCCATCTTCAGGTTTCTTATGGGGTGGATTTCGCCGCCCAGTTGATAGTTGATCGCGGTTTCCGGCTTCAAGTCCCTATTGCCGTATGTGGGATCGTTTATCAATGCGGGTGGCGGGGCAGCAAACCCCTTTGCCACCTGCGCCCGGATAAGAGCTTGGTACCAGGGCAGGTGATAGGTCCACCCGCCCATGGGGCTGACCACTGAGCCCCAATCGATGTTATTGTCACAGCGAATTCCGCCAATGAACGAACAACTCCCTACGGTCAGGGTATCGTTTGAGTATACGGCACAGTCGCGAGTGGCGTAGTCTCGGCTATAGAGACTGTAGGCGTAGTCGCCCCAGTCACCGTCAAATCCCAGGACGAAGTGGTTCCGATCGTCTACATTGTGACTCAGCTTGGAGCTGATTCCATAGAGTTCCTCGTTATAATTCCACCCCTTATCTTTGGGTTTTGGATCGATTTGATTGTCGGCGAGCAGATGGTCGTCGATCTGACCGAACTCCTGGTGCCGCCCTTCAATGGTGTAAGTAAAGTTGTTTGGGAGGCTGGTTTCGTAGAGGAGGCGCTCGTAGGTGCGGTCGGAATGAAAATTTTCCCAAAAATCGTAGTAATGGGTGAGAAGTGAGGTCGGGTCTCCATTATTTCCCTCGTCGTGGTTCACGACGAAATTGAGGCGGCCCGAGTCACCGACGGAATAGTTAAATTTAGCATAGACGGCATCCTGCAGGTAGCTCATGTGAGGCACGAACCCATTGCTTTCATCATGATTGAACGAGACGAAGTAGCCGAAACGATCCACTGTCCCGCTGACCGATCCGCTGTTCCTGAAGGTATCGAAATTACCATATGAACTCTGAACCTCTCCGCCGAATGGCTTGGTGGGGTCGGGTTCCCTGGTGATGATGTTGATTACGCCCCCCATTGAAGTCCCCCAGGCCGACGATGCCGCCCCCTTGTACACCTCGATTCGTTCGATATTGGATACGGGAATAAAGGAAAGATTCGTTATGGGATTTGCAAGCATATTGAGCGGCACGCCGTCCTCGAAGACGGCCACCTCGGGCGCGGCCGACAACGAGCTTCCCTGGATGCTCGCTGTCGCCTGGCTCCCCAGGCCTCCGTTGAATTCAACATAAACACCGGGGACAAACTGCAGCACCTCGGCCGCGTTGGTGGCTGGAATCTTCTCGATTTGCTCTCTGGTAACCACGGTGATGTCGGCGGCCACCTTCTCATTGGGTGTGTCAACCCTTGTGTAGGAGGTTATCAAAAGCTCGATGCTTCCGTCCTCGTTAACTCGAACGGAAGGGGTATCATCGGCGATGGCAATTAATGCGGGGAGAAGCAAGATGAGGAAAAAGGCTGCACAACTCCATGCAAGGTCTCTAAAAGCGGGACATCGTTTCACGGAAGCACTTTCTAGTTGGTCATCGGAAGAGGTTAAAGCACTCCCGGATCAGGCGGACAGGCAGAGCCAAGTAAGGTAAATGCACTGGCCTCATTCATGGGTGCGTTGCCTTATAGATTCCTAAAATTCACTGAATAAACAGGTTTCGCACTGAATAACATAGATTATATCTCCACACCAGGCGAGGAGTTATCAAGTTTCTTCCGGAAATTCGTCGATGCCATAAGCTTTCATCTTCTGGGCCAGAGTCTTTCGGTTGATGCCCAACAACTCGGCGGCGGTGGTTTTGCTGCCCTCGGAGTGCTTGAGCGCCATCCGGATAAGAATCCTCTCCCCGTCCTGCAGGCTGAGAAAAGAGTCTTTTCCGACCTGGTTCCATTCGATTGCATCATGAGCCAGTGCAATATCCCGCACAGTAATATGGGACACCTTGCATGTGATGACCGCCCTTTCCATTATGTTGACCAGTTCGCGCACATTGCCGGGCCAATCATAGTCCATCAGAAAAAGGACTGCTTCGGCGGAGATGCCCTCAACGGGGCGGCTATACCTCCTCTTGAACTTGTTAAAATAGTGTTCAGCCAGGAGGGGAATATCATCCCTCCGCTTTCGAAGTGGGGGAATATTGATCGGATAAATATTGAGCCGGTAAAATAAGTCCTGCCTGAAGCGGCCGGCCGCCACCTCTTCCCCCAAGTCGCGGTTTGTCGCCGTGATGATACGAAAATCCGAACGTATGGGGGTTGTTCCGCCAACCCGCGTTACCATCTTGGTCTCCAAAACCCGGAGGAGCTTGGTCTGAAGCGTGTGCGAAGCCTCGCCGATTTCGTCCAGGAAGAGAGTTCCGTGATCGGCCAACTCGAAAACTCCAGGCTTTCGAGAAATCGCTCCGGTAAAGGCCCCCTTTTCGTGTCCGAAGAGTTCACTTTCCAGTACCCCTTCTGCGAATGCGCCGCAGTTGACTGCCAGAAAGCTGCTATCCTCTTTACTGCCGAGATCATGGATGGCATGAGCAATGAGTTCTTTTCCCGTCCCGGTCTCTCCCGTTATAAGCACAGTAACCGGCAACTCGGCTATTTCACGCACCGAGTCAAACACGGCTTTAATCTCCTCGGATTCTCCAATGATCGTGGTTGCTGGTTTGGTCCCAAGGAATTTCTCTTTATGAAGAAGCGAAAGCTCATTGAGCATTCGCCGCTTGGCGAGAGCCTCACGCACTGTTGCCCGGAAAAGCTCGATCCTGTCCACTACCGGCTTCTCGAAATAGTGGAAGGCTCCCTGTTTAACGAGATGAACGGCCTGAGCAGTGGAACCGAAAGCAGTGATCAGAATTACAGGTATTTCCGGGTAGAGTTCCTGTATTCGGCCGAAGAACTCAAGGCCGCTCATCTCCGGCATATGGATATCGGAAATGATGAGGTCTATGGGGCGCTTCTCCAGTGCCTCAAAAGCTTGCCGGGGGGAATTGAGGGCTATAACCTCTATGTCCCCGCTGGCCTCCACGACTGGCAGGAACTGTTTGAGGAAAACCTCGTTGTCATCGATCAGCAACGTTACGAATTTGGAGGCCATTTCAGTAAAATCCTTCAGCAACGAGGCGCAACACAACTCCTCCGCTTTCATCGCGGTACGCTGATACTACTATATCGCGGCATTATGCGGAAGCTTCAAAAAGAGGAAGCATTTCGACCGGAGAATATTTCCGATTCCCGGTTACCTGAGCAGGTATTTCAGGAGGCGTTCAAAAAAAGGCGAGGAGCGTGCAAAAGACCCAATATGCGCACTTCGCCTCTTTATCTGCGCGCGCTGCGGCCATGACTTTAATCGCAGGTACCGCATTTCTCGCAGTCCTTGAAGATGTCGTGCCCATCCATCCGGATCGTGCCACACCTGCTGCACTTGCAACCGTTCCAGTCATGTCCTTTGTCACGGGTCTTCCCACATCGTGAGCATTTGCAGCCATTCCACTTATGGATTCCAAGCACGCATTTCAGGCCCATGTCCCAACCCTTTCCTTTGACAGTCAAACAATGATTCTTTGCCACGAGAACTTATCACTGTCCAGCGTATAAAAGAACATTCGAGATAAACCATAAAATTGGTCCATCCAATACCCTTGACAAATGCCCTTTATGGGACTATTGGTTATACCACTTTTATTTTCTGCTACCAGGGGTTACGCTCCGTTCACCCTGTTATGGCTAAGCACTTTTCGTGGTTCGGGGTGACGGGCGGGGCATGGGTTGCTGGTTTGGAGTGACGATGTATGGCAGTCGAAATTTCTTCAGGCAGAAGCAAGTCTCTCTACAACGAGATCGTCGAGAAGATACTCGGAACGATTCGGCGCGGCGAGATCAAGGAAGGCGAAAAGATACCTTCCGAGCGGTCTCTTGCCTTGTCGTTCGGGGTTTCGCGAAATTGTATCAGGCAGGCGATTCAGACCCTGACCGAGAGACGGATTCTCCAGGTGCGCCGCGGCGACGGGACCTATGTGCGCACCCCGGACGAGACGGCGTTGATCGATTCCTTCGCCCTGGTCCTCCGTGCGAAAGGAGAACTGATCCGGGAAATTCTTGAATTCCGAATGCTCATGGAGCCCCTGATTGCGTCTCTTGCTGCCAGAAATATTACCCGGGAAGAACTGGATCGCCTGAAGATCATTGTTTGCGACCAGGAAAGAAGGATCCTGGCCGAGAAGGAAGACTCGGAACTGGACGGGGCGTTTCATCTTGGGTTGGCCGCGGCTTCGAGAAACAGGATCGTCAAGCAGATGATGGATATGATGAACGAGGTCCTGGGTCAAAGCAGGTCGGAATCGCTCTGGAATGAAACCCGAAAGAAGGCATCGGTGGTCGGGCACCTGAAGATCATCGATGCGCTGGAAAACAGGGACCCCGATATGGCCTTCGAGGCGATGAAAGAGCATCTCTGGTCGGTAGAAAAGATTGTCCTGGCCGGAATAGAGGGAAGCACACCCGAGAATGGCTGAAAAGCTGTGCGTTGAGGGACTGATCCCGTTATCTTTAACTGGGTGACATCAATTTTAGAAGACCTCTGAAAGGAAGAAAAAGACAATGACCGGGTTGGAGTTTGGTCTCGTGGGGCTGGCGGCTGTGGCGGGAGGGGCGGTGAACGCTCTCGCCGGTGGCGGAACTCTTATCACCTTTCCAATGCTGATCGCGCTGGGGATTCCGGCCGTGGCGTCGAATGTGACAAACACTGTGGCCCTCTGCCCCGGTTACCTGGGCGGAACCCTTGCACAGTTAAACGATCTGCACGGGAACAAAAGACTTCTTTGGTCCCTCGTACCCGCTTCTGTGTTGGGTGGCATCGCTGGCGGAGTCTTACTCCTGAACACAAGTGAACATACGTTTCGTGCCATGACGCCTTTTCTGATACTGCTGGCCGCGGTTCTCCTCGCCGCACAGGGGCCTCTGCGCGCCTGGATCGGAGGCGGCAGCGGGCACAAAAGGTCGTCGAGGGCAAATGAAGCCCTGATCGTTCTACCAGTAGGTTTAGCCGCCGTGTATGGGGGGTATTTCGGCGCCGGCTTGAGCGTGATCGTACTGGCGGTGCTCGGACTCGTACTCGATGACTCACTCACGCGCTTAAATGCATTAAAGCAGATTCTGTCGTTTAGCATCAATATAGCGGCCGGCATTTTTTTCCTGTTCTCGGGTCAGGTGGTCTGGTCGGTAGCGCTGGTGATGGCCGTGGGGGCGCTAATCGGCGGGGTATTGGGCGGACGCCTCGCAGGCTGGATCCGGCCGATCGTGTTGCGCTGGATCGTTGTATCCGCCGGTGTTGTGATTGCCGTGCTCTTTATGGTTCGGAGTTGAAATCAGCCTGAGCGCCACCGTGGGAGACGGCGCGACCCCGCGTATGCGCGGCATTTTCTCATTCCCCACAATGACGGAAAATGTGCAGATTTGAGGCGCTCATGGACGAGAAAAATAACGGCTTGACCTCATATTTTCATTTGAGCCTTTTTTCGCTCTTTATTGCCGCGCTGCTCAAATGCGCAATCGAATACCTCGAAACCGGGAAAGTGGTGTTTACAGTAAACGACGCGCTTTTCCCGGTACTATGGGTTTCGTTTTTCCTGGCGTTGATCGCCGCCCGCTTTTTTGCCACCCATCTTCTCAGATGTTCGGTGTGCGGGACGTTTTCTCAAGACAGCCTGATTTTCAAAGAGGGTGGAAGCACGCGCTTTTGCCGGCAACACCTGGTCGAACGTTTCAGGCAGGAATTTACCGCGTGCACTGAGAAAATGGTTGTCGTTTATCCGTCCCTGGAGATGAAAAAAGGCCCTTATGTTTATGAATACAAGGCCGTTCGAGATATCCCGGAGAAGTTCCTGAAAGGCCCGGCCGGACAAATGCTCACGAAGACCCTTTCTTCAATTGCAGGCACGTGCAGCCGTTGCGCGCGCAACGCCACCGTAGCCTATTTCGGCCCGGGCAATAACCCATGGGAATCTCTCGCGATGAGAGGCCAGGGATGGGATTTTCTCGGAGGCGGGATTCCCGCAACATTTCAGCTAACCTGCCCGTTCTGCATAGCCGACGAGCTTTGTTCCTCGCTTAGCCGGTTCCAAGGCTCTTTCTCGGAGGGTATTATCTTGCCGCACAACGGGAGCGGTATCTTCATATCGCGGTTAGGGTAGCAGGGAGATGGAGGGACAAGCGGCCCTTCTAATTTGATTGCCTTCAAGCCGAAGGCGCTAAAGTGTCTTCAGTGTAGATCTCGGACTCCGAGGCTTTTGCCGCCGGACAGGAGGACCAATCTTCTTCTTCCTTATACTCCTCGGAGACAGCCTCAAAGTCGGCACTGTCCTTTGAGTTGATGAAATTTTCCATTACTTTCAACAACCCTTCTCTGATCGTTTCAAATTTTTCTCGGAGTTCACGGTCAAGCTCGTTCCATTCGCTAAAATAGCTCGTCTCCCCTTCGTTCAGGGCTAAACAGACGAACTTACCAGGAACGATTTCAAGCTCATCACCTCTTATTTTGAGCAACATCTTTTCAACCTCCTCCAGGAAAAGGACTGTGGACTCTTACACCCTTTTAGAGAAGGTGGTCAACCCGACGTTCACCGATTCACAAGGAATTGTGCAAAACAGGCAGCCTGTTCAAGGGCTGCCTGAAGCCTATTGAGCGGGGGCGGCTGGCCTTTGCTGTTGAGGTTGAGGTTGTTTCTTCATTGCTTCCATCATGTCGGCCCTTACCTCATCTTTGGTGATGTAGCCGTCGCCGTTACCGTCTATCCGTTTGAACAGGTTTTCATAAAAGTTCATCCATTCGCTCTTGCTGATCTTGCCATCATGATTCGCATCCATGTTCTGAAACATCATATCGATCTGGTGCTCCATTCGGGGGTCCACACCTCCGGCTGCTCCTCCGCGAACCGGCGGCGGCTGTTGCGGCGCCTGTTGTGCCTGTGCAAAGGCCAACCCGCCGAAGGCGGCAAACAGGACCACCACAACGATAGGAATAGTTTTCCATCGAGCCATTTAATTTCCCTTCATCACGCGGGCAAAATGAGGCGCTCCTACTCGGCCGCAATTTGCCATAGCCGTGTAAAATCGTGCACTATTGCCAACTCACAGGCCACTTACAGCTCCCCGTTGGAGCTTGCCGGCCCGAACCGGCCGGACACCATCGTGTTCGCCCTCTGAAAGGCGCTCGAACCAATTGAAAGGCACTTATTTTCCACAGGTCTTCATGACCCTGCCCCGAAGTCACAACTATTTTACATGAGCGCTTTCAAGGCGTCCAGGATTTCCACGTCCCCGTTCGACTCAGCTACGCACCCCCGATGCATTGGGGCCGCGTTCGGCCCGTTCGGCAATGGCGAAGCCATTGATTTGCTCAATAGCCCCCATAATAGTACGAGGAGTAAGGATTCCCGTAATAGGGATATCCACCGCCGTAATAATAGGGGTAGCCCCAGTAATACGGCGCCGCCCAGGCGCCCCACCACCAACCGGGGTAGCCCCCGCCCCAGCCATAACGACCACCCCAGCCGTGACCGTAATATCCGTGGCCGCCCCAACCGTGGCCACCGCCCCAGCCGCCGTGGCCGCCATACCCGCCTCTATACGCAAAGCCGGTAGATGCAAACATCACGACGGCAACCACCACCAGGATCACTGCAAAGATCTTAAATAATCGTTTCATGACTCTTCTCCTTGAACCGGCCCGTTTCCAGCCTTCAAGCATGAAAACGCCCCATAGGATAAGCATGGCGACGTGAGGTGTCGGCAAGCCTCTTAAACTTGCCCCGGAATCTCAACGTCCATTTCCATACTGCCTGCGTCGATGGCCCGGCCTTAGTGGCATTCAGACGCCTCCACGGCGGGCATGGACCACCCGGCCCAGATGCAAAACTACCCTTTTAAACGTCTTCCGAATATTCTGACGTATTACCTGGCGCTTTCGTCTACTAAAAATCAATAAATCTTAATTGAAGTGTGTCAATTCGCAACACAGTTCGGGGCCGGAGCTTCTCATTCGTTTTTTCCTCTGTCGAGACTCATATCGAAATCTTTCGTCCTCAAAACTTCCCCGGATTCGGCATGAGAATTGCTCCGTCTACCGGCGGAATTCCATCTTTTTCCAAGGAGACGAAATGCAACCTGATCCTCGATTCCCAGCCAGATGCCTCAGGCGTGCAAGATGAAACCTGATCCCGTTTCCGGCATGGACCCGTCGCAGCCCCCCGCCGCCAGGACTTCTCCACAGTCCGCCGATGATAGTCAGAGCTTTGACTCGGTCCTCGAAAAAGCCACACTCCAATATTCACCGCAACAATCCGGCTCGCGATCATCCCCGCAGTTTATGGAAATGCCGGCTCTGCCTGCCCTTTCCGCCCCGGGGTCTTTGAGTTCTTCTCCCAGGTCCGGGGCAACCGTCTCGGCGGCTTACCGGAACAACGCACAACCATCGCCAGCAACTGCTCCAGTGAGTAGCTTTCAAAAATATAAAGATGACCAGTTGCTCCGCAATCCAGGGGGCCGCGGTTATTATCTGGATAAAAAAGAGGTCGTCGAACCCTCTAATAAAGAATCCGTTTTGGGGCTGGTCCGGAAGGATTCTTCCGACGTCCTCGGCAATATCAAGAATTTCATCGGCAATATGCTTACCGGGACCACGATTCTCTACAGAAACGATAAGAATGAAATTCAGGAAGGACATCAGAAAGGGCTGCTCCGAACGGTGGAGGATTTCTTCAAAGATATGGGGAGCGCTTTGAGCCTCGGCGCGTTGCATCCGAAGGGTGAAGCGGCTCCGCGGGGTTTCAAGAATAGGCTGTTTTATTCCGCGTCCAAACTTAAAGATGCTTTAATGGGAGACATTCTGAAAGGGGTCCCTTCCAGTGCGAACCATATGGCTCAAAACCTCGTGCTCTCAGGCTGGCACCTGGCGCAAATCCTGCCCGACGCTGTGACAGGTAGCTTCGCGCCCGGCCAAAAGCTCACTACAACTATCTTCGACAACGGCCATGTAGCGATCGAATACCTCACTGACGTCATTCCTTCGGGAGACGCATGGCTTCGGGTACATGCCTCAAGCTTGAAAGAGCTAAAGCCCCCTATACTCTATAATCTCAAAATGCCCGAACATTTCACCGGGGACACCAGGTGGGAGTACGTGAGAAACACACCATTCCGGAAGACCATAGAAACCATCGGCGCCCTGCTCTCGGATGCCCTTACTATTGAACTCACAGGACAGACCATGGGTTCGAGCAACCGGCGCAACCAGGTCGAGTACTAGTCCAAAATCCCGGGCCGGAAACTCGAGCCCCGGAAAGTGAACGGAAGAATTGCAAAAGCTCCCCGGGCTGAATTTGCCGGACTCGGCGGGTAGCATAACTTCAACTGGAGGACAAATGCTCAAATTGTTTGATTAGACCGAAATGGATATAATTGCATGGGGGAAAATATAAGATGGAAAACAAACTGAATGCACGCCGCCGATGTGACGATTGCGGAATACGGACCGAAATAAAATCGGACAAGGCGGACGAATGTATCCTGGAATGCTCACAATGCGGCAAAGAATACCATTTTTTCAAGTCGTCGCAAGAAGAGAGGTTAATGCGAAAAATGAAAGAGCATGCCTCGACGTACGACATAATAATCGTCGGGGGCGGTCCTGGCGGACTCTCGGCGGGGATCTACGCCAAGAGGGCTGCGATGAGCACGGTCCTCATCGAAAAGGGCAATGCCGGCGGGCAGATGGCTGTCAGCAGAGGCATTGAGAACTACCCGGGGTTTATAGATATAAATGGCAACGACCTCTCCAATAAATTTCTCCAACACGCGAAATGGTACGGTCTCGAGATCCTGGGCGAGGAGGTAATCGCCATAGAACCCGGCGCCGGGTTTCATACTGTAAGGCTTGCAAACGAAAGGACTTTGAACGCCTATGCCGTCATCCTTGCAGCCGGCGGCATCTCACGGACTCTGCGCGTGCCCGGCGAGATCGAAAACCTCGGACGGGGTGTGTCCTATTGCGCACTTTGTGACGGCTTTTTTTTCGAAGGCAGGGCCGTAGCGGTGACGGGCGACGGCGATAACGCCTTGGAAGAAGCCCTCTACCTGGCCATGATTGCGCCTCGGGTACACCTCATCCATAGCCGCAACACATTCCGGGCAAGCGGCATACTGCAAGAGCGAATAAGAATGGAACCGAAGATACAGGTGATTTCCGAGACGACAGTGACCAAAATAATCTCGGACGGCGATGGGGTAAGTGCGATCGTCGTCAAAAATGGCGACGGGATTGAAAAAGAGATCGATGTGCAGGGCATTTTTATTTCCGCAGGCTTTACGGTGAACAACAAGCTGGTTCCCGCCGGCGTTAAAATGAGCGAAAAGGGCCATGTTTTCACGGATGAAAAATGCGAAACAAGCATTCCCGGGCTTTTTGTAATTGGGGACCTCAGGGAAAAATACGCACACCAAATCGTGGCGGCCGCCTCGGACGGATGTGTTTCCGCACTGGCCGCGGTCCGGTGCGTGGGAATGAAAAAAGCGGGTTTTACCGATTGCAAATTGACGGCCTGAACCGGCGGGAATCAGGACGAAGAACATCCCTTCCGCATCAAGTGTTTCCACTTAAGAGAAATCCTGTTAAAGAACATGTGAATGCAAGTCACAACGAGGACGCGATGGGCTGATACCGAGTTGTGTCCAAAAAAATCGCCCACCCCCCTCTTTAGAAAAGGATGGTGGCGACGCCGGCGGTGCGTGACAGACGATGATTCGATTCGAGAACCTTTGTAAGAGATACAAGCATGTGGAAGCCCTCAAAGGCGTGAGCCTGAAGGTCGGCGGGGGTGAACTGTTTGCATACCTGGGGCCGAACGGTTCGGGCAAGACGACGACCATCAAGATACTCACATGCCTTTCGGTCCCTTCCGCGGGCGACGCATGGCTGAATGGCTTTAACACCGAGAGGGAAAGCATTCAGGCAAAGCGCCAATGCGGAGTGGTGCCTCAGAACATCAATCTCGACAACGAACTCACCGTACGTGAAAACCTCGATTTCCACGGAAAGCTCTTCCAGATGCCTCGCAGAGAGCGAGTGCAGCGCATTTGTGAACTCGTGGGATACGTGGAAATTGCAGACAGGATCGACAGCCCGGTGAAGTCTTTGTCCGGAGGGATGAAAAGAAGGGTGATGATCGCAAGGGCGCTCATGCACTCTCCAAAGATAGTCTTTCTCGATGAACCTACCTCGGGTCTCGATCCGGCTATCAGGCGCCGAATATGGTCGCTGGTAAAACAAATCCAGCAGGGTGGGACGACGATCTTTCTAACCACGCATTACATCGAAGAGGCGGAATTTTTGGCCGAGCGGGTCGCTTTCCTGGACGAAGGCAGAATTGTGGCCCTGGACACACCGCAAAATCTGATGGAGGGGTTGGGGGCATGGGCACTGGACCAGGTCAGCGACGGCGGCATGCAGACCCTCTATTTCAAGAACAGAGAAGAGGCCAACAGGCACATTGCAGAGCATAAAGCGGGCTTTTCATTGAGGCGTGTAAACCTCGAAGATGTTTTCATTTCCGTTACCGGCAAAAAGGTCATGGTATGAGCGGCTTGCTCGCAATCTACCAGCGCGAACTCCTCATCCTGCGCAAGAGGTTTTTCAGGCAACTGGCTTCCATGTTGGTGAGTCCCCTGCTCTACCTCTTCGCTTTCGGACTTGGGATGGGCCGGGGCATAAGCGTTGGCGGGCATTCCTACCTGGAATTCCTGATCCCCGGGCTTGTGGCGATGAACAGCATGATTCAGGCCTTTGCAATAGCGAGCGAGATAAACATTGCACGGTTCTACTGGCATACCTTTGAGGAAATTCAGGCCGCACCGATCAGGAACATCTCTTATGTGGCCGGGGAGGTGCTTGCAGGGATCACCAGGGCGCTTCTTTCAGTCGTTTTGATTCTTGTGATTGCGGCCCTGTCAAACGTGACTCTCTCTTACAACATCTATTTCTGGCTCGCGGCTGCGCTGAACAGCTTTGTTTTTGCATCATTGGCCGTAGGACTGGCGATGCTCGTCAAATCGCATTCCGACCAGGCCCTCCTCACCAATTTCTTCATCACTCCGATGGCTTTTCTGGGTGGTACTTTTTTTCCAGTAGACAGGATGCCCGCATGGGTGCAGCATATCCTGTTCTTTCTGCCTCTGACCCACGCATCCAGGGCAATCAGGGCTGCCGCCTTCGGCGAGCGGCCCCCTCTTTCATCCTATCTACTGCTGGCTTCGCTTGGGACCCTTCTTTTCGTTCTCGCTTTCCACTGGGTCAACCGCGCGCGGGATTGAGCCCGCTCTTGGGCTCGGACAGTTCTTCTGTCCGAAGTCTTTTCCAGAACACGAGCACTCCATCTTTTCCGAAACTCGCCTGAACGAGTTCCCATCCTTGCAGACCCTTTTCATTGAGCAGGATTTCCATCTTTTCTATCTGTTTGGAGGCGATCACTTCCATATTACAGCCCCCCTCACTGGAACAGAACAAAATCATATCCCGGAATTCCTCGGCCGGATGGACGGTAACTCTATATTCGAAATAATCCATTTTGCTCTCCTGGAACCCATCGAAACCAAAACAGGATGCCTGGGAAAATCAGACATTACTCAGCACAAAAAGATTGAACACTTTCAACCTCAACTCATCAGGCATTATACCATCGCAACCGATTTCATCAACGGGGAGCGGATAACCCAATCGATTATCCCTTGGCCTTTTTTCTCATGGCGTGGGCTTGAGGGCTGCTCTTGACATTTCTCTTTTTTGAAGCTGTCTTAGTCTCGTCTTTTTTCGATTTCGCAGACCGGATTTTGTCGCTCCGGCTTGTTTTGGCCTCGAGACAGGCAGATCTCACATGACCGGACTTTTTGCCGGACGCCAGGTCACGGGTTTTGTTCTTCCCCGAGGCGTGCCGGGAAGAAGTTGCGCTATTTTCCAACCTCGATTTCATGGCTGTCTTTGGTTTTTTCCTGCCATTCAAGGCCGTCTTATGCGATACGGATCCTCTTGTCCTCCGGTGGGCGGCAAGCGTACCCCGCCTACCAGACCTTTTGACGCGCGCTTTTCCAGTCCCGTTTGGTCCGCAGGCCCCTGCTACGGATACCTCCGCGTCATCCCCGGTTTTGCCTGTGAATGTAATGCTTTTAACATCGTTATGGGGGCCCCCGGTCTCGCGGAACCCTGCTTCGATAAGCTTCTCGGCTTCGGAGCATCTGATCCAGGCACTCCGCGCCCCCATTACAACGGCAAGTATCCTGGTGCCGTTTCGCTTCGCGGTCGCCGATATGTTATAGCCTGAGGCACAGACGAAACCGGTCTTTAAGCCGTCCACTCCGGGGCACTTCCCCAGAAGCCTGTTCGCGTTGTGGTGTGCATGTCTGCCATAGGCATATGCCTGCATCGAGTGTATATTCAACGACTCGGGAAAACGGTGAAGGTAGGCTACCGAGAGTTTGGCTATGTCGCGCGCCGTAGTAACCTGTCCATCGGCCGGAAGTCCATTGGGGGTCATAAAACGGGACCTGGTCATTCCCAGTTCGCGAGCCTTAACGTTCATCCTGCTGACAAATCGTCCAACGGATCCGCTCAGGTGCTCTGCGGCGGCGACACAGGCGTCATTGCCCGAGACCACGGCGATACCCTTGATGAGTTCGTCGAGAGGAACACGCGCACCCGCGCTGAGTCCCATTCGGGAACCACCCATGGAGGCAGCCAGTCTGCTGACCTCGACTTCATCGGAAAGGCGCACCTCTCCCTGCTTGATGGCTTCAAAAATCAGGTAGAGTGTTAAAATCTTGGTAATCGATGCGGGGGCAATAAGCTGGTCGGCGTTTTGCTCGTAGAGGATTTCGCCGCTTTCCATGTCAACCAGGACAGCCGAACGCGCGTTTACGTGTTGATTTACAGAAGCCTTTGAGATTTGGGGAAAAAGCAAAAAAATCGAAACAATAAGGAGGACGCAAACAAATTGATTTTTGCGCTGCATCAAACTCTCTCCTCTTTTGTTGTCCCGCTTTGGGAACGAGATCTGACAATGTCCAACCGTACCTGCCAAAACGCAGGCCTTCCAGCCGCCCCTTAGAACCGAACTCTGAGTACCTATGGACATATAGCTGCTGTTTGTCAACCACAAATCATTCAACTTTCATTCTGGAATCGCCCCCGGGAAGGAATTTTGGTCCGGGAAAGTATTTTTTGCAAAGACAACTGCACTTTTGATATATACTCGGCCCGAACTGAGGGCCCGAGCCTTTAATCTCAAGGGGTTCGGGGGGGCGCAATGTAATTCCCGGACCGCCGGCGGCGGGGGTGCCGGAATATTATCATTTTCCAAATTCTTCCGGGAGGGATGTAAAAAATTGCTGAGCCATGAAACGATCGGAAAATTAACGGATCACCGGCACTCGCCCGCACCTTTTGAAATAACTATCATGCCAAGGGATAGTTTTGCGATTCGGGACACTGGCTTTAAAAAACTGGAGCGAAGGGGGAGCGTGAGATGTTCGGCAGGATGATGGATTTTCTGTCCAAAGATATGGCAATGGACCTTGGCACCGCCAATACCCTTATATACGTCAAGGGAAAGGGCATCGTTCTTGATGAACCGTCCATGGTTGCCGTCGAAAAGGAATCGGGCAAGGTTATTGCCATCGGACGGGAAGCAAAGAGCCTGGCCGGGCGGCATACCAGGGGGACCACAGTTACCAGGCCGATGCGCGACGGAGTCATTCACGATTTCGAAACCGCTTCGTTCATGGTACAGGCGTTTCTCGGAAAAGTATTCAGGAGATTCTCTTTCTCCAGGCCCAAGCTGGTAGTGGCCGTCCCGGTGGGGATCACCTCCGTTGAGAAACGCGCGGTGATGGAGGCCTCTGCCATGGCCGGGGCAGGCAAGGTATTCCTGATCGAGGAGCCAATGGCCGCGGCGATCGGGGCGGGGCTTCCGATCGATCAACCGGCGGGACAAATGATCGTCGATATTGGCGGCGGTACAACCGAGGTAGCTGTTATTTCCAAGTTTGCTGTCTCGTGCAGCGAGTCGCTGCGGGTAGCCGGCGATGAAGCTAACGAGTCCATCTGCCAGTTTATTCGTCAGCAGCACGGCATGGCAATCAGTGAGATGATGGCCGAAGTCATAAAGATGAAAATAGGCACTGCGGTACCGCTCAAAAAAACGCTCGAAATCAAGCTCCGGGGGAAAGACCTTGTCAGCGGCATGCCGAAAATCATCACCATAACCGACGCCGATATCAGGCTGGCGATGAAAGAGCCCTTACAGGCCATAATTGAAGCCGTTCGCCGCGTTTTGGAGAAGGCCACCCCGGACCTGGGATCCGACATATCCGAAAATGGCATTTGGCTCGCCGGTGGAGGGGCCCTTTTGAAGGGTCTGCGAGCGCTGATTCACCAGTCTGTGGGACTCGAAGTTGTAAGATGCGAAGACCCCCTTCGGGCGGTAATTCGCGGGGCCGGCTCGGTCACTGAACATTTCGATTATTACCGGGATGTGTTTTTGAACTGATAGGCTTGCCGGTTTTCCAGGAAAGATCGTACGTAACGCAATATCCTCTCCCTAACCGTAGCCGCAATGCGATTGGGATTTTGACGCAGGTGCATTGGGCCTCCGCTCAACTTCAGAGGCTTCCGTTCGCTTCGGCGTATGTGGCGCCCGCCATGTCTATCGCTTCCGGTGGGCTTTCGAGAGGCGCCCCTTTTGTCGTGAGCCGCATTGCAGAGACCATGCGCCTCACGACATCACAGCCCCCTATCCCTCGCTAAATTCGCTGAAGAAGTCCCCTGTTTCGGCCGATCTATATCTAAAAGCCACAACGCTGCCCGGCTCTATACAAAAACGGACGAATATCGATGAATATCCACACGGTACCCTCGGGTTCCTACATGATCGGCACTCAAAAACCCGAGATAATGCTGGCGCACCTGGGAAGTTGCGTCGGTGTTACCCTGTTTGACCGCGAGGCTAAAATCGGGGGCCTTTTGCACCTTCTCCTTCCGGAACCGCCCAGCAGGGACCTCGACTGGAACCCTGAAGCAAGCGCCCTTACCGCCGTTCCGATTTTTATCGACGCACTTTGCAGGCAAGGTGCGCGGAAAGAGAAATTGCAAGCCTGTATAGCGGGAGGAGCGCTCATCGACCCCGTTACCCAGTCGGATTTGTTGCTCGATATCGGCGGCCGCACGACGGAGACGGCGCATCGAATCCTTGTGGATGAAAATATCACGGTCATGAAGGTCGAAGCAGGAGGGTACTTCTCGTGTACCATGTGTCTCGATCTCATGACTTTCCATACGACAATCGAACCAATCATCATTCCGGCCCTCCAAACTACATTGGAGGATTTCAGACGCCCGACCATTGAGCAACTGAGTGAAGTGATCGAGGAACTTCTTCCCATTCCCCAAACTGCCCTCAAGATCATCCGCATGATAAACGACGACTCTTGCAGCTTCGGGGAGGTCTCGCGCCAGGTTCTTCAGGATCAGGTCCTTAGCGCAAGAATAATCAGGATGTGCAACTCGATTTCCATTAGTCCCGGGATGAAAGTCGACTCGATAGAGAAGGCGCTCTTCCGGATTGGGGAAAAGAACCTGATGCTTATGGCCCTTTCTTTTTCAATGGCAAACTTTATCTCCCATGCAAGGCAGGGATACTCACTTTGCAAGGGGGGCATTTTTCACCATTCCATATGGACAGCGGATATAAGCTGCAAACTGGCCGAACTGACCGGCAAGGCGAACTCCGCACAGGCTTACACGGCTGGACTCCTCCACGACATCGGGAAAGTGGTTCTGGATCAGTACATGTACAAGGCCTATCCACTCTTCTACAGGCAACTTCAGATACGGGGCAATGAACTGGCGGCCGTAGAAAGGTCACTGCTGGGTATGGCCCATACCGAAGCGGGATACCTGCTCGCCTGCCGCTGGAATATTCCGGATTTCGTGAGCGATACGATACTCAATCATCACGAGCCGCACAAAGCCGCGACCAACACGCTTTTGGCGCACCTTGTCTACATCGCGGACTTCATAAGCTTCCGTTTCGCCCTGGGACACGAGGTGGACAAAATGGACACAACGCTCCTCCGCTCGAGCCTGGACATTGTCGGCCTGAATGCCGAAGCCCTTTCATCCCTGTTGGCCACAGCCCCGTTCACCGCATTTGATGCTGCCTGAAGGGGAAGCGCGGAGCGAGAAGAGAAGAGGAAGTGTCGAGGTATCTTATTAGCTATCGGTGAGTTCGACACCTACTATTGGTTCGAGTTGCGCGAGCGCCTTGTGGAAGTCAGTCATCGTTTCATAGTATTTCAGTTGATACTCCAGGAGCACCATCGAGGCGTCTATCAGTTGGAGAAAATCGATTTTTCCGACCTGATAGTTGGCAATCGCCGAACTAAGAGCCAGGTTCGCCTGGGGGACAATAGCCGAAGAGTACAGCTTCGCCAGCTTCTCAGAAGTGGCGGCCGTGGTGTATCCCTCCTTCACCTGGAACCGAACTGTTGAAGAAGCGCTGTCGCGCAGGTTCTTCGCGCTCGACAGGTTGAGCCGGGCCGCATCCAGTTCATGCCGCTGCTTACGGTACCATATAGGCAACTTGGCGCTCACCATCAGGCCGTACATCCCGGGATTTTCCTCTCTTTCGAAATAGGTAAACCCTACGGCAAAATCGGGATAGTATTCTTTTTGCGCCAGTTCGACCCCATATTCCCTGCGGGTTACTTCACTTTCCTGCATCTTTAGCGCCGGGGCGCTGTTAAGGGCCAGGTCCGTCAACTCCTCAACGGAATATTTCAGTTCGGCTTTTTTTAGTTCGGCAGGCTTTCCAACCGGCGTTCCGGAAGGCCGGTAGAGCAGATTATTGATCTTTGCCTCCGCAATTCTTTTTTTCTCTCCCAGGGCGAGGAGTCTATCCAGTATCCTGGATTCTTCAACCTGAGCCTTTAGGACGTCCTGCTGGGTGGTTTGCCCCACCGCGTACCTGGATTCAGCCGTCTGCTCGAAATTTTGAAGCAGCTCTTTGTTATTCATCAGTATGTCGATGGATTTGCGTACAAAATAGAGATCATAGAAGGCTTGTTTGAGCTCCGAGATTACCTGCCTCCGGACGACTTCGTGGTTCCATTCCTGTCCCTGCGCTTCGGCGGAAGCAATGTCGCCCTTCAAACCGCGTTTGCCCGGAAACGGAAGTTCCTGCTCGATCCCATAGGTCCGGGCCGAAGACGGGTCCCCGGGCATGAGAGTGGGCGGAATGAGGTTTCCCATAGTCTGGAACGTCACCGTTGGATTGGGCAGGGCAGAGGCGGCCTCCGCCATTTCTTTTGACGCCGCCGCCGATTGAGCTGCCGACATGATTGCCGGATTATTCTCGGCTGCCCTTTTCAAAAGCTCGTTCAGGCTTATTTCAGCATCGAGATCACAATCTTGCGACCTTTGCGGCTGTGCAAATACCGGGCACTGAAACATTAGAAGACCCATCCCCAGAACGCAGACAAGGATACACTTGCTGAACAGCTCTCCCCTCATCCGAAAACAGGTCATTCCAATTTTTTTCATTTTTTCCACGCCCCAGGCCCGGGTTCACCACTCGATGGAGAATTCCGCTGACGGCGATAATGCCACTATTAAGCGTCTAAATCAATCTGCAAGGAACCGGGGGACAAATGCTCTTTTGAGCGCCGCAGTGGAAGCCTTTGAGAGAAAAACAACAAGCGGCGGCTTATCTGAAACGGGTGATTATAGTTAAATTATAGAACATTACGGGAGGACAATATGACCATTAGGGGATACGATGCCATCAGCGCGGCCAAAGAGTTGAGCATGCCGCTTGGAAAATATAGTGAGGGATCTTATCGTGGGTTCAGGCTTGACCTCTCGATCGAAGAGGCTGCTCGACTGGCAAGCAGGGATCAAAACCTTATTTTTTTGGAAATCGATATTCGAAACCTTTCGCAGGAACAACTCCTTAAGCTCTCTGCTGCGTTAGGAGCAAGGCCCGGAGAGTCCTGTGTCCAGGTGAGGGACAAATTCGAGTTCGAAGGCGACGACGACAGGGCAGAGATTTTTGAGGCAATTGCCAGAAGGTGGTCCGAATTGAAGGCAAAATCTCATTGACGCGCTGCCTGTTTCCGAAGGCCTCTTCCTCGCCGGCAATCGGCAATTCTGCGCCGCAGCCCATCATAGATAGAACCGGTTCACCGCAGAGACGAAAAAAAACCTGTCGATTTTTTTAGATTTTGATTCTCTCCGCGGTGAACCGTTCAATGTTGACTTCCCTGGTTGACTTCCCTAAATCATCGTAACCTAAATACCATTTTCTCGACACGAAACCGCCAAGCTTGTTCAAGTAATGTCCCCCAGGCTTTTTGGCATGGACAAGATGGGAAAACTTTTTTGAGGGGGGGACAAATTGCAAAACTTCAGTCTGAATACAGCGCTTTTGAAAGACATTCTCCAAAGTGCCAAACCCTTGGGTCACAACGAAAAACCCGACAATCTGAACCTGGGGTTCGGCTTTCTTTACTACGGCCTTGCCAGGGCGCTCAGGCCCAAGCATCTTCTCGTCATCGGCTCAGGCTTTGGTTTCAGTGTGGTATGCTTTGCCTTGGGAATGAAGGACAACGGGGAAGGGATGCTCACCTTCGTCGACCCTTCTTACTCTCTGCTCAAAAACGGCCCGTTCAAAACTATCGGAGGCACGGACAAATGGAGCGAGCCTCAGAAAGTCTTATCTCATTTCCAGCAATTCGGGGTAGAGGACATAGTTACACACTACAAATTGAGGTCCGACCAGTTCTTCTCATCGTTCAAAGCCCTCGGGTTGCCCCCGATCGATATCGCCTTTATCGACGGCAGCCACGCCTATGAAAATGTAAAATACGACTTCCTGCACACCATCGAGCACACCCACAAGAACTCCTACATACTCCTGCACGACTCAAACATCTATGTACGGGAAATCATCGGCCATGCGGGCGTCAAGAAATGGCTTAAGATACTCAGAAAAGAGAAGGACTTCTTCGAGATAACCAACTTTCCCTTTTCTTCGGGCATGGCGCTCGTTCACATTCTCCAGGACAAAGCATGGGGGTATTCAAAAAGCTAGTGCTACCTGTAACAATAATACTCGCCTCCGTCGTCCTCGGCGCCCTCTGTTACCTGCTTTGGCGTTATGTGTGGTTTTTTCGCAATCCCGAACGGACATCGCCTCCGGAGGGATCGGGGATTCTCAGCCCCGCCGACGGCACAGTGGTGTATGTCAGGCACATGAAGCCGCAGGAAAGCGTAATCAATATCAAACGTGGAATCGAAGCCACTCTGAACGACATTACCAAAGAGGACATCACGCGTCCGAAGATCCTGATAGGGATATTCATGAGTCCCTTCAACGTTCATTACAACCGTGCTCCGGTTTCCGGAACGATTCGTTTCGTTCACCACTATCCCGCTACAGTCAAGAACGCCTATATGCTGTGGATGCACCTGCGAACGCTTTTGGGCCTGGCCCCGCTCTACAAAAACAGCACTCATATTGTCGGCAACGAAAGGACCGTCACGAAAATTGACGGCGAGTACAGGGGCAAAGGGATCGGCTGCTATGTTGTCCAGATAGCGGCAAAATCCGTCAGCGGTATAGACGTATATATGGGTGAGGGCGAGAGGGTAAATTCCGGTGAGATTTTCGGGATGATTCGCATAGGGTCGCAGGTGGACCTGGTGGTCACCCCTTTGGAAGGGATGACTATCAGGGTTGCCCCCGGGGATAAAGTCAGAGCGGGTCAGAGCGTTCTCATCGAATGATGATCCGGGATGATATCAAAGGGAGAGATGATGAAAATCGATTTGCACGTCCATTCCAAATACTCTGTTCGCCCTTCTCAATGGATTCTCCAAAAGCTTGGCTGTCCGGAGTGTTTCACGGAACCGGCTGAAGTCTACCGAATCGCCAGACAGAAGGGGATGGATCTCGTCACCATAACAGATCACAATACCATCTCGGGCAGCGCCGAAATCGCCCACCTGCCCGGCACGTTCATAAGCGAAGAGATCACGACCTACTTTCCGGATGACTACTGCAAAGCTCATGTTCTCGTCTATAACATAAACGACAGAATCCATCGGGAAGTCCAGAGACTACGGGAAAACATATTCGATCTTGTCCGCTACCTTGACGAGGCCGGCATTGTTCACGTCCTCGCACACCCGCTGTTTTCGGTAAACGACAAACTTACCATGGAACATTTTGAAAAATTCCTCCTGCTTTTCAGCAACTTCGAACTAAATGGAGCACGCGACGACTATCAGAATCAGGCAATCAGGCTGATCCTGGAAAATCTGACACCCCAGATTATCGAGCAACTGATCGATAAGCATCGAATTACTCCTTTTTCTCCTGAGCCTTGGCTCAAAAGCCTTACAGGCGGCTCGGACGACCACAGCTCTCTCAATATAGCCCGCCAGCATACCTCGGTCGAAGGCGCCCGGAACCTGGATGACTTTCTGCTTGGAATCGATGGCCGCCGCACGACGCCAATCGGCCACGGTTCCACTCCCCAAGTCATGTCTCATAACATTTACGGAATCGCCTACCAGTATTATAAGCGAAAATTTAACCTCAAAAGTGACGTCAATAAGGACATCGTTCTCCGTTTTCTGAACCGCTGCCTTCAGGAGGATCCTGAAGCGGACGAAAAACTTTTCAGCAGGCTGATATATTCCTGGAGAAACCGCAAAGCCCCTAAACAACAGGAGCGCCCGCAAATCCAGGACCTTTTGCGTTTTGAAGCCGAGAAGCTTCTACGCAATTATCCCGAACTGATGGCGGCCGCCCAGGACGACGGCAATGGCGCAACGCAAGACAGGTCGCAACAGTGGTTCAAATTTGTGAACCAGATCTCCAACAACCCCGGCGGCGCGGAGTGCGGTGCGGAACTTGGTCAACTGGGGCCGGGTACACTGTTCGGCCGACTCGACTTCCAGGTCGACGATCTGGCAGCCGGTTTGGGCGGCCTTGAGCAGAACTTCAAGCTCCGAGTTCAGAGACCCCGCGAACTTGCCGCCATTCGGCTTGCGGCGACAGGTGGCGATGGCTGTCACGTCGCGGCGACGGGAGAGGAAGGTCTTGAACTCGGGAAGGGTGGCCGCCGGCTTCGACAGGAAGTCAAGACGGAACTCGATGAAAACAGAATCTTTAAGAGCAGCGTCGGCGCGGGAAAGAGCTCGGCCGGGGTCGCGCCCTGAACGGCGATACACAGTTTGCCCACGCGCAGGCGGGGGGCAGCCGGGGCCTGCGCGGGCAGCGAGTCAGCCGTGCTGGAGACCGCGAGAGGCATTTCTTTCAATTGACGCATCTTAAAGGGGTTTTTCCCACAATGCAACAAAGAAGATGCATTCCGAACGGGTTTCGATCCAAGAGAATTCCCCCCCCTGGGCGGTTTGGGGCGGTGATGGCGGGGATCGAGCAATGGGGTGGAACAAGATTGTGCATGTCACGGGGGTAACGGAGGAGCGATTGCCGCCGGTTCAATCCCGATAGAATGATTCCTGCATTGGGTATCTGCTCCCACGGGCTAAGATGTCCGCATTGCGCGTTTGGCGGTTCGGGCGCGACGATCTGAAAGCCGCTCGCGATCGCGCGGGAACACAGCGGCAGATCGCTGCTTGTCCCGCCGGAAAAGGCGCCCGGGCCCCTTGAGGATGGCGGCGTAGGTGCCGATAAGGACCCCAGGGAATGCCGGAGGCTGAGCTAGCGAAGAGCCGCACGATGAGAAAGAAGTGGGTGCTACCGCTGGTATGTGGGTTGGCGGGGTGGGGTGGCTCCGCCCTGGCGTCGGAACCTCTGCCCATTGCCACCACGGCTGCGGTGCGCGCGTTGAGCCACGAGGACGCCGCGCGCCATT